>NZ_JBHZGN010000006.1:0-308899 GCF_049334135.1 Metapseudomonas cellulosilytica | reverse complement strand
GGGCGTGCGCCCGGGCACCTACTGCGAGCCGAAGATGACCACCGTCGGTTCCCAGGACACCACTGGCCCGATGACCCGCGACGAGCTGAAAGACCTCGCCTGCCTCGGCTTCTCCGCCGACCTGGTGATGCAGTCCTTCTGCCACACCGCCGCCTATCCGAAGCCCATCGACGTCAACACCCACCACACCCTGCCGGATTTCATCCGCACCCGTGGCGGCGTGTCCCTGCGTCCGGGCGACGGCATCATCCACAGCTGGCTGAACCGCATGCTGCTGCCGGACACCGTCGGCACCGGCGGTGACTCCCACACCCGCTTCCCGATCGGTATCTCCTTCCCGGCCGGCTCCGGCCTGGTGGCCTTCGCCGCCGCCACCGGCGTGATGCCGCTGGACATGCCGGAATCCGTGCTGGTGCGCTTCAAGGGCAAGATGCAGCCCGGGATCACCCTGCGTGACCTGGTGCATGCCATTCCCTACTACGCCATCCAAGCGGGCCTGTTGACCGTCGAGAAGAAGGGCAAGAAGAACATCTTCTCCGGCCGCATCCTCGAGATCGAAGGCCTCAACGACCTGACCGTCGAGCAAGCTTTCGAGCTGTCCGACGCCTCGGCCGAGCGTTCCGCGGCCGGTTGCTCCATCAAGCTGCCGGAAGAAGCGATTGCCGAGTACCTGAAGTCCAACATCACCCTGCTGCGCTGGATGATCGGCGAAGGCTACGGCGACGCCCGCACCATGGAACGCCGCGCCCAGGCCATGGAAGCCTGGCTGGCCAACCCGCAACTGCTGGAAGGCGACGCTGACGCCGAATACGCCGCCGTCATCGAGATCGACCTGGCCGACGTGAAAGAGCCTGTGCTCTGCGCACCGAACGACCCGGACGATGCCCGCCTGCTGTCCACCGTGGCCGGCGACAAGATCGACGAGGTGTTCATCGGCTCCTGCATGACCAACATCGGTCACTTCCGCGCGGCCGGTAAGCTGCTGGACAAGGTCAAGGGCGGCATTCCGACCCGTCTGTGGCTGGCGCCGCCGACCAAGATGGACCAGCACCAGCTGACCGAGGAAGGCTACTACGGCATCTACGGCAAGGCCGGCGCGCGCATGGAAATGCCGGGTTGCTCGCTGTGCATGGGCAACCAGGCCCGCGTACAGACTGGCGCCACCGTGGTCTCCACCTCCACCCGTAACTTCCCCAACCGTCTGGGCGACGCCACCAACGTCTACCTGGCCTCCGCCGAGCTGGCGGCCGTTGCCTCGATCCTGGGCAAACTGCCGACCGTGGCCGAGTACATGGAATACGCGAAGAACATCGACAGCATGGCTGCCGATATCTACCGCTACCTGTCCTTCGACCAGATCGCCGAGTACAAGGAAGCCGCGGCCAACGCCAAGATCCCGGTGGTCCAGGCCTAAGCCTGCACCGCGATCCTGGTGACGCAGAAGCCCCGCCCCGTGCGGGGCTTCTTCTTTTTGTCGTGCACACCGACGGGTCGACACCCCCTGCGAATTGCCAGCCATGCGCAGTGGCAGCCCGCCTCCGCCAAGCGGCACACACTTTCGACAGAGGGTCACCCTGTCCACCTTGCAGCTCCCCCGCCAGCAGCTATGTTGCAGGTATCAGCTGCCACCACGGGGAGCGCCGCCATGAAAGCCTGGTTTCTCATCCTCCTCTGCACCCTTGGCTTGGCCGGCTGCTCCAGCGAGTACCTGATCGCCACGACGGACGGCCAGCTCATCACTTCCGACGAGAAGCCCAGGCTCGACAAGGACACCGGCATGCTCAAGTTCGAGGACGACGAAGGTCGCGTCCAACAGATCCCGCAAAGCCAGGTGAAGCAGATCATCGAACGTTGAGGTGGCTCCGACCTCGAACCCTTGCCCCGCCCCGGCGGGGCTCGTTTTTTTCGGCTCCTGGCATAACGCTTGCTTGATCCGCCTCGACGATACTCACTCCAACGGCGGAGCGGGTGGATGACGATGGCGTCGATACCGGCGAGCCCCGGCTGCTCCGGATCGGCGCCATTTTGCTGACAGGTGGCAACCAAGATGACGGACACGCAGGACACCACGCGCGCGGACAACCTGGCCTGGTTAGCGGGCAGCGATGCACCGGAGAAGTGCATGCTCAATCTGGGCCTCATGCCCCTGACCGACTCGGCGTCCCTGATAGTCGCCGCCACCCAGGGCTTCGCCCAACCCTATGGCTTGACCCTGAACCTCCAGCGCCAATCCTCCTGGGCCACCTTGCGCGACAAGCTGCTCTCCGGCGAACTGGACGCTGCACAGGCCCTCTACGGCCAGGTCTATGGCATCGAACTGGGCATCGGCGGACCGGCTGCCGCGATGTCCATCCTCATGGGCCTGTGCCAGAACGGACAGGCGATCAACCTCTCCGAACCACTCAAGCGCATCGGCGTGACCAGTTCCGAGGCACTGGCCCGCCACGTGCGCCAAGGCGGTGCACGCCTGACCTTCGCCCAGACCTTTCCCACCGGCACCCATGCCATGTGGCTGAACTACTGGCTCGCGGCCCAGGGCATCCATCCGCTGCGAGACGTCGACACGGTGGTGGTGCCGCCCGCGCAGATGGTCACCCACCTCAAGGCGGCGCGCATCGACGGCTTCTGTGCCGGCGGCCCCTGGGGCGCCCTGGCGGTAGACCAAGGTCAGGGCTTCACCCTGGCCACCAGCCAGATGATCTGGCCAGACCATCCGGAAAAGGTGCTCGCCGTAACCCGGGAGTTCGCCGAGCAGTACCCCAACACCGCCCGTGCGCTGACCATGGCCGTGCTGGAGGCCAGCCGCTTCATCGACGCCAGCGAGGAGAATCGCCATAGCACCGCCCAACTGATCAGCGGCAGCGACTACGTGGACGTACCACTTTCGGCCGTGGAGGGGCGCTTCCTCGGTCACTACCAGGACGGCCTCGGCAATGCCTGGCAGGACGAGCACCCGCTGCGCTTCTTCGAAGACGGCCAGGTGAACATGCCCTACCTGTCCGACGGCATCTGGTTCATGACCCAGTTCCGTCGCTGGGGCCTGTTGCGGGACGACCCGGACTACCTGGACGTGGCCCGGCGCGTGCAGCGCCTGGACATCTACTGCCAGGCCGCCGAATCCCTTGGAATCCAGGTGCCGGACCTGATGCGCAGCGCCACCCTGATCGACGGCCGCACCTGGGACGGCAGCGACCCGGCGGGCTACGCACGCAGCTTCCCGATCCACTCGCTGGCCGGCAGTGTCCGGGCCATCGCCCCATAGCCACCAGGGAAGACGCCACCATGCTGCGTATCCTGCTGATCAATGACACCGCCAAGAAAGTCGGTCGACTCAAGGCCGCCCTGGTGGAAGCCGGATTCGAAGTGATCGACGAATCCGGGCTGACGATCGACCTGCCAGCCCGGGTAGAGGCGATACGCCCGGACGTGGTGCTGATCGATACCGAATCCCCGGGCCGGGACGTAATGGAGCAGGTGGTGATGGTGACCCGCGACCAGCCCCGCCCCATCGTGATGTTCACCGACGAGCACGACCCCAAGGTCATGCGCCAGGCCATCCAGGCCGGCGTCAGCGCCTACATCGTCGAAGGCATCCAGGTCGACCGCCTGCAACCCATCCTCGACGTCGCCATGGCCCGCTTCGAAAGCGACCAGGCGCTGCGCGCCCAGCTCTCGGCCCGCGACCAGCAGTTGGCTGAACGCAAGCGCATCGAGCTGGCCAAGGGACTGCTGATGAAAATGAAGAATTGCAACGAGGAGGAGGCCTACACCTTGATGCGCCGCCAGGCGATGAGCCGGCAGCAGAAACTGATCCAGGTGGCCGAACAGATCATCGCCATGCACGACATGCTGGGACACTGAGGACCACCCCCTGGCCGGATAGAGCTCTGCTCGCGAACCGGGCTTTCACGAGCTGGCGGCGCCCGTTCGACGCCGCGCCACCAACGGCGCGGCAAACTTCAAGAAACTCCCCTCGACAAAGGCCCTGCCAAGCCCTTATCTTCGCCGCCAGGCCACCGCAGTGGCCGACGTCGCTCGGACGGTTCCGGGCGCTTACGTATCCGAGGAAAGCATGGCTGACCAGCGTTCAGCGCGCCGCTTTGCGCGCATCGATCGTCTCCCCCCCTACGTCTTCAATATCACTGCCGAACTCAAGATGGCGGCACGCCGTCGCGGCGAGGACATCATCGATCTGTCCATGGGCAACCCCGACGGCGCCACCCCGCCGCATATCGTGGAAAAGCTCGTGCAGGTCGCCCAGCGTGAAGACACCCACGGATACTCCACCTCCCGCGGCATTCCGCGCCTGCGCAGGGCCATCTCGCGCTGGTACAAGGACCGCTACGACGTGGAGATCGATCCTGAAACCGAAGCCATCGTCACCATCGGCTCCAAGGAAGGCCTGGCACACCTGATGCTCGCCACCCTCGACCATGGCGACACGGTACTGGTGCCCAACCCCAGCTACCCGATCCACATCTACGGTGCCGTGATCGCCGGGGCCCAGGTGCGCTCGGTCCCCCTGGTGCCCGGCGTGGACTTCTTCGCCGAACTGGAACGGGCCATCCGCGAATCCATTCCGAAGCCGAAGATGATGATCATCGGCTTCCCGTCCAACCCCACCGCGCAATGCGTGGAACTGGACTTCTTCGAGCGGGTGGTCGCCCTGGCCAAGCAGTACGACGTGCTGGTGGTGCACGACCTGGCCTACGCCGACATCGTCTACGACGGTTGGAAAGCGCCCTCGATCATGCAGGTGCCCGGAGCGAAGGACATCGCGGTGGAGTTCTTCACCCTGTCCAAGAGCTACAACATGGCGGGCTGGCGGATCGGCTTCATGGTCGGCAACCAGGAACTGGTCAGCGCCCTGGCGCGCATCAAGAGCTATCACGACTACGGCACCTTCACTCCGCTGCAGGTAGCGGCCATCGCCGCCCTGGAGGGCGACCAGCAGTGCGTGCGCGATATCGCCGAGCAGTATCGCCAGCGCCGCAACGTGCTGGTGAAGGGGCTCCACGAGATCGGCTGGATGGTGGAGAACCCCAAGGCCTCGATGTACGTCTGGGCGAAGATTCCCGAGCCCTACGCCGCCATGGGTTCCCTGGAATTCGCCAAGAAACTGCTGGCCGAGGCCAAGGTCTGCGTATCGCCGGGCCTGGGATTCGGCGACTACGGTGACGACCATGTCCGCTTTGCCCTGATCGAGAACCAGGACCGCATCCGCCAGGCCGTACGAGGCATCAAGGGGATGTTCCGCGCCGATGGCATCCTCGGCCAGTCGGTTCCGCCCAAGACCCGCAAAACCGGCAAGGCATGACGCCGGTTCGCGCCCCCTGGTCACAGGGGGCACGAAAAAAACTGAACTTTCCTGAAACGCCCGCCCGGCAAGACTTTCTTACCTTTTCGTGACACCGGATAGCCCCTTCCCTGACAACCGCTCGTCAGCTTTTTGAACATTTTTTGAACAAAATCAGGGTACTATCACTCTCATGAAAGCCAGAGTTCATCGCGCCACAGCTGAACGGTGGTCGGTCAGCGGCGCGCATGTCTTTTTTCCCCTTGAGTCCGGAGCGATTCCCAATGCACAAGTCCATGTGCACACGGTTTCTCTGTCTCAAAAAAAGGAGGAGTAAATATGAAGACATGAAATACAAGTAGAACTGCACCAACAACATAAAGACCACTCGCAGTCCAAAGAGACCCGCGAGAAAGAAAAATATTAATACATATCGGTGCCCAAGACTGCATCAGCACACCAACTTACTTTGTAAAACAAGAGGTAAACCATGGAGCTGTACCATCTGATCACTTCCCTGTTTAAACAGGCAGAAACCATGGAACTAATGCGCATGGGTGTAGTTTATGCCCACCTGATCGCCTGCTGCGTGGCAATCGGCCTGGTCCTGACCAGCGATTACGCCATGATCAAGCAGATGATCACTGGCCAAGACGACTCCCATAGCGACAAAACCCATCTTGATACTCTGAAGAAAACTGTACTGCTTGCACTAGCGGCGCTCTGGGTAACAGGGATCGGTATCATCCTGCTGGATTACTCTGTCAAAGGCGCGGTGTACTTCCTCAACCCCAAACTCCAGGCCAAAATCCTGGTCGTAGCACTGTTGACCGTTAACGGCTTCCTCCTGCACAGCGCAGTACTGCCTGCCATTAAAAAGGCCGGCACGCTGGTCAAGATGGAAACCAACGCCCGCACCCTCGCAGTATTCTCGGGTGTCGTATCTGGTGTTTCCTGGTTCTACGGGGCCATGCTGGGCATCGCTCGTCCGCTCAGCTGGAAATACTCCCTGGGCGAAATCATGTTCGCTTACCCGGTTCTCATTTGCCTCGGCTTCATTGCGATGACGCTGCTGGTGAAGTGGGCAGGCAACAGAGTCGAAAATGTCACTCCTTCCCGAGTGAACCCCGCACTCGCGTCGTGGTAATAGATGACTGGGCACGGATGCCCAGTTTCAAGAAGAAGTTTGAACTGCCAATTTCAATTGACTTTAAAAACAACTTCGACGTAACAGGCATCTCCGCACTCTGTTTTATCCTCCTCTCTCGCTGACCTCGAACCAACAGCGAATCCAGCACTAAAGTCCCAGAATCCTTTCCGCTCCGCCGGTCGGCTCCATCGGAACTTTTCCGATATCCGCATGTACGAACTGCTGCCCTATATCCAGCATTAAGGACATGTAGTGATAGACCTCACCACCTGGAACCTCACGGTTCCCGCCATCGAATCCGCCACACTGATCACCACCGAACGCCTCAACAATGGCTACGAGAGCCAGTACTTCCGCCGCAATTCCGATGGCAGTATCAGTTTCTGGGTGCCGGTGAACGGTTCCCACACCTCGGATTCCACCTACCCGCGCACCGAACTGCGAGAGACCCAAGCCGACGGCACGCTCAGCAACTGGTACTACAGCAGTGCGGACAACTACCTCAGCGCGGTCCTCTCGGTGGAGCAGGTGCCGAGCGAGAAGAAAATCGTCATCGGCCAGATCCATAGCAAGGACCAGCCCGGCAGCTACAACGACCCACTGGTCAAGATCCAGTACCACTACCTGCGCGGTAATGGCCGGATCGAGGCGCTGCTGCGCAGGCGTCCAGGGGATAGCGAGGTGGAGAACATACTGCTGGCCGAAAACGTCGACCTGGGTGAACGCTTCGGTTACGACCTGCGTATCACCCCTTCCGGCAAGCTCGGCATCACCATCACCAGCAAGGGCGACGACGGTGGCCTGTACCGCGAGCTCAGCGGCTACTGGGCCCCACAGCAGCTGTACTTCAAGGCGGGTGCGTACATCCAGGACAACTACGGCCCCCTCAACGAAGGCGGCCGAGTCACCTTCTACTGGCTGAACAGCCTGCACCGCTGATATTCAGCACGGAAATGCCGGGCAATCCGGCCCGACGGACGTAGAATCGGCACCTTGCCGCTTCTACTTCCGAGGTTCCAATGGCCCGCCTGTCCCTTGATTTCCCCGAAGACCAGTACTGCTACTCCACGCACCTGACCGTACGCGTGACCGACATCAACGGGGCTAATCACCTGGGCAACGACTCGATGATCTCCATGATCTCGGAAGCCCGCGCGCGCTTCCTGTTCGAGTTCGGCATCAGCGAGACGTCGGCGGACGGCACCGGCATCATCGTTACCGACCTGGCCACCACCTACAGGGCCGAGGCCCACGCCCGCGACCAGTTGCTGTTCGAGGTGGGCGTCATGGACTTCAACAAGTACGGCGGCGATATCACCTTTCGAATTACCCGTCCGGAAGACGGCAGGCTGATCGCCATGGCCAAGTCAGGCTTCGTCTTCTTCAACTACCGGGAGTCCCGCGTGGTTCCCATGCCCCAGGACTTCCGCAAGACCTTCCCGCAGGTCAACTGGCTGGACTGAGCCGAATCGGCTTCAACTCGGTGCAACGCAGGGCCTATCGCCCCGTTTTGAATCAGGGCCAAAATTCGCCGATCACCGCAACACCGCTCTAGAACGGGCTTTTCAAAGGTTGGCCCAGGTCTTGCTCTGCTACAGGCAGAGGTAGCCAAAGGCGGTTGCCCCACTACACGACAAAGGCGTCGCGTCACTCCGCAGCAATGCGGGCAGTGGTGCGGCGCCTTTTTCGTTCCGGCCCCAGCGATGGGGCGGTGGACGGGCCGGGATCCGGACGTTCGCTTGCAGCTCACTCAATTCCGCTGCGGCTCCGGCCGCAGGACGAAGCGCCACAAGCGCGACGTTTTACCGGGAGGCGCGACCGTCGTGCCCACGATCACGACGAGGCGTCTCCCGGCCCCTTACCGCAGATGAGGTGTTAGATGACAACGAGTTTCTGGAAAGCCGGCCATACGCCCACCCTGTTCTCCGCCTTCCTCTATTTCGACCTGAGCTTCATGGTCTGGTACGTACTCGGTCCGCTGGGTGTACAGATCGCCGCTGACCTGGGACTCACCACCCAGCAACGCGCAATGATGGTCGCCACCCCGATCCTGGCCGGCGCGGTCCTGCGCTTCCTGATGGGCATGCTGGCCGACCGCACCTCGCCCAAGACCGCGGGCCTGGCCGGCCAGGTAGTGGTGATCGGCGCCCTGTTCGTGGCCTGGCAGATGGGCGTCCACAGCTATGAGCAGGCCCTGCTCCTCGGCCTTTTCCTCGGCTTCGCCGGGGCCTCCTTCGCCGTGGCGCTGCCGCTGGCTTCGCAATGGTACCCGCCGCAGCACCAGGGCAAGGCCATGGGCATCGCCGGCGCCGGCAACTCGGGCACCGTGCTGGCTGCCCTCTTCGCGCCGGGCCTGGCCGCCCTCTATGGCTGGAACAGTGTCTTCGGCCTGGCGCTGATCCCGCTGGTGCTGACCCTGGCGATCTTCTCCCTGGCCGCCCGCAACGCCCCCAACCGCCCGGCACCCAAGGCCCTCGGCGACTACCTCAAAGCCCTCGGCGACCGTGACAGCTGGTGGTTCATGCTGTTCTACAGCGTCACCTTCGGCGGCTTCCTCGGCCTGGCCAGCACCCTGCCCGGCTACTTCCACGACCAGTACGGCCTGCCCCCGGTCACCGCCGGTTACTACACCGCCGCCTGCGTCTTCGCCGGCAGCCTGATGCGCCCGCTGGGCGGAGCCTTCGCCGATCGCATCGGCGGCATCCGCACCCTGCTGGCGGTCTACACTGTGGCGTCCCTGTGCATCGCCGCCGTGGGCTTCCATATCTCCAGCCCGACCCTCGCGCTGGCGCTTTTCGTGGTTGCCATGCTGAGCCTTGGCGCAGGCAACGGCGCGGTGTTCCAACTGGTGCCACAGCGCTTCCACAAGGAGATCGGCGTGATGACCGGGCTGATCGGCATGGCCGGCGGTATCGGCGGCTTCTGCCTGACCGCCGGCCTCGGCGCCATCAAGCAATCCACCGGCGACTACCAGCTCGGCCTCTGGCTGTTCGCCAGCCTGGGCGTGGTGGCCTGGTTCGGCCTCCACGGCGTCAAGCAGCGCTGGCGCACCACCTGGGGCTCGGCGGCGGTCACCGCCGCTCGCGTCTGACCACGGAGCATTCCGGTGCCGGCCTGGATCGGCACCGGGCATTACCCGACAAGGAGCGCACCTGCGCTCCTTTCGCCCATACAGGACTTGCGCCCAGATGACCCTGCAACTCAGCTTCGGCGAAGCCAGCGCTACCGGTCCTCGCGACGAGAACCAGGACGCCCTGCGGGTGGTAACCCCGGCGCCCGCCCTGGCGGCGAGCAAAGGCTACCTCTTCGCCCTGGCCGATGGCGTCAGCCAATGCGCCGATGGCGGCCTGGCGGCCCGAGCTACCTTGCAGGCCCTGGCGCTGGACTACTACTCGACCCCGGAAACCTGGGCCGTCGCCCAGTCCCTGGATCGCCTGCTGGTCGCCCACAACCGCTGGCTCCAGGCCAACGGCGGCGGCCAGCCACTGCTCACCACCCTCACCGCCCTGGTCCTGCGTGGCCGCCGCTACACCCTGGCCCACGTCGGCGACTGCCGCGCCTACCGCTGGGACGGCAAGCAACTGACCCGCCTCAGCGAAGACCATGTCTGGGAACAGCCCGGCATGCAGCACGTGCTCAAGCGCGCGCTAGGCCTGGACCAGCATCTGGTCGTGGACTACCTGGATGGCGAACTGGAGGAGCGCCAGGGCTTCGTATTGGTCAGTGATGGCATCTGGGCGGTGCTCGGCGACCAGGGTATCCAGCGCATCCTGATGGATGAACAGGACCTCGCGGCCGCTGCACAGGCCCTGGTCAGCGCCGCCCACCTGGCCGGAAGCCAGGACAACGCCAGCGCGCTATTGGTACGGGTCGACAACCTGCCCCAGGCGGGCCTGGCGGACTCCCTGGCGCAGTTGGACCACTGGCCACTGCCACCGAAGCTGCACGATGGCCAGGTGTTCGAAGGCTGGCACGTGGAGCGCCTGCTCGCCGAATCCCGCCAGTCGATGGTCTACCGGGTGCGGGATGCCCAGGAACGGCGCTGGCTGCTGAAGACACTGCCGGCCAGCCGCCATGACGAGCCCGGAGCGGGCCCGGCGCTGCTGCTGGAAGAATGGTTCCTGCGGCGGGTTGCCGGACGGCATTTTCCCGAACCCCATCCCCTGCCCCAGCGCCAGCACCTTTATTACGTGCAGCGCGAGTACGCCGGCCAGACCCTGGCCGAGCGGCTCCGGCTCGCCGGTCCCATGGCGCTGCCGGAATGGCAGGATATTGCGCCGCGCCTACTCAAGGCCCTGGGCCAGCTGCATCGACGCAATATCCTGCACCGCGATATCAAGCCGGAGAACTTGCTCTGGTGCGATGACGGCGAATTGCGCCTGCTGGATTTCGGATTGGCCTACTGCCCCGGCCTTTCCCAGGATGAAGCCCACAGCCTGCCCGGCACCCCGAGCTACATCGCCCCGGAAGCCTTCGCCGGTGCCGTCCCTTCGACACAGCAGGACCTCTACGCCAGCGGCGTGACCCTCTACCACCTGCTTACCGGCCACTACCCCCACGGTGAAGTGGAGGCCTTCCAGCATCCGCGCTTCGGCACACCCACCCCGGCCAGCCGCTACCGGCCCGACCTGCCTGCCTGGCTGGATGAATGCCTGGCGCGCGCAGTGGCCGCCGACCCAGCCAACCGCTATGAAACCATGGAAGAGTGGCTGCTGGCCCTCGAACAGGGCGAACGCCGCGCACTCACCGTCAAACCCAGGCCGCTGCTGGAGCGAGAACCGCTGAAAGTCTGGCGCGGCATCGCACTCTGCGCCCTTCTGTTGAACCTGGTGTTGCTGGCCCTGCTGCTGAAGGGCTGACGCACCAGAACGGTGCGCACCGCCCCAGCGCAGAGCGAGGCGACTCGCAGGTCACCCCGCCGCCCCACGGAACACGGGGGCTCCAGGATTGGCACGGCATCTGCAACGTCAGCATCGACAATCTACAAAAAGCGCCCGCCTCAACGACGAGTCGGCACTTTCCCGATCGATCGGGACTTGGACAAAGGCGTCCTGCTGGCAACAGCGGGACGCCTTTTTTGTTTGCTCGACCGTTATGCAGGAGTCTCCCGCATGAACAAACCCAAGCTGGTGGTGATCGGAAACGGCATGGCCGGAGTGCGTACCCTCGAAGAGCTGCTGAGGCTCGCTCCCGAGCATTACCAGATCACCGTGTTCGGTGCCGAACCCCATCCGAACTACAACCGCGCCCAGCTCTCCCCGGTGCTGGCGGGAGAGCAGTCCTTCGAGGAAATCATCCTCAACGACCTGGCCTGGTACGCGGAACACGGCATCGAGCTGCTGCTAAATCGCAAAGTGGTGCAGATCGACCGCCAGCGTCGCCGGGTAATCGCCGAAGACGGTACCTGTGCCGACTACGACCGCCTGGTGATCGCCACCGGCTCCACGCCAAGCCGCCTGTCGATCCCCGGCAATCGCCTGCTGGGTGTGATCGGCTATCGCGACATCGCCGGTACCCGCGCGATGATCGAGACCGCACGCACCCACAGCCATGCGGTGGTCATCGGCGGCGGCCTGCTCGGCCTGGAAGCGGCCAACGGCCTGAAGCAACGCGGCATGGACGTGACCGTGGTGCACCTCGCCGAGTGGCTGCTGGAAAAGCAACTCGACCGCCCTGCCGGCGAAAAGCTCTTGCGCGCCCTGCGGGCCCGAGGCATCCGCTTCCGCCTTGGCACCGCCACCGAAGAGCTGATCGACAACGGCGAAGGCCGTGTCTGCGCGGTGCAACTGGCCGGTGGCGAGGTGATCACCGCCGACCTGGTGGTCATGGCGGCCGGCATCAAGCCCAACACCGAGCTGGCCGAACAGTCCGGGCTGCCCTGCAACCACGGCATCCTGGTAGACGACACCCTGCAGACCTACGATCCGCGCATCTACGCCATTGGCGAGTGCGCCAACCACCGCGGCATCTCCTATGGGCTGGTGGCCCCACTGATGGAACAGGCCAAGGTCTGCGCCAACCACCTGGCCATGCTCGGCTTCGCCCGCTACCAGGGCTCCAGCACCGGCACCCGGCTCAAGGTGGCCGGGATCGAGATGTTCAGCGCCGGCGACCTGCCCCATCCGGGCGACGCATCTGCAATGCCCGGCGCCTGCCCCTTGCACGACTGCCAGATAGAACTGGCCTCCGACGACGTATTGGCCTGGACCTGAATCAATTGCGGCGCGCGGCGCGCCGAGGAGTACCGAGATGAACGGCAAAGTCTGGCTGGTGGGCGCAGGTCCCGGCGATCCCGAACTCCTGACCCTGAAAGCGGTGAAGGCCCTGAACCAGGCGGAGATCGTGATGATCGACGACCTGGTCAATCCAGAGGTGCTGGAGCACTGCCCCACCGCCCGGGTGATCCGCGTCGGCAAACGCGGCGGCTGCCGCTCGACGCCCCAGGAATTCATCCACCGCCTGATGCTGCGCTATGCGCGGCAGGGCAAGTGCGTGGTGCGGCTGAAAGGCGGCGATCCCTGCATCTTCGGGCGTGGCAGCGAGGAGGCCGAGTGGCTGGCCGAGCGCGGCATCGAGAGCGAACTGGTCAACGGCATCACCGCAGGCCTGGCCGGCGCCACCAACTGCGGCATTCCCCTCACGCTGCGCGGCATCAGCCGTGGCGTCACACTGGTCACCGCGCACACCCAGGACGATAGCAGCCTCAACTGGCAGGCCCTGGCACAGACCGGTACCACGCTGGTGGTCTACATGGGCGTGGCCAAGCTGGCGGACATCCGCGAGGGGCTCCTGGCGGGTGGCATGTCCCGCGCCATGCCCGTGGCCATGATCGAAAACGCCTCCCTGCCCCACCAGCGCGAATGCCGCAGCACCCTCGGGCAGATGCAGGCCGACGCCAAGGCCTTCGAACTGAAGAGCCCGGCCATCCTGGTGATCGGCGAAGTCGCCGCAGCCGCGGCAGTGCTCCCCATGGCGCGCAGCGCCTGACCCCTCTTCGCTCCTGCGAAGTAGTGCTTGCCCGGCTTTGCCGGGCTTTTTTATGGTGCTTCGCGGATTACCGGGGGCACACCGGAATGGCAATTAGGCGTGAGGGGGGCTCCGTGCGGCTGGACACTTCCCTCACCCCCGCCCCTCTCCCGATGGGAGAGGGGTGACTCGCGCCTGCGAGGCATAAACAGTCCTGAGGCCAACAGCGGCCTGAAACTGAGCAAACAGGGTGGGGCAGAGACTCCGCCCCGTCAGGAGGCCGAGCGGAATCGTTGCAGAGTGCGGCTGCCTGACGGTCTCCGGTGCGCACCAGCCCTGACCGCAACGCCGACAGGCCACTCCGGCACTTTTCTCCAGGCAAAGAAAAACCCGGCCGAGGCCGGGTTTTCCTGAAACTCAAACCAATTACTTGGCCTGGGCTTCCACTTCAGCTTCTACGCGACGGTTAACAGCGCGGCCGTCAGCGGTAGCGTTGTCAGCAACCGGACGGGATTCGCCGTAGCCGACAGCGTTGACGCGCTCGCCACCTACACCGTACTGGTTGACCAGTACTTCGCGAACGGCGTTGGCACGACGCTCGGACAGCTTCTGGTTGTAGGCGTCGGTACCAACGGAGTCGGTGTGGCCTTCAACGGTGGTGGTGGTGGACGGGTACTGGTTCATGAAGTCAGCCAGGTTCTTGATGTCGCCGTAGCTTTCTTCTTTGACCTTGGCCTTGTCGAAGTCGAACTTCACGTCCAGCTCGACGCGAACGACTTCGGCAACAGCCGGGCAGCCATCGGCGTCAACGGTGACGTTGGCCGGGGTGTCCGGGCACTTGTCGACGTTGTCGCAAACGCCGTCGTTGTCGCTGTCGGCGCACACTTCGGCAACCGGGGCCGGAGCCGGCTCGGCTTGCTTGGTGGAACCACCGAAGTTGACGCCAACGCCAACGCCAGCCATCCACTCGGATTCCTGGGCGTCCAGGTTGTACATGCCGTCCAGACCAGCCTTGGCGAAGAAGTTCTCGGTGAAGTAGTACTTCAGACCGGTGCCAATGTTGGCGAAGGTGCTGTGGTCACGGCCGGTGCGCGGCGGGATGTTGCTGATGTTCTGATGGGCGAAGCCGGCAGAAACGTACGGACGCAGGCCAACACCCGGAGTACCGAAGTGGTAGATGGCATCCAGGGATGCGAGGTTGCCCTTGATGTCCTTGTGGCCGTTAGGCGCGAAGGAGTCTTCGGAGGTCATGTCGTGGTATTCGCCATACGACAGAGCCAGGGAGACGTCGTCGGTCAGGTAGTAGCCTACCGAGCCGCCGTACAGGTTGCCGTTCTCGAGATCGCGAGAACTGTCGGTGAAGTAACGCTTACCGAAAGCTTCCACCTCAACTGCGCCTTGGCCCTGAGCCAGCGCGTTCAGCGAAAAGGCGGCAACAAGAGAGCCAACGGCTACGCCTAAGGTGTTTTTCAGTTTCATCCGTAAATCCCCATCTTGGTGGTCAGTAAGTTGTCGAACAATCTCCAGACAACTTGGGCGGCAAGTCTAGCAGAACGTGCCGGCCCATAAGAGATAATTTTTCCCGAACTAAGTTTCGGCCAGGCCCGAAAATTTTTCGCGCAGCCGATCAAGTGCACGCTTGTAGCGCATTTTTGTTGCGCTCAGGCCCATGTGCATAATGTCGGCGATCTCCTGGAACTCCAGCTCTGCGACAAAACGTAGCACAAGAATTTCCCGGTCAATGGGGTTGACATGTACCAGCCATCGCTCTAGCCCCCCCCTTTCCTCGACCTTGGGGGCTTTCTCATCAGAAGCTTCTTCCAAAGGATCCAGACTGAGTGCATCAAGCAATCGGCGTTTTCGACGCTCTTTCCGATATTGGGTAATGCACTCGTTGTACGTGATGCTGTATAGCCATGTCTTGAACTTCGACTTGCCCTCGAAGTTCTTCAGTCCATAGAGCACCTTGAGCATCACTTCCTGGCAGACATCGTCAGCGTCGCGGTCGTTCCCCAAGTAACGGGCACAGACATTGAACAAGGTGCGCTGATAGCGGCGCATCAATTCTTCATAAGCGCGAGTGACATGGAACAGCTCGCCATGCGCGCGCTCCACCAGCTCCTCGTCGGAGAGCTCGCGTGGGTCATAGCGCAAGGAAAGCGATTGGGGCTTGTTCAAAACGGGTCGGGCCGACAGTCAGGTCAAAAGCCGCCGGGGCGCGAGGTTCGCGCACCCTGTCTGGCGGCATACATTAGCAGGGAAATGCCATCGTGTTAGCGGCTGGTTACCCGTTGATCGAGCAGGGTGCGGTTCGACACCGATACCAGCTCACCTTCCTCGGTGAGCAGGAGGGTCTTCACCGTGCCGATTTCCTCGATCTGGCCTTCGACATCGCCAATCTTCACTTGTTGCCCGACCTGATAAAGTTCGCGCACATAGATACCGGCGAGGATCTGCCCGGCTATCTCGCGACTGCCCAGCCCCAGCGCCAGCGCCGCCGCCAGGCCGATGGAGATCAGCACGATGGCGATGACGTTGTTCAGCAGGTCGGTCTTGACCTCCAGTTGGCCGATGGCCACGGAGATGCTGATGATGATCACCAGGCCCTGGGCGATACGGCCCAGGCCATGGGCATATTCCAGGCCCACGCCTTCGGCGGCGCCACGCACCAGCCCGCTGAGCAGTTGCGCCAGCAGCACGCCCGCCAGCAACACCACCGCCGCACCCAGCACCTTCGGCAGGTAGAGGGCCAGCACGTCGAGGGTGGCGGATACACGGTCCAGGCCCAGCGACTCCGCGGCGGACACCAGGAAGATCAGCAGCACGAACCAGTAGACGATCTTGCCGATCAGGGTCGAAACCGGCACCTGGATGCCGGCGCGGGCCAGCATCTTGGTCAGGCCCGTGCCGGCCATCAAGCGGTCCAGCCCTATCTTGGCCAACAGTTTGGAGAGCAGGGTGTCCAGCAGCTTCGCCACCACGAAACCGAGCAGCACCACCACCAGCGCGCCGAACAGGCGCGGAATGAAGCCCGCCACCGGTGTCCACACCGAGGTCATGGCGTTAACGAGTCCTTGGGTCCAGGGGTCGAATTCCATGTTCAATCAGCCTTATCTGCGGAACGGACAGAAGCATTGCGACGCGACACAGGCGCCAGGTGAGGCGACCCATTGTTGAGGGCCATCATCATCGCCTCGAGCCAATGACCCATGAGGCTGAACAGATCCCCGGCGCCCACCTGGCGATTGGCTGTCTTGAGCACGCGGCCCAGGGTAGCGTCATCGTCGTGGTCTGAGTGCGGGGATGCCTTGAGCAGGTCCCGCAGGGATTCTTCGAACGGATCGTGCATGCGCACCTCGCGTGGGTATGTGGGCTAGACGTGGCTGGGGCAGCCCAGGTCACATCAGAGCCAGCGCAGACGACGGAACAACCATAGCTGGAAACTGGCCACGCCCAGGATCAGCAGGCAGGCGATGATGAAGCCGTAAGGTGTCTCGTCCCCGGGAATACCGCCCACGTTCATGCCCAGCAGGCCCGTGATGAAGCTCAACGGCAGGAAGAAGCCGGTGGTGATACCGAGCAGGTACATGGTGCGACTGGTGCGCTCGCCCAATCGGCGGGTTTCGCTTTCCAGCACCAGGCCGATGCGCTCGCGGATCAGCTCCAGCTCCTCCAGATAACGGGTCAGGCGGTTGTTCAGCTCGTTCCAGTAGTCACTGTCGTCCTCCACGAACCAGGGCATCCGGCTGCGCGCCAACTGCCCGTAGATATCGCGCTGGGGCGCCAGGAAGCGCTTGAGTCCGGCAGCGCGTCGACGGATCTGCAGCATCAGGTCATGGTCCGGACGGAAGCGCTCGTTGTTGTCGAGGTGCTCCTCCTGCTCATCGACCTTCTCGGCAAGTTCAGCCACCAGCGAATCGATCTTGTCGGTCAGGTGCTCGGCCAGATAAAGCAGCACTTCGGATGCCACCTTCGGGCCGGTGCCCTGGGACCACTGCTCGATCAGTTCATCGGTGGCGTGCAGAGGGCGCAGGCGCAGGGAAATGATGCGTTGCGCGGCGGCGAAGATGCGTACCGAGACCATGTCTTCCGGAACCGCGCCCGGGTTGAGGTTCACGCCGCGCAGGAACAACAGCAGCTCATCACCCGGAAAGACCAGCATGCGTGGCCGGGTGCTTTCTTCCAGCAGCAGATCGCAGGTGAACTCGGACAGCTTGCTCTGCTCACGCAGCCAGCGCCGCGCCAGGGGATGGCTGCGATCCCAGTGCAGCCAGAGGCTCTGCTCCGGCTCCAATTGCAGGTCGGCCAGCGCCTCCCGGGAAATCGGCTCGGCTCCGCCCTGCCCGTCCAGCACGAAGGCGTGTACCAGCCCCCACTGGGCGTTCTGCTCCTCGAACATCGAATCTCCTTCAAAGAGAAAGCCCGGCGCTGGCCGGGCTTCTTCCATTACGCCGGCATTTCCAGGGGCTTGGGCGAAATGATGATGCCGTTATTGTCGGCATAGACGAACTCGCCCGGGCGGAAGGTGACTCCGCCGAAGGTGACCGCCACATTGAGGTCACCAATGCCTCGCTTGTCGGTTTTCATCGGGTGACTGGCCAGGGCCTGGACGCCCAGGTCGGTTTGGGCAATGACGTCGACATCGCGGATGCAACCGTAGACGACTATGCCTTCCCAGCCATTTTTCGCCGCCTTCTCGGCCAGCATGTCACCCAGCAGGGCTCGGCGCAGGGAACCGCCGCCGTCCACCACCAGGACCTTACCCTTGCCCGGCAGGTCGACCTGCTCCTTGACCAGGGAGTTGTCCTCGAAGCACTTGATGGTGACGATCTCACCGCCGAAGGAATCGCGCCCACCGAAGTTGCTGAACATGGGTTCGA
The DNA here is from genome assembly GCF_049334135.1 of Metapseudomonas cellulosilytica. Taxonomy (NCBI): domain Bacteria; kingdom Pseudomonadati; phylum Pseudomonadota; class Gammaproteobacteria; order Pseudomonadales; family Pseudomonadaceae; genus Metapseudomonas; species Metapseudomonas cellulosilytica. The sequence continues at coordinate 290,607 of NZ_JBHZGN010000006.1, read as the reverse complement.
CGACCTGGACCAGGTCCGGGTAGGCATCGCACAGATCAGGGGTAACGTATTGCATGGACATCTCCTTGATAGCAGTTACAGATCGAGACCGATGCGGTCGCCGTCATAGGCCAGCGGCAGGCGCTGCAGCGGGAGGCAAGGTGCATTGACCCGGCGGCCATCGACCAGGTCGAACGCTATGCCGTGCCTGAAGCACCGCAGCACCCGGCCGTCGAGGGTTCCGGCATGCAGCGGCGCGCCCTGGTGCGGGCAGCGATTTTCCATGAGGATCGGCTGCTGATCAACGACGATCAGTAGCAATTGACGACCCTGCACTTGAAAAGTGCCGCGATAGCCTTCCTGCAGGCTGATCAGTCGTTCCAGCGCTACGAGCATGGAGCCTCCGCTCCGGCGATTCCCGCCATCTTTAGCACAGCCTCCGGCGAGCCGAAACCTCGGACCGCCGGCAGGTGGCGAATCAGAGCGCCAGGCCCTCGGCGGCCCGCGCTCCATCCGGCAGGCGCTGGTGCGCCAGCCAGTGGGTCACCAGAGGCCAGACCTCGCGCTCGGCAGCCTTGCTCACCAGCATGGCGATATGGTCGAAGTCCTCGCTGAACCCCTCCTCCTTCGCCAACCGCTGGAAATGGCGATACGGCTCGGGCACCTGCTCCACCAGCTTGCGGCAGGCCCAGAGCGGGTCCTGCAGGTCGCCCGCCGCCGCCACGGCCAATACCGGCACCCGCACGTCCGCCAGCCCGGCCCACCAATCCCGCTCGGCATCGCCGAAGCGACCGAACAGGCCGTGCCAGCGCAAGCTCTCCAGGGCCAGGCCAATCGGCTCGTCTTCCGGCCCGCGCTTGAACAAGGAGCCGGAAAGCACCTCGAAGCGCTTGAGCAGCAGGCGGCCGCCCCAGGCCACCGGGGGCATTTTGAGCGGCCAGTAGACGCGACTGACCTGGCTGCCGAACAGCGCCGCCGAAGCCACCTCCGCCTCCCCCAGGTACTGCCCGCCCAGCGCCGCGGCCAGGGTGGTACCACCCAGGGAATGACCGATCCAGTGCGGCACCTGTCCGCTCTGCTCGCGAACGAATTCGGCGATGGCCGGCAGGTCGTAGCGCGCATAGTCGGCCACGCGGTTGCGGCGATACTGCTGGTTGCGCGGCGAAAGGCCGTGGCCACGCATCTCGGCGATCCAGACATCGAAGCCGGCACGGGCGAGATGCGGCCCGAGACCAAGGCCCTTGGGCGAATACCAGAAACGGCGATTGGAAAAGCTGCCATGGACCAGGACGACCGGCACGCCACGGGCGGCTTCCTGGCCGAAACGGCCAAGCCGGGTCAGGACCAGTTCGACACTGGGATCCGGGCTGTTGTTGGGCTTCAGGCGATAGACATCCTCGGTCAGGTCGCCACGAAGTTCCGCGCTTATCAGCGCGACGGGAAAGAGATCGCTACTGCTCTGCATGATTTTCGCTTGCACAAAAAAGGGCGGGTTCCGAACCCGCCCTTTTCGTCAATCAACCAACCTGGGATCAGGCCTGACCTTCCGCCAGGAAGAACCAGGTGTCCAGCACGGAGTCGGGGTTCAGGGAAACGCTTTCGATGCCCTGTTCCATCAGCCACTTGGCCAGATCCGGGTGGTCGGATGGGCCCTGGCCGCAGATGCCGATGTACTTGCCGGCCTTGTTGCAGGCGGCAATGGCATTGGCCAGCAGCTTCTTCACCGCCGGGTTACGCTCGTCGAACAGGTGGGCGACGATGCCGGAGTCGCGATCCAGGCCCAGGGTCAGTTGGGTCAGGTCGTTGGAACCGATGGAGAAACCATCGAAGAACTCCAGGAACTCCTCGGCCAGCAGGGCGTTGGACGGCAGTTCGCACATCATGATGACCTTCAGGCCATTCTCGCCGCGCTTCAGGCCATTGCTGGCCAGCAGCTCGACCACCTGCGAGGCTTCGCCCAGGGTACGCACGAAGGGCACCATGATCTCGACGTTGGTCAGGCCCATTTCATTGCGGACCTTCTTCAGCGCACGGCATTCCAGCTCGAAGCAATCGCGGAAGGATTCGCTGATGTAACGGGACGCGCCACGGAAGCCGAGCATCGGGTTCTCTTCTTCCGGCTCGTAGAGCTTGCCGCCGATCAGGTTGGCGTATTCGTTGGACTTGAAGTCCGACAGGCGCACGATGACCTTCTTCGGCCAGAAAGCCGCGGCCAGGGTGCTGATGCCTTCAACCAGCTTCTCGACGTAGAAGCCCACCGGGTCGTTGTAGCCGGCGATGCGCTTCTCGACGCTTTCCTTGATCTCGGTCGGCAGACCGGCAAAGTTCAGCAGCGCCTTCGGGTGCACGCCGATCATGCGGTTGATGATGAATTCCAGGCGGGCCAGGCCCACGCCCTCGTTGGGCAGTTGGGCGAAGTCGAAGGCGCGATCCGGGTTGCCGACGTTCATCATGATCTTGAACGGCAGATCGGGCATTGCATCAACGGAGTTGGTGCGGATGTCGAAGCCCAGTTGGCCCTCGAAGATGAAGCCGGTGTCGCCCTCGGCGCAGGAAACGGTCACGCCCTGGCCATCCTGCAGCACGGAGGTGGCGTTGCCGCAACCGACGACAGCCGGGATGCCCAGCTCACGAGCGATGATCGCGGCGTGGCAGGTACGGCCGCCACGGTTGGTGACGATGGCGCTGGCGCGCTTCATCACGGGCTCCCAGTCCGGGTCGGTCATGTCGGAGACCAGCACGTCGCCCGGCTGGACCTTGTCCATCTCGGAAACGTCGTGGATCACGCGAACCTGGCCGGCGCCGATGCGCTGACCGATGGCGCGGCCTTCTACCAGAACCTTGCCCTTTTCCTTCAGCAGGTAGCGCTCCATCACGGTGGCGCTGGCGCGGCTCTTCACGGTTTCCGGACGGGCCTGCACGATGTACAGCTTGCCGTCGTCACCGTCCTTGGCCCACTCGATGTCCATCGGGCGACCGTAGTGCTTCTCGATGATCAGGGCCTGCTTGGCCAGTTCGGCGACTTCGGCGTCGGACAGGGCGAAACGGGCGCGGTCGGCGCGATCCACTTCCACGGTCTTCACCGACTTGCCGGCCTTGGCTTCTTCGCCGTAGACCATCTTGATCGCCTTGCTGCCGAGGTTGCGGCGCAGAATCGCAGGACGGCCAGCTTCAAGGGTCGCCTTGTGCACGTAGAATTCGTCGGGGTTCACAGCGCCCTGTACCACGGTCTCGCCGAGGCCGTAGGCGGCAGTGATGAAGACGACATCACGGAAACCGGACTCGGTGTCCAGGGTGAACATCACGCCGGCGGTGCCGGTTTCCGAGCGGACCATGCGCTGCACGCCAGCGGACAGGGCGACCAGCTTGTGATCGAAGCCCTGGTGCACGCGGTAGGCGATGGCACGGTCGTTGAACAGGGAAGCGAACACCTCTTTGGCAGCGCGGATCACGTTGTCCACGCCACGGATGTTCAGGAAGGTTTCCTGCTGGCCGGCGAAGGAGGCGTCGGGCAGGTCTTCGGCGGTGGCGGAGGAACGCACGGCCACGGCCAGGTTGTCATTGCCCTTGGCCAGTTCGGCGAAGGCAGTGCGGATTTCGGCATCCAGGCGCGCCGGGAACTCGGCGTCCATCACCCACTTACGGATTTCGGCGCCAGTCTTGGCGAGGGCGTTGACGTCATCCACATCGAGCCTGTCGAGGGCGGAATGAATGCGATCGTTCAGGCCACTCTGCTCGAGGAAGTCACGGTAGGCCTGGGCGGTCGTGGCAAAACCACCGGGAACGGAAACACCGGCACCAGCCAGATTGCTGATCATCTCGCCCAGGGATGCGTTCTTGCCCCCCACATGCTCAACATCGTGAACGCCGAGCTTATCGAGGGAAACTACGTACTCTACCAAGGTGATCTCTCCACTAATTGTTGGAAAAGCTCATGCGGAGCAGCTCCGCAGCGTTCTGGCTTTGGTCCAGAAAAATACGTCACAATGCCGACCGGCTGGGGCCTGGCGAAAAACGCGGCCTATCATAGCCAAGAATCGTTCCTGACTTAAGGCCTTTGGCGCAAATGAAACGAACCGCTTTCTTCATCTCCGACGGCACTGGTATCACTGCGGAAACCCTTGGCCAGAGCCTCCTGGCGCAGTTCGAGACCATTACCTTCAACAAGATCACGCGGCCTTATATCGACAGCGTTGAAAAAGCGCGCGCCATGGTACAGCAAATCAACAAGGCTGCGGAGGTCGATGGCGCCCGTCCGATCATCTTCGACACCATTGTGAACCAGGAGATCCGTGACACCCTGGCCACATCCAACGGTTTCATGATCGACATCTTCTCCACCTTCCTTTCGCCGCTGGAACAGGAACTTACGTCACACTCCTCGTACTCGGTCGGCAAGTCGCACTCCATCGGCCAGCACTCCAACTACATGGAGCGCATCGAAGCGGTGAACTTCGCCCTGGACAACGACGACGGCGCACGCACGCACTACTACAACAAGGCCGACCTGATCCTCGTCGGCGTGTCCCGCTGCGGCAAGACGCCCACCTGCCTGTATATGGCAATGCAATACGGCATTCGTGCCGCAAATTATCCGCTGACCGAGGAAGACATGGAGCGCCTGCAACTCCCCTCCGCCCTCAAGCAGCACAAGGACAAGCTGTTCGGCCTGACCATCGACCCCGACCGGCTCACCGCGATCCGCAACGAACGCAAGCCCAATAGCCGCTACGCCAGCTTCGCCCAGTGCGAGTTCGAGGTGCGCGAAGTGGAGAACCTGTTCCGTCGCGAGAACATCAATTTCATCAATTCCACGCATTTCTCGGTGGAAGAAATCTCCGCCAAGATCCTGGTAGAAAAAGGCGTCGAACGACGACTCAAGTAACCCGAACGCTGATGAAAAAGCCCGCTCTGGCGGGCTTTTTCATGGCTGCATCATTCAGAAGGCATCGCCGGGCACGCGCACCCAACCTTCCATCAGGATGCGCGCGCTACGGCTCATGATGGCCTTGGTTACGACCCACTCGCCGTCGACCTTGGCGGCTTCCGCACCAACGCGCAGGGAGCCCGACGGATGGCCGAAGCGCACGGCGTTACGCTCGCCACCACCGGCGGCAAGGTTCACCAGGGTGCCCGGAATGGCGGCCGCAGTGCCGATGGCCACGGCGGCGGTGCCCATCATCGCGTGGTGCAGCTTGCCCATGGACAAGGCACGCACCAGCAGGTCGACGTCTTCGGCCTTGACCGTTTTACCGCTGGACGCCACGTAATCCTTGGACTGGGCGACGAAAGCGATTTTCGGCGTGTGCTGGCGGGTGGCCGCTTCTTCCGGAGTCCTGATCAGCCCCATGCGCAGCGCGCCGGCAACCCGGATGGCCTCGAACCGGGCCAGTGCCTCGGGGTTGCCGTTGATGTGCTCGCGCAGCTCGGTGCCGGTGTAGCCGATGTCCTCGGCATTGACGAACACCGTGGGAATACCGGCGGTGATCATGGTTGCCTTGAACGTACCGACACCCGGCACTTCCAGGTCATCCACCAGGTTGCCGGTGGGGAACATCGAGCCGCCCTCCTCCCCGTCATCGGACGGATCGAGGAACTCCAGTACGATTTCCGCAGCCGGGAAGGTCACGCCGTCCAGCTCGAAGCCACCGGTTTCCTGGACCTGGCCGTTGCTGACCGGTACATGGGCGATGATGGTTTTCTGGATATTGGCCTGCCAGATGCGCACCACGCAGGTGCCGTTCTCCGGAATGCGCGCCGGATCCACCAGGCCGGCGTGCAGGGCAAAAGCGCCGGCGGCGGTGGACAGGTTGCCGCAGTTGCCGCTCCAGTCGACGAAGGCCTTGTCGATGGAGATCTGGCCGTAGAGGTAATCCACATCGTGATCGGGCTGGCTGCTCTTCGACAGGATCACGCATTTGCTGGTGCTGGAGGTGGCCCCGCCCATGCCGTCGATGTGGGCGGAATAGGGATCGGGGCTGCCGATCACCCGCATGAACAACCGATCACGGGCCCCGCCCGGCACCTGGCAGCTCTCAGGCAGGTCCTGCAGGCGGAAGAACACGCCCTTGCTGGTGCCGCCACGGATATAGGTGGCGGGTACTTTGATCTGGGGTACGTGGCTCATGTCGTTTCCTTGGCGGCAATCTGGGTTTCGGTAGCCTGTAGGAGGCAGCCTGGCGGCGACTGATTTTTCGCCAGCAAGCTGGCTCCTACAGGGTGCCGGGCAGTGCTGACCGCTGCGGGGCGTCGCCACCCCGCAGCGGATTTGCACTTATGCGGTCACGGCGTCAGCCGAGGACGACTTGAGGAAGTCCTTGGCGAAGCGCTGCAGCACGCCACCGGCGTTGTACACGCTCACATCGGCGGCGGTGTCCAGGCGGCAGGTCACCGGCACTTCGACCACTTCACCGTTGCGGCGATTGACCACCAGGGTCAGGTCGCAGCGGGGCGACAGGTCGCCCTTGATGTCGTAGGTCTCGGTACCGTCGAGGCCGAGGGTCAGACGGGTGGTGCCCGGCTTGAACTCGACCGGCAGTACGCCCATGCCGACCAGGTTGGTGCGGTGGATGCGCTCGAAGCCTTCGGCCACGATGACCTCGACCCCAGCCAGACGCACGCCCTTGGCTGCCCAGTCACGGGACGAGCCCTGGCCGTAGTCGGCGCCGGCGACGATGATCAGGTTCTGCTTGCGGTTCATGTAGGTTTCGATGGCTTCCCACATGCGCATGACCTTGCCTTCCGGCTCGACGCGGGCCAGCGAACCCTTCTTCACTGCGCCGTCGACAACGGCCATTTCGTTGACCAGTTCCTTGTTGGCGAAGGTCGCGCGCTGCGCAGTCAGGTGGTCGCCGCGGTGGGTGGCGTAGGAGTTGAAGTCCTCCTCCGGCAGGCCCATCTTCGCCAGGTATTCGCCAGCCGCGCTGTTCAGCAGGATGGCGTTGGACGGCGACAGGTGGTCGGTGGTGATGTTGTCCGGCAGGATCGCCAGCGGGAGCATGCCTTTCAGGGTGCGCTCGCCGGCCAGCGCGCCTTCCCAGTACGGCGGACGGCGGATGTAGGTGGACATCGGGCGCCAGTCGTACAGCGGGCTGTCCGCTTCCTTCACGCTACCCAGGTCGAACATCGGGATGTAGATCTGGCGGAACTGCTCCGGCTTGACGCTGGCGGCGACGATGGCGTCGATCTCTTCGTCGGACGGCCACAGGTCCTTCAGGGTGACGGGGTTGCCGTCCTTGTCGGTACCCAGCACATCCTGCTCGATGTCGAAGCGCACGGTGCCGGCGATGGCGTAGGCAACCACCAGCGGCGGCGAAGCCAGGAAGGCCTGCTTGGCGTACGGATGGATGCGGCCGTCGAAGTTGCGGTTACCCGACAGCACAGCGGTGGCGTACAGGTCGCGGTCGATGATTTCCTGCTGGATCGCAGGCTCCAGCGCGCCGGACATGCCATTGCAGGTGGTGCAGGCGTAGGCGACGATGCCGAAGCCCAGCTTTTCCAGTTCCGGCAGCAGACCGGCCTCTTCCAGGTACAGCTTGGCGACCTTGGAGCCTGGAGCGAAGGAGGTCTTCACCCACGGCTTGCGGACCATACCCAGCGCGTTGGCCTTCTTCGCCACCAGGCCAGCGGCGACCACGTTGCGCGGGTTGGAAGTGTTGGTGCAGCTGGTGATGGCGGCAATGATCACCGCGCCATCGGGCATCAGGCCTTCGGCTTCCTCGGCCTTGCCGCTTTCCAGCTTGGCCCCGTCGGCGATGCCGCGCTCGGCCAGCGCCGAGGTCGGCAGGCGGCGGTGCGGGTTGGACGGGCCGGCCATGTTGCGGACCACGGTGCCCAGGTCGAAGCTCAGCACACGCTCGTACTCGGCGGTCTGCAGCGCATCGCTCCACAGGCCGAGGGTCTTCGCGTAGTTCTCCACCAGCGCCACCTGCTCAGGCTCGCGGCCGGTGAGCTTGAGGTAATCAATGGTCTGCTGGTCGATGTAGAACATCGCCGCGGTGGCGCCGTATTCCGGGCACATATTGGAGATGGTCGCACGGTCGCCGATCGACAGGCTGTCAGCGCCCTCGCCGAAGAACTCGACGTAGGCACCCACCACGCGCTCCTTGCGCAGGAACTCGGTCAGCGCCAGGACGATGTCGGTGGCAGTGATGCCCGGCTTGCGCTTGCCGGTCAGCTCGACACCGACAATGTCGGGCAGGCGCATCATCGACGGATGGCCAAGCATCACGGTTTCGGCTTCCAGGCCGCCGACGCCGATGGCGATCACGCCCAGGGCATCGACGTGCGGGGTGTGCGAGTCGGTGCCAACGCAGGTGTCGGGGAAGGCCACGCCGCCACGCGCCTGGATCACCGGGCTCATCTTCTCCAGGTTGATCTGGTGCATGATGCCGTTACCGGCCGGGATCACGTCGACGTTCTTGAACGCGGTCTTGGTCCACTCGATGAAGTGGAAGCGGTCTTCGTTACGGCGGTCCTCGATGGCGCGGTTCTTCTCGAAGGCTTCCGGGTCGAAGCCCGGGGCTTCAACGGCCAGCGAGTGGTCGACGATCAGTTGGGTCGGCACCACCGGGTTGACCTTGGACGGGTCACCACCCTGCTCGGCGATGGCATCACGCAGGCCGGCCAGGTCGACCAGGGCAGTCTGGCCGAGGATGTCGTGGCAGACCACGCGCGCCGGGTACCAGGGGAAGTCCAGGTCGCGCTTGCGGTAGATCAGTTGTTCCAGCGACGCGGTCAGGCTCGCCGGCTCGCAGCGACGCACCAGCTGTTCGGCGAGTACGCGGGAGGTGTAGGGCAGTTTTGCCCAGGCACCGGCCTGGATCGCCTCGACGGCCGCACGGGCGTCGAAGTAGTCCAGCTGGGTGCCGGGCAGGCTTTTGCGGTATTGGCTGTTCATCTTATTTGCGATCCTTGAGCGGCACGAACTTCAGATCTTCCGGGCCGACATAGTTGGCGCTCGGGCGGATGATCTTGCCGTCGATGCGCTGCTCGATGACGTGGGAGGACCAGCCGGAGGTACGGGCGATCACGAACAGCGGGGTGAACATGGCGGTGGGCACGCCCATCATGTGGTAGCTGACGGCGCTGAACCAGTCGAGGTTGGGGAACATCTTCTTGATTTCCCACATGGTCGACTCCAGGCGCTCGGCGATGTCGAACATCTTGGTGTTGTTCTGCTCGGCGGAGAGTTCGCGAGCGACTTCCTTGATTACCTTGTTGCGCGGGTCGGACACGGTGTAGACCGGGTGGCCGAAGCCGATCACCACTTCCTTCTTCTCGACGCGGGCGCGGATATCGGCCTCAGCTTCGTCCGGATTGTCGTAGCGCTTCTGGATCTCGAAGGCCACTTCGTTGGCGCCGCCATGCTTGGGACCACGCAGGGCACCGATGGCGCCGGTGATGCAGGAGTACATATCGGAGCCGGTACCGGCGATCACGCGGGAGGTGAAGGTGGAGGCGTTGAACTCGTGCTCGGCGTACAGGTTCAGCGAGGTGTGCATGGCGCGAACCCACGACTCGCGCGGCTTCTCGCCGTGCAGCAGATGCAGGAAGTGGCCGCCGATGGAGTCATCGTCGGTTTCCACGTCGATGCGCTTGCCGTTGTGGCTGAAGTGGTACCAGTACAGCAGGGCCGAACCCAGGCTGGCCATCAGCTTGTCGGCGATGTCGCGAGCGCCCGGATGGTTGTGGTCTTCCTTCTCCGGGGACAGGCAGCCCAGCACGGAAGTGGCGGTGCGCATGACGTCCATCGGGTGGGCGGACGGAGGCAGTTGCTCCAGGGCGGCCTTGACGCCGGCCGGCAGACCGCGCAGGGCTTTCAGCTTGGCCTTGTAGCCGGCCAGTTCGGCGACGTTCGGCAGCTTGCCGTGGACCAGCAGGTGGGCGATCTCCTCGAACTCGCTGGTGTTGGCGAAGTCGAGAACGTCATAGCCACGGTAGTGCAGGTCGTTGCCGGTGCGGCCGACGGTGCACAGGGCGGTGTTGCCGGCGGCGGTGCCACTCAGGGCCACGGACTTTTTCGGCTTGAAGGCAGTAGTGGTTTCGGCGGAAGCAGTCATCGTGGAATTCTCCTCATTCAATCCGGTTGCTTGCGTCTTGTTTTTCCGTGGGCCACCCCGCTCGGGAGGCAGCCCACGTCCGGTTACTTCTTGGCGGCGAACAGCGCGTCGAGCTTCTGCTCGAAGGCGTGGTAGCCGATGCGGTCGTACAGCTCGGCACGCGTCTGCATCAGGTCGATCACTTCCTTCTGGTGGCCGTCGCGGCGAATGGCGGTGTAGACAGCCTCAGCGGCCTTGTTGGCGGCGCGGAAGGCCGACAGCGGGTAAAGCTGGATGGCTACGCCGACCGAGGCCAGCTCGTCACGGGAGAACAGCGGGGTGGCGCCGAACTCGGTGATGTTGGCCAGGATCGGCACGTTCAGCGCGTCGACGAAACGCTTGTAGGTCGGCAGATCGTAGGCGGCCTCGGCGAAGATGGCATCGGCGCCGGCTTCGACGTAACGCTGGCAGCGCTCGATGGCGGCGTCGACACCCTCGGCCTGGATGGCGTCGGTACGGGCGATCAGGAAGAAGTTCGGATCGGTCTTGGCATCGGCGGCAGCCTTGACGCGGTCAGCCATCTCCTCGGTGGAGACGATTTCCTTGCCCGGACGGTGGCCGCAGCGCTTGGCGCCGACCTGGTCCTCGATGTGGGCGGCAGCTGCGCCGGCCTTGATCAGATTCTTGACGGTACGTTCGATATTGAAGGCGCTGGGACCGAAACCGGTGTCGATATCCACCAGCAGCGGCAGGTCGCAGACGTCGGTGATGCGGCGCACGTCGGTGAGTACGTCGTCCAGGGTGTTGATCCCCAGGTCCGGCAGGCCCAGCGAGCCGGCAGCGACACCGCCACCGGACAGGTAGATGGCCTTGAAGCCGGCACGCTTGGCCAGCAGCGCGTGGTTGGCGTTGATGGCGCCAATGACCTGCAGCGGATGTTCCTCGGCAATGGCGTCGCGGAAGCGCTGGCCGGCGGTTTTCTGACTCATGACTCACCTCGTGTTTTGTACGGGTTGGCGAGCGCTTCCTGGTAGTGGCGCTCGATATTGCGCTTGGAGGCACCGATGTGACGGCGCATCAGCAACTCGGCCAGTTCGCCGTCACGATCGGCGATGGCATCGAGAATCCTGTGGTGTTCGGCGAAGGCCTGGCGCGGCCGGTTCGGCACGCTGGAGAACTGCAGGCGATACATGCGCACCAGCTGGTAGAGCTCGCCGCAGAGCATCTTGGTCAGGGTCTGGTTGCCGCTGCCCTGGATGATCCGGTAATGGAAGTCGAAGTCGCCTTCCTGCTGGTAGTAGCCACGACCTGCCTGGAAGGCCTCGTCGCGCTCATGGGTATCCAGCACCCGACGCAGCTCGTCGATCTCGGCCTGGCTCATGCGCTCGGCGGCCAGGCGGCAGGCCATGCCTTCCAGGGATTCGCGGATTTCGTAGAGTTCGATCAGCTCGGCAGGGTTGAGCGACACCACCCGTGCGCCGACATGGGGCACGCGCACCAGCAGGCGCTGGCCTTCCAGGCGGTGGATCGCCTCGCGCAGCGGCCCGCGGCTGATGCCATAGGTGCGCGCCAGCTCGGGCTCGGAGATCTTGCTGCCGGGAGCGATCTCGCCGCGCACGATGGCCGCCTGGATACGCCGGAAGACGCTCTCGGCAAGGGTTTCCGAGTCCAGCTGTTCAGTGGCGGGGGCTTCAGTGATGTCCTGCATGATTGTCGACACATTGATAAGCGATTGGGCAAAACTACTGCCATAAAAGGCTTCATGTCAAACACCATTCGACCAATTGTCGACAATCCTTCGTTCACCCAGCTATACAGCCAAGGCATCGGACGTTCGGCTCCAGCACCATAAGCGTCTGTCGCGGCAGAAAATCCGCGTGTTAGAATGCGCGCCGCCAGCGCCAGTCTGGGCGCCAATGACTTGCCTGCCAGACTCCCAGACCAGGCGCCGCAGCCAAGAAGGCCGTTAGCCGGGCTCCTGGACCGATGACCGCGTTACGCTCAAAGGACTTATGACACTCAAGCCCTTCGCCCTGTTTGCCTGCCTCTTCGCCCTCCCCGGCCTTGGCCTCGCCAATGAGAAGACCGTCTACGGCCTCAATGAATACGCCAGGCTGAAGAATCTGGACCTCGAAGTCGCCGCAAAACTCGACACCGGCGCCAAGACCGCTTCCCTCAGTGCACGCGACATCAAGCGCTTCAAGAAGAACGGCGAACCCTGGGTGCGCTTCTACCTGGCGATCGACGATGCCCACGAACACCCGATCGAGCGCCCCCTGGCGCGGATCAGCAAGATCAAGCGCCGCGCCGGGGACTACGACCCCGAGGAAGGCAAGACCTATACCGCACGCCCGGTCATCGAACTGGAAGTGTGCATGGGCAAGGCCCTGCGGACGATCGAAGTGAACCTCACCGACCGCAGTGCTTTCCAATACCCGCTTCTGATCGGTTCGGAGGCGCTCAAGCGCTTCGACGCACTGGTCGACCCGAGTCTTAAATACGCTGCCGGCAAGCCTGGCTGCGCCACCGATGCAAACTCTGACGAGTAACCCACATGCGCTCTCTTACCCTGCATCTGAAAGTCCTTATCACCCTGCTGGTGAGCCTGGGCATTCTGATAACGGCCTACCAGATATTCATCCAGGGCATCCCGATCACCGAGGATGAGACCGACGACCTGTGGAACATCGACGCCAAGGTCGAGTTCCAGGCGAGTCCGAAGGACCCGGTCAAGGTCCAGATGTTCGTGCCGCCGCTGAACCGCGACTACGTCAGCCTCAATGAGAGCTTCATCTCCAACAATTACGGGGTGAGCATCAACCGCGTCGATGGCAACCGCAAGGTGACCTGGTCCGCCCGCCGCGCCAGCGGCAACCAGACCCTCTACTACCGTCTGGTGCTAACCAAGCGCTACAGCGGCGAGAAGCCCAAGGACAAAGGCCCGATCTTCCGCGACAGCATCGCGGTGGAAGGCCCCGAGAAGATCGCCGCCGAGGCCCTGCTGGCTCCCATCCGCCAGCACTCCGCCGACGTCGAGACCTTCATCAGCGAGACCATCAAGCGCGTCAACAATGTCAACGATGACAACGTCAAGCTGCTGCTGGCCGGCGACCCGGGTACGCCGAACAAGGCCAAGGTCATCGAGCTGCTGCTGTCCATCGCCCACGTGCCGATGGAGCGCGTGCACACCATCCGCCTGATCAGCGAGCAGGCGCAGAGCCCCGAGCTCTGGCTGCGCAGCTTCAATGGCGAGAACTGGCTGTACTTCAACCCCGAGACCGGCGAGCAGGGCCTGCCCAGCGACCGCCTGATCTGGTGGACCGGTGACGACAACCTGATCAACGTCGAGGGCGGCAAGAAGGTCCAGGTGACCTTCAGCATGAACAACAGCGAGATGAACGCCATCCGCCTGGCCAAGCTGACCGACGAGAACACCGACGCCGACTTCCTCGAGTACTCGCTCTACGGCCTGCCGCTGCAGACCCAGCAGACCTACCAGATCATGATCATGATCCCGATCGGCGTGCTGGTGATCCTGATCCTGCGCAACCTCGGCGGCCTGCAGACCCTGGGCACCTTCACCCCGGTGCTGATCGCCCTCGCCTTCCGCGAGACCCAGCTGGGCTTCGGTATCGTGCTCTTCACAATCATCACGGCGCTCGGCCTGTCGTTGCGTTCCTATCTTGAGCACCTGAAGCTGCAAATGCTGCCAAGGCTCTCGGTGGTGCTGACCTTCGTGGTGGTGCTGATCGCGGTCATCAGCCTGCTGAGCCACAAGCTTGGCCTGGAGCGCGGCCTGTCCGTAGCCCTGTTCCCGATGGTGATCCTGACCATGACCATCGAACGCCTGTCCATCACCTGGGAAGAACGCGGCGGCGGCCATGCCTTCAAGGTGGCCATCGGCACCCTGGTCGCGGCCACCCTGGCGCACCTGCTGATGAGCGTTCCCGAGCTGGTCTACTTCGTCTTCACCTTCCCGGCGGTGCTGTTGATCATGGTGGGCTTCATGCTGGCGATGGGTCGCTACCGCGGCTACCGCCTGACCGAACTCTTCCGCTTCAAAGCCTTCCTGAAGGACTGAGCCATGTTCGGCCTGCTCAAGACGTGGAAAGCCCTCGAAGCCAAAGGCATCATGGGCATCAATCGGCGAAACGCGGACTATGTGCTGAAGTACAACAAGCGGCACCTGTACCCGATCGTCGACGACAAGATCATCACCAAGCAGCGCGCCATCGAGGCGGGGATCCACGTACCGGAAATGTACGGCGTGATCTCCACCGAGAAGGAAATCGAGAAGCTCAACGAGATCATCGGCGAGCGCAACGACTTCGTGATCAAGCCGGCCCAGGGCGCCGGCGGCGACGGCATCCTGGTGATCGCCGACCGCTTCGAAGGCCGCTACAAGACGGTATCCGGCAAGATCATCAGCCACGAGGAAATCGAGCACCAGATTTCCTCCATTCTCACCGGCCTGTACTCACTCGGCGGGCACCGTGACCGCGCGCTGATCGAGTACCGCGTGACCCCGGACCAGATCTTCAAGAGCATCAGCTACGAAGGCGTGCCGGACATCCGGATCATCGTGCTGATGGGCTACCCGGTGATGGCCATGCTGCGCCTGCCGACCCGGCAGTCCAACGGCAAGGCCAACCTCCACCAGGGCGCCATCGGCGTCGGCGTGGACCTGGCCACCGGCGTGACCCTGCGCGGCACCTGGCTGAACAACAAGATCGCCAAGCACCCGGACACCACCAATGCGGTGGACGGTGTGCAGCTGCCGAACTGGGACGGCTTCATGAAGCTGGCCGCCGGCTGCTACGAGCTGTGCGGCCTGGGCTACATCGGTGTCGACATGGTGCTGGACCAGGACAAGGGCCCGTTGATCCTTGAACTCAACGCCCGCCCAGGCCTGAACATCCAGATCGCCAATGACTGCGGCCTGACCCACCGCGCCCACGCCGTCGAGGCCCGCCTCGAAGAGCTGAAGGAAAAGGGCACCCAGGAAACCCCGGAAGAGCGCGTGCGGTTTTCCCAGGAACTCTTCGGCTATGTGCGGCCGGCGGAAATCTGAGCCATCGCTGCATGAAAAAAGCCCGGCCGAGTGCCGGGCTTTTTCATTGTGAGTGTCTGACCAGGGCCAAAGATAGGCGTCATCCGTAGGGTGGACCACGCTTCACCGGTCCACCATGGGAGAGCCGGCCGGGCACCGCTGGTGGATGAAAGAGCGCCATCCACCCTACGAAAAGCGGAACCAGGTGCCGGGCTTTTTCATGGTGGTTTCCAGCCAGGGCCAAAGGTGGGCTCATCCGTAGGGTGGACCACGCTTCACCGGTCCACCATGGGAAGGCTGGCCGAGCACCGCTGGTGGATGAAAGAGCGCCATCCACCCTACGAAAAGCGGAACCAGGTGCCGGGCTTTTTCATGGCGGTTTCCAGCCAGGGCCAAAGGTGGGCTCATCCGTAGGGTGGACCACGCTTCACCGGTCCACCATGGGAAGGCTGGCCGGGCACCGCTGGTGGATGAAAGAGCGCCATCCACCCTACGAAAAGCGGAACCAGGTGCCGGGCTTTTTCATGGTGGTTTCCAGCCAGGGCCAAAGGTGGGCCCATCCGTAGGGTGGACCACGCTTCACCGGTCCACCATGGGAGAGCCGGCCGGGCACCGCTGGTGGATGAAAGAGCGCCATCCACCCTACGAAAAGCAGATCCAATAAAAAGGGGCCATCAGGCCCCTTTTCATCTACCCGACAACTCAGTCATTGCTCGGCTTGTTCACCGCCTGCAGCACGTACTGCGGCAGGGCGAAGGCGCCGACATGGATTTCCGGGTTGTAGTAGCGGGTCACGATGCCGCTGCCGGCATAGCGCTGACGCAGGGTTTCCACGGGCAGCTTGCGCAGTTCGGGATCGGTGGCGCCCCAGGCGAAGGTCATGGCGCCGCCGATATAGGTGGGCACCGCCGCCTGGTAGAAGTGCCAGTCGGCGAACAGGCTGTCCATGCGGCTGGCGGTGGTCTGCACTTCGCCCAGCTGCATGAAGGGCGTGCCGTTCTGGGTCACCAGCACGCCGCCGTCGTTCAGGCAGCGGCGGCAGGCCTGGTAGAAGTTCTCGGAGAACAGCACCTCGCCCGGACCGATGGGATCGGTGGAGTCGGAAATGATGACGTCGAACTTCTCCTCGGTGGTGGCGACGAAGCGCATGCCGTCATCGATCACCAGGTTCAGGCGCGGGTCCTCATAGGCCCCCTTGGAATGGTTTGGCAGGAACTCCTTGCACATGTCCACCACCGTGCCGTCGATCTCGACCATGGTGATGCGCTCGATATCGCGGTGCTTGCACACTTCGCGGAGCATGCCGCCATCGCCACCGCCGATGATCAGCACGCTCTTCGCCGCGCCATGGGCGAGGATCGGCACATGGGTGAGCATCTCGTGATAGATGAACTCGTCCGCCTCGGTGGTCTGGATCACGCCGTCCAGCGCCATGACACGGCCCATGCGGGCGTTCTCGAAGATCACCAGGTGCTGGTGCTCGGTACGCACTTCGTGCAGCAGCTTGTCCATGCGAAAGCGCTGGCCGTAACCGTCGTAGAGAGTTTCCTGATAGTCGCTCATGGGTTGTTTCCCCTGCTGGCTGTATTGGCGGACGGTGCCTCCGCCCCACGAAAAGGCGCGCATTCTACTTTGGCTTGGGTGACAGGTCGAACCGCGGCGGGAGAATTTGAAAGTCAGTTTTGCAGAGACGGCGCAGCACCAGGAGAATATCGTCACACCCTGACCGCAGCCGCTCCCTACAGCAGATTCCCGCGAGCCCATCGAGCCCATGCGCCTTGAATATTTCGAGCCCTGGAGCTGGAAGCAGTTCCAGCAACATTTCGCCCTGCGGCGCCTGCCCGGCGTCGAGCAACTGACGGCCGACAGTTACTGCCGCAGCTTCCGCCTGGGCGAACGTAGCGGCTGGCTGCGCCTGCGCCCGCTGGTCGGCGCCCTGCAACTGGAGTTGAGCCCATCGGCCCGGGACCTCGCGCCGCAACTGCTGCCGCGCATCCGCCGCATGTTCGACCTGGACAGTGATCCGGCCACCATCGCCCGCCACCTGGGCCAGGACCCGCTGCTGCAGGAGCTGCTGGCCCGCTACCCCGGCCTGCGCCTGCCGGTGGCCTTCGACCCTTTCGAGCAGGGCGTGCGCACCATCATTGGCCAGCAGGTCACGGTGAAGGCGGCGGTGACCATCGCCGGACGCCTGGTGGAGCGGCTCGGAGAGCCGCTGGCGGAGGCGGAGCCCGATGGCCCGCAGCAACTTTTCCCGACCCCGCAGGCTATCGCCGACGACCTTCTGCCCGGTATCGGCATGCCCGGCAAGCGTGTCGACACCCTGCGCCGCTTCGCCCAGGCGGTGGCCGATGGCAGCCTTGAACTGAACCTGACGGGCGGCGTCGAAGCCCTGGTGGACCGCCTCTGCGCCCTGCCCGGCATCGGCCGCTGGACCGCCGAATACATCGCCTTGCGCGCCTTCGGCCAACCGGACGCCTTTCCCACCGCAGACCTCGGCCTGCTCAAGTCGCCGCTCTGGGGGCCGGACGGTATCAGTGCGCGGGCGCTGGCCAGCCGGGCAGAACAGTGGCGCCCCTGGCGCGCCTATGCGGCCGTCTATCTCTGGCAGAGCTATGCGGAGGAAAGCTGAAATGCATTACCGCTACCACGACAGCCCCATTGGTCCGCTGCTGCTGGCCGGCGACGACAGCGGCCTGCAACTGCTGCACATGGACGCCGCGCAACCCTGGGAACTGGATCCGGCCTGGCATCCGGCGAAACGGGAGCTGGACGAGGCCTGCCGCCAGTTGGACCTGTACTTCCAGGGCCGCCTGAAGCGCTTCGACCTGCGCCTGGCGCCCCGTGGCACCGCCTTCCAGCAACAGGTCTGGCGGGCCCTGCAGGATATCCCCTATGGCAGGACCACCAGCTACAGCGAACTGGCGGAAAGCATCGGCCGGCCGAAATCGGTGCGCGCGGTGGGCACGGCCAACGGCGCCAATCCCATTGCCATCGTCATCCCCTGCCACCGTGTCATCGGCCGTGATGGCAGCCTGACCGGCTATGCCGGCGGCCTGTCGCGCAAGGCGCTGCTCCTGAAGCTGGAAGGCGTCAAGCTGCAGCCGGAGCAGGACCAGTTGCTGCTGATCTGACCCGCAGCGGATCACGACCAGGTGATCAGGGCTGGCGGATGCGCGCCAGCACCTTGGCCGGCTCCGCCAATGGCAGCTCGATGATCAGTCCTTCCCCCGACCTGGGCGATACCCCGGTCAGCGCCTTGATGTTCACCTGGTGGCTGACCATGATCACCGGCCGGTCCTTGGGCACATTCTCGATGGCTTTGCGCATCTCCGCCTTCTGCGCCTCCTGGCTTTCCGGATCGCTGAAGAAGGAGTCCAGTGCCGAAAGCGTCTCCACCGCCCCCAGCCCCATTTCCTGGGCGGTGTCCTGGGCGCGGCACCAGCTGCTGGTATAGAGGCGCGGCTGTTCCACCTTGCGCCGCACCAGCAACCTGCCCCAGCGCCGCGCCTCCTGGCGTCCTCGCTCGCTGAGGTTGCGCTGGGTGCTGCAATCGCCCAGGCGAAAGCCTTCCGGATCGCCCGTACCGGGCGCCGTGGTGTGACGCAGGAGGAGAACGGCCTTGCCCTCGCGCAGGGCCTGCCAAGCCGCTTTCTGGTCGGCCGCCGTCGGCAGGGCCAGCAGCGCGCACAGCAAAAGGACGATGAGTCGGGTCATGGTCGGGTCGCCGGTTGCGACGCCCGGCCACTGATTGCCCTGTGCAGGCCCGAATCCGGCCGGGCCGCAACGACGCAGAGGCAGGAACCCATGGAAGACGCTCCCTGGTGGATGCAGTCACCCCAAGGATAGATCGACTGACGGAACCCTACCTCGCGCTCCGTCAGACGAATCGGGCGGCGTCAGCAACGCGCCAGGTCGATCACCGCGAAGCTGGCCACCGTCTCGTGGCCGTCCAGGAGCCCCCCCTCACGGGCCAGGCCGATGGTCTGCATACCGGCCTCGCGGGCCGCGTCCAGCTCCTGGACCACATCGGAAAGGAACAGGATCTCGTCGCCGGGCAGGCCGATCGCCGCGGCGATGCGCTGGTAGGACGCCACCTCGCGCTTGGGTCCGGAGGTGGTATCGAAGTAGCCGGAGAACAGCGGAGTCAGGTCACCCGCCTCGGAGCAACCGAAGATCAGCTTCTGCGCCTGGATGGAGCCGGAGGAATAGGCGTAGAGGTCGTAGCCCTGTTCCTTCCAGCGACGCAATGCCTCCACCGCGTCCGGGTAGACGTGGCCCTTGAGCTGCCCGGCGCGATAGCCC
This sequence comes from Metapseudomonas cellulosilytica, assembly GCF_049334135.1. Lineage (NCBI taxonomy): Bacteria > Pseudomonadati > Pseudomonadota > Gammaproteobacteria > Pseudomonadales > Pseudomonadaceae > Metapseudomonas > Metapseudomonas cellulosilytica. The sequence continues at coordinate 271,233 of NZ_JBHZGN010000006.1, read as the reverse complement.
TGCTCCCAGACCATGCCTTGCAACGCCTTGAGCGGCGTGGCCTTGCGGTCTTCGGCGATCCACCCCAGGAGGATTTCCACCACCCGTTCCGGGCTGGCGGCGGCTTCGCCGCTTTCCGCTCGGACGGCCTCAATCTGCCGCGCCACGTCCGGCTCGTCCGCGTGGGCGAGTACGAACGCCGGCAGATGGCGAGCGGCGAAGGGGAAGAGCACGTCGAAGACGAAGCTCACCGCGCTGGTGGTGCCTTCGATGTCGGTGAGGATGGCCTTGATGGGCATAGGAAAACTCCAGATGAATCAGGTACGGCCGAGCACGGGAAAGGTGGGCTGAAGCCCACCCTACGGCGCGGCGCGGATGAAACGATTGCGGGGCATCAGTCTTCCAGCTGCGGGAAGCGCTTGGCGATGTCGTCGCCGGTGAAGTTGGCGACCCAGCCTTCCGGGTTGTTGAACAGGCGGATGGCGACGAAGTGCGGGTATTCGCCCATGTCGAACCAGTGGCGGGTGCCGGCCGGTACGGAGATCAGGTCGTTCTTCTCGCAGAGCACGGCATACACGTAATCGTCGATATGCAGGGTGAACAGGCCGCGACCGGCGACGAAGAAACGCACCTCGTCCTCGCCATGGCGGTGTTCGTCGAGGAACTTGGCGCGCAACTCGGCCTTCTGCGGGTGGTCGCTGGTCAAGCTGACCACGTCCACGGTGACGTAGCCCTGCTCCTGCATGAGCCGGTCGATCTGCGGACGGTAAGCGGCGATCACCTCTTCCTGGCTGGCGCCGGGAGCGATGGGCGCGGACGCCTCCCAGCGCTCGAAGCGCACGCCGACGGCGGCCAGGGTGGAAGCGATGTTGTCCAGGTGGGTCAGGACCTTGTTGGGCAGGTCCGGGCTGGATTCGTGGTAGACGGTCAGGCTGCTCATCTGGGTACTCCTTGCGGGCGTCCTCCCGACTCTCTGGCGGGTCGGACGGCTCCGGTGTCAGTCAGGCATCTTCGTGCGAAGGAAGCATCAGCGCTGGGTGATCGACAGGGTCTTCAGCTCGCACTCGAAGAGAAATTCGAAGGCTTCGACCTGACGCAGGGCGTCGCTCATGCGCGGCCCCCAAGTATAGAGGCCATGGCCACGGATCAGGTAACCCACGCAGTCCGGGTGCTGGTCCAGCCAGGACTGCACCTTGGCGGCCAGGCGGGCGATGTCCTGGTCGTTGTCGAAGATCGGCACCAGCACCTGGGACTCATGGGTGGTGATGCCGCTGAAGGCCTTCTGCAACTCGTAGTCGGCGAACACCAGGGAATCGGCCAGGGTCAGGCGCGAGAGCACGGTGGCGTTCACCGAATGGGTGTGCAGCACCGCGCCGATTTCCGGCTTCCAGCGGTAAAGCTGGGTATGCAGCAGGGTCTCCGCCGACGGCTTCTTGCCCGGTTCCAGGCTGTTGCCATCGAGGTCGGTCGCCAGCACATCGTCCAGCCCCAGCTGGCCCTTGTGCTTGCCGGAGACGGTCAGCAGCGCTTCGCTGGCGGACAGGCGCGTCGAGTAGTTGCTGCTGGTGGCCGGAGACCAGCCGCGGTCGTACAGGAAACGGCCGGCTTCGATGATTTCCTGGGCGAGTTGTTGGCGATTCATGCCCGCTCCTCCTGCAATCGGGTGGCAATGATAACGGCTGCGACGAGCGCAGCGAGACTGGCGATGACGTAGGTCCAGACCGGCCCCAGGCTGCTCCAGCTATAGCCTGAGTAGAGTGCGCCGAGGGCGCCACCGGTGCCGGCCAGGGCGGCATAGAGCGCCTGGCTCTGTCCCTGCTGGCGCGGTCCGAACCGACGTTGCACGAAATGAATGGCGGCTGCGTGAAAGCTGCCGAAGGTAGCGGCGTGCAGCAATTGGGCGAACAGCAGCACCGGCAACTGGTCGGCGAAGTTGCCCAGCAGCAGCCAGCGCAGCGCGGCGATCAGGACGCTGGCCAGCAGTACCGTACGCACCGAATAGCGCGCGAGGATGCGCGCCATCACCAGGAACAGCAGCACTTCGGCCACCACCCCCAGCGCCCAGAGCTGGCCGATCAGGCTGCGCGAGTAGCCGAGAGCCTCCAGGTAGATGGTCTGGAAGCTGTAGTAAGGGCCATGGGACAGCTGCATCAGCCCCACACATAGATAGAAGGCCAGCACGCCGGGCTGGCGCAACTGGGCGAGGAAGCCGCCCTGCCCCGCCACCTCCGGCCGCGCCTGGGGCGTGGCATTGGGCACCCAGAAGCTGCTGAGGACGATGCCGCCCATGATGAACACCAGCGCCCAGGGATAGAGATCCAGGCTGAACAGCTCGAACAGCTTGCCCAGGCCGATCACCGTGAGAATGAAACCGATGGAGCCCCAGAGCCGCACCTGGCTGTAGCGCGCTGCCTGCTCCTTGAGGTGCGCCAGGGTGATCACCTCGAACTGCGGCAGCACCGCATGCCAGAAGAAGGCGTGCAGGGCCATGATCAACGCCAGCCAGGCATAACTGTGGCTGACGAAGATCAGCGAGAAAGTCACCAGAGTGCAGAAGGCGCCGAAGCGGACGATGTCCAGGCGCCGGCCACTGCGATCGCCCAGCCAGCCCCAGAGGTTGGGCGCCACGCAGCGCATCAGCATGGGAATGGCCAGCAACTCGCCGATGCGCGCACTGGAAAAGCCCAGGTGCGCGAAATACAGGCCGAGGAAGGGCGCCGTGGCGCCCAGCAGGGAGAAATAGAAGAGGTAGAAGCTGGACAGCCGCCAGTAGGGCAGCGCGCTCGCGCCGCCCGTCACAGCTGGCCGAGCACCGGGGTCTCGACCTGCACGCCGGCGTTCTGGGCGCGGTGGCGCAGCAGGTGGTCCATCAGCACGATGGCCATCATGGCTTCGGCGATCGGGGTGGCGCGGATGCCCACGCAGGGGTCATGGCGGCCCTTGGTGACCACCTCCACCGGATTGCCGTGGATATCGATGGAACGGCCGGGGGTGGTGATGCTGGACGTCGGCTTCAGCGCCAGGTTGGCGACGATCGGCTGGCCGGAGGAAATGCCGCCGAGGATGCCGCCGGCATTGTTGGAGAGGAAGCCCTCCGGGGTCAGCTCGTCACGATGCTGGGTGCCGCGCTGGGCCACGCTGTCGAAGCCGGCGCCGATCTCCACGCCCTTGACCGCGTTGATGCTCATCAGCGCGTGGGCCAGTTCGGCGTCCAGGCGGTCGAAGATCGGCTCGCCCAGGCCCGGCGGCACGCCTTCGGCGACCACGGTGATCTTCGCGCCCACCGAATCCTGGTCGCGGCGCAGCTGGTCCATGTAGGCCTCCAGCTCCGGCACCTTGTCCGGGTCGGGGCTGAAAAAGGCGTTCTGCTCCACCGAATCCCAGGTCTTGAAGGGAATCTCGATGGGGCCGAGCTGGCTCATGTAGCCACGCACGGTGATGCCCTGGGTGGCCAGGAACTTCTTGGCGATGGCGCCGGCGGCCACGCGCATGGCGGTTTCCCGCGCCGAGGAGCGGCCACCGCCACGGTAGTCGCGGATGCCGTACTTGTGGTGGTAGGTGTAGTCGGCGTGGGCCGGGCGGAACAGGTCCTTGATCGCCGAGTAGTCCTTGGACTTCTGGTCGGTGTTGCGGATCAGCAGGCCGATGGCGCAACCGGTGGTCTTGCCTTCGAACACGCCGGAGAGGATTTCCACCTCGTCGGCTTCCTGGCGCTGGGTGGTATGGCGGCTGGTGCCCGGCTTGCGGCGGTCGAGGTCACGCTGCAGGTCTTCCAGGGACAGTTCCAGACCCGGCGGGCAGCCGTCGACAATGGCGACCAGCGCCGGACCATGGCTTTCGCCAGCGGTGGTGACGGTGAACAGCTTGCCGTAGGTGTTGCCGGACATGCACAGTGCTCCGCAGAAATGGGCCTCGATCGAAGGTCGAGCAGTATACCCGCGGCGTCCGGCCAGTTCACCCCTCGAACCTTGTGCCGTCGGCCACGTCCAACCCGCCATCCAGGACACCACCCCGACCCATGCTGCGATTCCTCCTGCTGATCCTCCCTTTCCTCGCCGGCCTGGCCCAGGCCGAGCCCCAAAGCGTGCTGCAACGCCCCATCGAGCTGGATACCGGCAACGGTGTGCTGTACGGCACCCTGCTGCGGCCGAAGACCGAGCGTGCGGTGCCGGTGGCTCTGATCATCGCCGGCTCCGGCCCCACCGACCGCGACGGCAACAATCCCATGGCGGGTCGCAACGACAGCCTGAAGAAGCTTGCGCAATTGCTTGCGCGCAACGGCATCGCCAGCCTGCGCTATGACAAGCGCGGCATTGCCGCCAGCCGGGACGCCGGCACCGACGAGCGCCAACTCAGCATCGAGCTCTACGCCCGCGATGCGGCGGCCTGGGGCCAGCGCCTGAAGCAGGACCCGCGCTTCTCCCGCCTGATCCTCATCGGCCACAGCGAAGGCGCGCTGATCGCCAGCCTGGCCGCGGATGCGGCCGGAGCCGACGCCCTGGTGAGCATCGCCGGCAGCGCACGCCCCATCGACCAGCTGCTGCGCGACCAGTTGCAGGACCGCCTGCCGCCGCCCCTGCTGGCCCAGAGCGATGCCCTGCTGACCAGCCTGCGGGCGGGCCAGCAGGTGGCCGAAGTGCCACAGGCGCTGGAGGTGCTGTTCCGGCCAAGCGTGCAGCCCTACCTGATTTCCCTGTTCCGCCAGGACCCGGCGCAGGCCTTCGGCCGCTTGCGGATACCGGCGCTGATCCTCCAGGGCAGCCACGACATCCAGGTCAGCGTGAGCGATGCCGAGCAGCTCAAGGCCGCCAGGCCCGACGCTGAACTGGCCATCATCGAAGGCATGAACCACATGCTGCGTATCGTGCCGCTGGACATGGAGCAACAGCTGGCGTCCTACAGGAACCCGCAGCTGCCCCTGGCGCGAGCACTGGGCGAGCACATCCTGGCCTTCATCCAGGGGCTTCCCGCCTCCAGGAATGCGGAAAGCGGCCGATAACACCTCAGCTCTGCCAGAAACCTCACAAAGTACGGAAAGAGTGCTCAGCAAAACCGGCACGAACGTTCTACATTCGTCGGCGCAGGCCCCTACAAGGTATTTCCCGATGACCCAAAGCACAGCCGAACAGCACGCTTCCGAAGAAGCCACCCCTCAGCCCCACCCCTGGGCGGAACTGGCTGCGGAGCGCTTCGAGTTGCTGCGCCTCGCGCCGCTGCCCATCGACCGCCATACCGGCGCGCGGCCGCTGCGTTTCGTCGAACTGGGCCGGGTGGAGCGCCACGGCAAGGACCAGAGCCTGCTGCGGCTGGTGATCCAGCTGCCCGGGCAGAAGGTCCGCAAGGAGCAGAACCTGCTGGAAGTCTGGGCCGATCATCGCAACAAGGAAGTCCGCTTCGGCCCGGATAGCGGCTTGCAGCTGGAGCCGCAGAACCGCGGCCTGGGGCGCTTCCTGCTGGGCCAGGGCATCGCCTGGGCCAGGCAACGCTGGGCACACTATCGGATCGAAGGCGGCGCGCTGCCGGCCAGGGACGCACTGGACAACGAGGTACGCCTGCGCCGCGACCACGTGCTCAGGGCCCAGGGCTTCGAGGTCAACTACCTGGACAACCTGCAGCTCAAGGCCAGCTATGGCGCCGGCCGGGTCAGCGAACTGCACGGTGACTGGCACCGCGAGAAGGTGCAGGTGGTGGACCTGCAGGAGGCCGCGGCGATGCTGGAACAGGCCGACCAGAACCTGCAGCGGCAGGAGGTGGCGATCCGCAAGCTGGAGGAGCGGATCGCCGTTTACAAGCGCGAAGACAGCGGCCTGCGCTTCACCATCGCCTGCCTGGTGGCCTTCGCCGTGTTCCAGGCAGGCCTGCTGATCTGGATCGCCACTCGCTGACCCCTGGGGGTCAGCCGTTCAGCCGCGCGCGGAACAGTGCCTGGTGCTCGCGGCATTGTCTGGCACTGAGCATGAACACGCCATGGCCACCGTGCTTGAAGTCCAGCCAGAGGAAGTCCACCTCCGGGTAGAGGGCTTCGACGTGCACCTGGCTGTTGCCCACTTCGACTATCAGCAGGCCCATTTCGGTCAGGTGATCAGCCGCTTCGGCCAACATCCGCCGTACCAGGTCCAGGCCATCGGCGCCGCAGGCCAGGCCCAGTTCGGGTTCGTGGTGATACTCGGCCGGCATGTCGGCGAAGTCCTCGGCATCCACGTAGGGCGGGTTGGAAACGATCAGGTCGAAACGCTGCCCCGGCAGCCCGTCGAAACCGTCGCCCTGCACCGTGTAGACCCGCTCTTCCAGGCCATGGCGCTCGATGTTCAGGTTGGCCACTTCCAGGGCGTCGAAGGACAGGTCGCCCAGTACCACTTCAGCTTCCGGGAAGGTATGGGCGCAGGCGATGCCAATGCAGCCCGAGCCGGTGCAGAGGTCGAGGATGCGCGCCGGCTCCTGGGGCAGCCACGGGGCAAAGCGCTGCTGGATCAGCTCGGAGATCGGCGAGCGGGGCACCAGGACCCGCTCGTCGACCACGTAGGGCATGCCGCAGAACCAGGCCTCACCCAGCAGGTAGGCCACCGGCACGCGTTCCTCGATGCGCCGGCGGAGCAACTCGCGCAGTTCGGCGCACTCGTCTTCTTCCAGCCGGCAGTCCAGGTAGCTGTCGGCGACCTCATAGGGCAGATGCAGCGCGCCCAGCACCAGCTGACGCGCTTCGTCCCAGGCATTGTCGGTGCCGTGACCGAAGAACAGGTTTTCAGCATGGAAACGGCTGACAGCCCAGCGGATGTGATCACGCAGGGTTCGCAGGCGGGACTCGGACACGACAGCTACCTCAACAAACGGGCCGCCAAGTCTAGCACCCCTCCCGCCTCGCGGCAGCTCGCGACAGCCGACGAACGGATACCTGGAGCGACCACTCGAACCGCCCTGCAGGCCCCATGGCGACTGAATGCCCTGCTTGCGACCGGGCAACTGGACCTTGGTCCATGGTTCACTTATTCGTCCGCTCGGCGGACAATAGTGGCCATGTCGTACTCGGAGGTCCGCATGTCCGCCCCAAAATCCATGTTCCAGCTCAGTGGCCGCGGTTATCCGCCAGCCAATCTGAACAATGCCACCCTGGTCGTCATCGACGCCCAGGAAGAGTATCGCAGCGGCGTCCTTGCCCTACCCGGCCTCGATGCGGCCCTCGACGAGATCGCCAGCCTCCTCGCCGCCGCCCGCGCCATGGGTAGCGCCATTGTCCACGTGAAGCACCTCGGCGTGCCCGGCGGTATCTTCGACCCCCGTGGCGAGCGCGGCGAGCACCTTCCCGAAGTCGCCCCCCTGGCGGGCGAGATCGTGGTCGAGAAGCGCCTGCCCAACGCCTTCGCCGGAACCGATCTGCACGACCGCCTGCAGGCCATCGGCCATCTGGACCTGATCGTCTGCGGCTTCATGACCCATTCCAGCGTCAGCACCACAGTCCGCGCCGCCAAGGACTATGGTTATCGCTGCACGCTGGTGAGCGCCGCCTGTGCGACCCGTGACCTGCCGACCGTCGATGGCGGCGTCATCAGCGCGGAAGAGATGCACCGTGTCGAGGTGATCGCCCTCGCCGACAACTTCGCCAGCGTGGTGCCGCAGGCCAAGGCGCTGATCTAAGCGCCGTTACATCCCGCGACATCCGCCGGGGCAATGACCGGAACCACCGCCAGCTGGCGCCGGTCATACCCCGATCATGCAAGAGGACGTCCGGATGAAGTTATCCGATGGTTTCGATGCCCGCCGCCTGCGCCCACGGCGCCCGGGCAGCTGGCGCTGGCGTTTCGCGGCAGCACTGGCGGCGCTGTTCGCCGGATTCGGCGTAATGCTGGCGATGGCCGGTACCGCCACCCTGCTGGGACGCCCCCCTGCCCTTGGCCCACTCAACGACAGCACCGGTGCGGCCATCGTGCTGCTGCTCTTCGGCCTGCTCTTCCTCTGGGTCGGTGTAATTGCCTGGCGCCTCTGCCGACGGCGGTCCCGACGCCGCAGCGACCTCAGCCTGTCACCCCATCTGATGAAGAAACGCGACTGAGCCTCGAGCCGGGCATTTGGGTAAACTAGCCGCCCTTCGCGGAGGCCTGTATGCAAGACGACGCCCAGAAAGACGACGAAAGCTCCCTGTTCGCCATGGAAATGCGCGGCGTAAAGCGCATCCAAACCGATCACGCCGACACCGGCAAGGTACGCACCGACCGGAAACAGCTCGCCAGCCGGCGGCAGAACGCCACCCTGAGCGTCGCCAGCGTCAAGGTGGACGGCCTGTCCGACCAGTTCGTCATCGACGTCGGCGCGGAGGATGAGCTGTTCTGGGCCCGCGATGGCGTCCAGGAAGGTCAGATGCGCAAGCTCAAGCAGGGTCAGATCGGCTTCGAAGGCAGCCTCGACCTGCACGGCATGACCGTGGAAAAGGCGCGTGAGACCCTCTGGGACTTCATCGCCGAAGCCACCCGCTTCGAGGTGCGCTGCATTCGCGTGACCCATGGCAAGGCGGCGCGCCTGGACGGCAAGCGTCCGCTGATCAAGAGCCACGTCAACACCTGGCTGCGCCAGCATCCCCAGGTGCTGGGCTTCACCTCCTGCCTGCCGAAGCACGGCGGCACCGGCGCGGTCTACGTGATGCTGCGGCGGACCATGCTGGAAGGCCGCGACGAGTGACCGGAAGGCTGCCGGCGGGCCAGCCGTCTGCCCGAGCCCGAAAATGACCGGTGCTGGCGCATGGCGCCCTTGCCAGCAGCCCCCTTGGCGCCCTACCCTGCGCAATTGCGTAAATCCCCACAGGAATCTCCATGTCCCTGGAACAGCATTACACCGCCATCCTCGGCCAGCTCGGCGAGGATGTCTCCCGTGAAGGCCTGCTCGATACCCCGAAGCGCGCCGCCAAGGCGATGCAGTATCTCTGCCGCGGCTATGAACAGACGCTGGAAGAGGTCACCAACGGCGCCCTGTTCAGCTCCGACAACAGTGAAATGGTGCTGGTGAAGAACATCGAGCTGTATTCGCTCTGTGAACACCACCTGCTGCCGTTCATCGGCAAGGCGCACGTGGCCTACATCCCCAACGGCAAGGTACTGGGCCTGTCCAAGGTTGCGCGCATCGTTGACATGTACGCCCGCCGCCTGCAGATCCAGGAAAACCTCAGCCGCCAGATCGCCGAAGCCGTACAGCAGGTCACCGGTGCCCTGGGCGTGGCCGTGGTCATCGAAGCCCAGCACATGTGCATGATGATGCGCGGTGTGGAGAAGCAGAACTCCACCATGGTCACCTCGGTGATGCTCGGCGAGTTCCGCGAGAACGCCGCCACCCGCAGCGAATTTCTCAGCCTGATCAACAACTGAGTTTCGCTACCCCATGAGAAAGCCGGCGCAAGCCGGCTTTTTCGTTGGCGCAAGACAAAAGGGTCGCCGGGAACCATTGGCCCCGAAATTCTCCTGCGATTGGCTATAGGGATTCGCGCGCCCCGCGCGCAACCTGAACCTGCCCCTTCCGCCCTTTCCAGGAGATGGACCATGTCGAATCAGGTGACCCGCAAATTCCTGATCCGCGCCGCCCGGCAATCCGCCGACCGACTTCTGCCCCGCCTGTGCGACCTGGCCGCGAGCCTCGGCGGCCAACTGGACGCCCTCGAACCCGGCGCCTGGGTCATCACCGGCGCGGGTGACTCCGGCAGCGCAGCCGAAGCCCTCGGTGGGCTGTTCGACAGCGGTCTGGTGAGTTGCCTGAACTTCACCGACTAGAAGCTCTTGCCGTCCACCTTCACGACCTTGAGCCCGTCCACGGGCACATCTTCCAGGCAACGCACGTTCACCGCGGCCATGGCCTTGCCCTTGGCGTCCGCAGCCTCGCCGAAAGGCGCGCAGCCACAGGTGGCACAAAAGTGGTGGGCGATATGCATGCGGTTGAAGCGGTAGGTGGAAAGGTCGGACTCCGGGGTGGAGAGCCTGAGTTGCTCACGGGGGACGAACCAGAGCAGGTAGCCGCGCCGGCTGCACAACGAGCAGTTGCATTCCATGACCTGCTCCAGGGTGCCCTCCACCTCGAAAGCGATCTTCCCGCAATGGCAACTGCCTCGGTACTTCATGGCCGGCACTCCGTTGGACGCCTGTTGCCAGGCTGGAACGCCCAACTTAGTACAGGCGCGGGCGGTCCGCCATGGCAGAGCGCGCCTCCCCCGTTCAGCCGAAGAAGCGTTTCATCGAGCGTGACAGCCAGCCGCTGTTGCTGTGGTCCTGGGTCAACTGCTGCATGTTGGCCTTCACCGCCTCGACGTAGTTGGCATCGTCGTTGCGGATGTGATTGAACAACCAGCGCCCGAGCAGGCCCTTGAGCTCGTCGGCCACGTCTTCGGCGGCCTCGTGACGCGTGCGCAGCACGTTGACCCGCCGGATGAACAGCTCATGGACCTTCTTGTGCGCTCGGCTGAACCGGTAGCCGGCGTCTTCCAACAGGGCTTCCTCGAAGGCGAAGTGCGACAGGGTATAGTCGACCACTTCCTCGATCACCCGCGCCACGGCAGCCTTGTCCTGCTCCACCTGGGCGGCGTGCAACGCATTGATCATCTCGACGATACGCTTGTGCTGGCCATCGATGACATCGATACCGGTGTCCAGATCACTTTCCCACTCGAGAAACACCACCTGCCCTCCTCGCCGCGCAGCCCTGGCATTGTTTGGAAATACGAAAACGCCAATAGGCTAGAGGCTGAAAGCAGGAGAAATCTTGATATCAATCAATAGGATGAGGACAAACAGCGACTAAATCGCCGGATCAGCCGTTATCCACCCGACGCGCCCGCCCTCAAACGAAAAAGCCGGCTTGCGCCGGCTTTCTCGTTGAACGGAGGACGCTCAGTCCAGCATGCCCACATGCCGCGGATGGCTGGCCACGCGGTCCAGCCAGGCGAGGATGGCCGGGTAGCCGGACAGGTCGAAACCGCCCTCATGGGCTACATGGGTGTAGGCATAGAGGGCGATATCGGCGATGGAGAACTGGTCGCCCACCAGGTACGGCGTGCGCTGCAGCTGCTTCTCCATCACTTTCAACGCCTTGTGCCCGCGCACCTGGCAGACCTTGTACTCCTCGAAGCGATCTTCCGGCATGCCCTGGTAGAGCTGGATGAAACGCGCCACCGCCACATAGGGTTCATGGCTGTACTGCTCGAAGAACTGCCACTGCAGCACCTGGGTGCGCAGGCGCGGCTCAGCGGGCAGCAGGTCGCTGCCTTCGGCGAGGAAGTTCAGGATGGCGTTGGATTCCCAGAGGGTGGTGCCGTCTTCCAGCTCCAGCACCGGAATCTTGCCGTTGGGATTCTTCTCCAGGAACTCGGGGCTCTGGGTCTCGCCCTTGAGGATGTCTACCGGTACCCACTGATACGGCAGGCCAAGCAGGTTGAGGATCAGCTTGACCTTGTAGCAGTTGCCGGACTTGTAATCGCCGTAAACCTTGTACATCGCTTCCCTCCTCTGTGGTCAGGCAGCTTCCGCTGCCTGGGCCTGACGGATGACGCCCGCGAGCCGCTTCAGGCCTTCGCCCAGGCGCTCGGGTGCTACGTGGCTGAAGTTCAGGCGCAGGTGGCCCGGATGCTTGTCCGGGTCGATGAAGAACGGCTCGCCCGGCATGAAGGCGACGTTCTGCTCCAGCGCCGGCTTGAGCAGGGTGCGGGTGTCCAGCGGCTGCTTCAGGGTCAGCCAGAAGAACAGCCCGCCCTGGGGGATTTCCCAGGTGGCCAGCTCGCCGAAGTGCTCTTCCAGTGCCGATTGCATGTTGTCACGGCGGATGCGGTAGAAGTCGCGCAGCTCGGCCAGGTGATCGCGGTACTGCTCGGTACCGAACCATTGCAGCGCCTGCCACTGGCCGATGCGGTTGGTGTGCAGGTCGGCCGACTGCTTCAGGCGCAGCAGGTGCGGGAAAAGATCCGGGGTGGCGATCAGGAAGCCCACCCGCAGGCCAGGCAGCAGGGTCTTGGATACGGTGCCGGTATAAATCCAGCTGGTCTTCTTCAGGCGGCTGACGATGGGGGTGGCGCTGCCTTCGTCGAATACCAGCTCACGGTAGGGTTCGTCTTCGATCAGGGTCACGCCGAACTCGTCCAGCAGCGCGGCGACCGCGTCGCGCTTGGCCTCGCTGTAGCGGGTGCCGGACGGATTCTGGAAAGTCGGGATCAGGTAGGCGAAGGCCGGCTTGTGCTGCTCCAGACGCTGGCGCAGGGCGGCGATTTCCGGGCCGTCGGCTTCCTGGGGCACGGCGATGCAATCGGCGCCGAACAGCTGGAAGGCCTGCAGGGCCGCCAGGTAGGTGGGCGCCTCCAGCAGCACCTCGGTGCCCGGATCGATGAACAGCTTGGAGGCCAGGTCCAGGGTTTGCTGGGAACCGCTGACGATCAGTACCTGGCTCGCCTCGCAGGGCACGCCGAGGGCACGCGCCTCGGCGGCGATGGCCTCGCGCAGTGCCGGCTCGCCCTCGCTCATGCCGTACTGGCCCATGCTCGCCGGCATCTCGGCCCACTCCACCTTGGGCAGCATCGGCTCGGCCGGCAGGCCTCCGGCGAAGGACATCACTTCCGGACGCTGGGCGGCAGCAAGGATTTCGCGGATCAGGGAGCTTTTCAGGCGGGCGATGCGTTCGGAGAAGGCCATGGATTGTCACCGGGTGCGGAAGCGAGAAAATTGAGTCAAACTGCTTGACCGAAACTACGACGACCGCGACAGAAACGTCAATATGCTTGACCTGAAAAATCCCGCCATTCAGCAGGCCGCCATGGAAGCCTTCTTCTTCGGCTACCAGGCCTTCACTGGCAAGCCGGACGAAATCCTCGCCCGCCGTGGCCTGTCGCGGGTGCATCACCGCATCCTGTTCTTCATCGCCAAGTATCCGGGACTCAGCGTCAAGGAGCTGCTCGGCTACCTGGGGGTGACCAAGCAGGCGCTGAACACCCCCTTGCGGCAGCTGATCGAGATGAAACTGGTGGATAGCGCAGCGGCGATCGATGACAAGCGCAAGCGCCTGCTGGGGTTCACCGCCGAAGGGGCTAAGCTGGAGCAGGCCCTGCGCCGGGAGCAGGCGCGCCTGCTGCAACGCGCCTTCGGCGAAGCCGGGGAAGAAGCGGTGCGCGGCTGGCTGGCGGTCAACCAGGCGCTGTGCACGGTACGGCAGAGTGATGTCGCCGAAGGCTAGGAAGCCGCTTGCAACTCCCGCGCGGCGCGGAAGAACACCAGCACCATGGCCACATTGGCCGCGATCAACGGCAGCAGGCCCAGCATCATCAGGACGATGGTCGCCATCATGATACCGCCCACCACATCCAGCCAGGCCATGACCCGGAACGCCGGATAGACGTTCTGCACCTTGAGCAGCCTCACGCCGAGCCAGGCGGTCAGGGCGCCGAGCACGGCAACCACGCCGAAGTAGAACAGCATCGGCCAGCCTGGCTGGGTGCTGGCGTCGCCCAGGAGGAGATCCAGACCCTCGATTGCCAGGCTGACCATGATCACCGCCCAGACCGGCGCCGCCAGCCCCTCCCCGGAAAAACGCGCTTCGGCGAACAGTTTGAGGCGGATCAGCAAATAGCAGCCCAGCAAGGTCAGGGCCACGCCCAACCAGTCGGTCAGGCGGGTCATCAGCAGATCCTCGGTGGCGCCGGCAGCCACCGCAAGCCCGGTGAGAATCAGGGTTCCCACCGCGCTGACCAGGCTCAGCCAGGCCAGCAACCTGAGGTTGCCGGGCGTCCAGCCGCGCAATTGCCGCGGCCCCCGGTCCTCAACCAGGTCGACCCTGGGAGCGGCGTAGGGATTCTCGTCCATGGCTGTCACTCCAGACTGCAAAAGCATCACAGTAGCCGCTGAACCCCCGGGTGCCAACCGACTGTATCGCTCAACCCGCGCATTGCTGTATCGGGACGTTGCCAAGCACCTGGCCTTAGTCTGCGGGCACAACCACAAGGTGACCGCCATGAGCCTGGAACTGATCTTCGCCTTCGTCCTCTTCGCCTTCGTCACCTCGGTGACGCCCGGCCCCAACAACATGATGCTGCTCGCCTCCGGGGTGAACTTCGGCGTGCGCCGCAGCCTGCCGCACATGCTCGGCATCAGCCTGGGCTTCATGGTGCTGGTGGTGGCCGTGGGCCTTGGCCTCAGCCAGGTGTTCGAACAGGTGCCGGCGCTCTATACCCTGCTGCGCTACGGCGGCGCCGCCTACCTGCTCTACCTGGCCTGGAAGATCGCCGGTTCCGGGGCGCCGGATGCGGACAGCGCCGAAAAGCGTGCCAAGCCTTTCACCTTTCTCCAGGCCGCCGCCTTCCAGTGGGTGAACCCCAAGGCGTGGGTGATGGCCATCGGCGCCATTACCACCTACACCCCGCAGGAGAACTTCGTGGTCAATGTGGTGCTGATCGCGGCGCTCTTCGCCCTGATCAACTGCCCCAGCGTCGGCCTCTGGACCGTGGCCGGCAGCCTGCTGCGCCGCTGGCTGTCCGAACCGCGCATACTGCGCCTGTTCAACATCGGCATGGCCCTGCTGCTGGTGGCCTCGCTCTATCCCATCCTGGTCGACGTCAACGGAAAGATCTGATGCCCCCTAGTTCGGACACCCCGGTCAGCGGGGCGCGCCTGCGCCCGCTGGCGGACTCTTCGCCATCCGCCGTGGTGGCGGGTTTCATCGCCATGCTCACCGGCTACACCAGTTCCCTGGTGCTGATGTTCCAGGCCGGCCAGGCCGCGGGCCTCGACAATGCGCAGATCTCTTCCTGGATCTGGGCGCTGTCCATCGGCATGGCCCTGACCACCATCGGCCTGTCACTGCACTACCGCACGCCCATCGTGGTCGCCTGGTCCACCCCAGGCGCAGCCCTGCTGATCACCAGCCTGCCGGGAGTGAGCTACGGCGAGGCCATCGGCGCCTTCATCGTCTGCGCCGCCCTGCTCGCCCTGGTGGGGCTGACCGGCGGTTTCGAGCGGCTGATGCGCCGCCTGCCCGCCTCCCTGGCGGCGGCCCTGCTGGCCGGCATCCTGTTCAAGATCGGCAGCGAGATCTTCATCGCCGCCCAGCACCGCCCCACCCTGGTGCTGGCGATGTTCTTCAGTTACCTGCTGTTCAAGCGCCTGCAGCCGCGCTACGCCGTGCTGGTGGCGCTGCTGGTGGGCTGCGTCGCAGCGGCGACGCTGGGCCTGCTGGACTTCAGTGGCTTCGAGTTCGCCCTGGCCGAGCCGGTCTGGACCACGCCGGAGTTTTCCGTCACGGCAGTCATCAGCATCGGCATTCCGCTCTTCGTGGTGGCCATGGCCTCGCAGAACATCCCCGGCATCGCCGTGCTGCGCGCCGACGGCTACCAGGTGCCGGCCTCGCCGCTGGTCTCGGTCACCGGGATCGCCTCCCTGCTGCTGGCCCCATTCGGCTCCCACGGCATCAACCTGGCCGCCATCAGCGCGGCCATCTGCACCGGCCCGCATGCCCATGAAGATCGCCGCAAACGCTACACGGCCGCCGTCTGGTGCGGGATCTTCTACGGCATCGCCGGCACCTTCGGCGCCACCCTGGCGGCGCTCTTCGCCGCCCTGCCCAAGGAGCTGGTGCTGTCCATCGCCGCCCTGGCGCTGTTCGGTTCCATCAGCAATGGCCTGACCGCCGCCATGCAGGAGCCCAGGGAACGCGAAGCGGCACTGATCACCTTCATGGTCACCGCCTCGGGCATGACCCTGCTGTCCATCGGTTCGGCCTTCTGGGGCCTGATCGCCGGGGTGCTGACCCTGGTGATCCTCAACACGGACACCGGCAGGGACAAATGAAGAAAGGCGCCAGAAGGCGCCTCTTTTCATTTTGCGGCCGATTCCATGTCAATCGCCGCGTAGGGTGGAAATCCTCTTAGGGATTTCCACCATCGGTGTCTTGCAATGCCTCGCTGGTGGAAAGAAAAGCGCTTTCCACCCTACGGGCTTGTAGGGATCAGATCGCCGTCGCGCCACCATCCACTGCCAGGGCATGGCCGGTGGTGAAGCCCGCCGCATCGCTACAGAGATAGAGCACCGCCGCGGCGATTTCCTCCACCTTGCCGATGCGCCCCACCGGATGCATGGTGGCGACGAACTCGGCCTTCTTCGGGTCGGCCTCGTAGGCCCGGCGGAACATGTCGGTGTCGATCACCGCCGGGCACACGGCGTTCACCCGCACCTTCTTCTTCGCATATTCGACGGCCGCCGACTTGGTCAGGCCGATCACCGCATGCTTGGACGCGGCGTAGATGCTCATCTTCGGTGCGGCACCCAGGCCCGCCACCGAGGCGGTGTTGACGATGGCGCCGCCACCCTGGGCCAGCAGCAACGGAATCTGGTGCTTCATGCACAGCCAGACGCCCTTCACGTTGACGCCCATGATGGCGTCGAACTCCGCCTCGCTGCCCTCGGCCAGCTTGCCCTTCTCGATCTCGATGCCGGCGTTGTTGAAGGCGTAGTCCAGGCGGCCATAGGCGGCCAGAGTACCGTCCATCAGTGCCTTGACCTCGGCGTCGCGGGTCACGTCGCAGCGGATGAAGCAGGCTTCGCCACCAGCGGCGCGGATCTGCTCGACCGTGCCTTCGCCCCCGGCGACATCCACATCCGATACCACCACCTTGAGGCCCTCGGCGGCGAATGCCAGGGCGGTGGCGCGACCGATTCCGTTGCCTGCACCGGTCACCAGGGCGACCTGGCCGGAGAACTTCATGCTCATCTGTGCATCCTCGATGGGAGTGGAAACTGCGGCGCAGTCTAGTCAGTCGCCGCCCCCGGCCGTCAGCATCATCAGGGCTCTGGTGGATACGCCATCCAGTACGTTGATGAAACAAGCTCGACGGGATCATTCAGGGACATCACCGGCTGGCGGGACAGCGGCGAGTTGAAGAGCAAGGAAGACGTGGTGACGGGACTGGACAGCTTCCCGAAAACCCTGGGCAAGCTGTTCAGCGGGGAGAGCGTCGGGAAACTGGTGCTGAAAGTGCGCTGATGCGGCGAAGGTGCGCTACCGGCGAGGCAGCGCACCGGGGGGCGTCAGGCCAGTTCGGCCACCACCGCGGCCAGGGCCTTGGCCGGATCGGCGGCCTGGCTGATCGGACGGCCGATCACCAGATAGTCGGAGCCGGCATCCAGGGCCTGGCGCGGGGTGAGGATGCGGCGCTGGTCGTCCTGGGCGCTGCCGGCCGGGCGGATACCCGGAGTCACCAGTTGCAGGCGCGGGTAGGCGGACTTGAGGTCGGTGGCTTCCTGCGCGGAGCAGACCAGGCCGTCCATGCCGGCCTTGTCGGCCAGGCCCGCCAGGCGCAGCACCTGCTCCCTGGGCTCGATGTCCAGGCCGATGCCGGCCAGGTCCTCGCGCTCCATGCTGGTCAGCACGGTGACACCGATCAGCAGCGGCTTGGGTCCGTTGAACTTGTCCAGGGTTTCACGGCAGGCCGCCATCATGCGCAGACCACCGGAGCAGTGCACGTTGACCATCCACACGCCCATCTCGGCAGCGGCCTTCACCGCCATGGCGGTGGTGTTGGGGATGTCGTGGAATTTCAGGTCGAGGAAGACCTCGAAGCCACGGTCACGCAGGGTCGAGACGATTTCGGCGGCGCAGCTGGTGAACAGCTCCTTGCCCACCTTGACCCGGCACAGCTTGGGGTCCAGCTGGTCGGCCAGCCGCAGGGCGGCTTCGCGGGTGGGGAAGTCGAGGGCGACAATGATCGGCGTCTGACAGGCGGACATGGGGAATCTCTTACGAATCGGAAACGGCGCGCATTGTAGCGCAAGCCCTCGCGCGCCGCTGCCTTCCCTCATACAAGGTGGTCGAGGGCGAAGGCCGTCATGAAACCGGCCAGGGTGATCAACCCGGTCCAGGCATGGGTGCTCTCGAAGGCTTCGGGGATCAGGGTATCCACCAGCATGCAGAGCACCGCCCCCGCCGAGAAGCCCAGGGCGAAGGCCAGCCAGCGCGGCGACAAATCGGCGAACAGCCCCGGCCCGGCCATGGCCGCCAACCCTGAGAGCAGCGCGATGACGCCCCACAGGCCGAATACCAGAGCGCCGCCACGCTTTTCCCCGCGTAATCCAGCGGCGCTGGCAAGGCCTTCGGGCAGGTTGGCGAGGAAGATGGCCACCAGCATCACCAGGCTCACCTCGCCGCCGTCCAGCAGGCCCAGCCCCAGCCCGAGGGATTCGGGGATGCCGTCGAGGAAGGCGCCGACGGCGATCAGCAAGGCGACCATGGCGCTGCCGCCGTTGCTGCTCTTGCCGCGGTGATGGTGCTCCAGTCGCTCGATGAACTGGCTGGCCAGGACGAAGAGGATGCCACCGGCGAGGAGTCCGGCCAGGGTCGGCCAGAGGCCGCCGATGCGTTCGGCCTCGGGAATCTGCTCGAAGCACAGGGCGGCCACCAGCACACCGCTGCCGTACGCCATGATCGAAGCCACTGCCTTCTGCGGCAGCCTGACCAGGAAACCGATGGCGGCGCCGATCAGCAGGCTGCTGGCGGCGAGCCAGCCCCACAGGCCGGCCTGGATGGTGACGGGTATCTGCATGGCGTCCTCCTTGATAGATACGCCCGGTCTGGCGCAACTCCCGCCGCCAGCCTATCGGTCCAGCAGGCGCTCCAGCAACCAGCTCGCCGCCGGCCCCAGTTGGCGCTGCCGCGACCAGACCACATCCACCGCCTGGCTGCGTGGCCAGCCGGGGACCGGCAACTCCTTCAGGCGCCCCTTGGCGTAGCCGCTGACCAGCCAGCGCGGCAGCTCGGCCCAGCCAAAGCCGTGGACGGCCATCTCCAGCAGCAACAAATAGTTCGGCGCCGACCAGCAGCGCCCACCGCTGGAGGGCAGGCCATCGTCCACCGCCAGGGCATCGCCCAGGGTATTCAGGCGCAGCAGGCGCCAGCCGGCCAGGTCGCTCACACGCACATCGGCACGCTGCGCCAAGGGGTGCTCAAGGGCCACGAACAGGCCGAAATCGGCACGCTCGGCCACGGTCGCTGACCCCAGCTCCGGCGGGTAGTTGCCCTGCGCGGCCAGCAGGCCGAGGGTGGCGCGCCCTTGGGCGACCAGCTCGATCACGTCCTGGTGCTCGGCGATCAGGCATTCGAATTCGAGATCGGGATAGCGCTGCTCCAGTTCCGCCAGGCGCGCTTCGTACTGCGCCGACTGGTAGGCGTCCGAGAGCACCAGGCTGACCCGCGGCTCCAGCCCGCCGGCCAGTTGCGCCGCCGCGTGCTGCAAGCGGTCGGAGGCAGTGAGGATTTCCTCGACGCGGCCCAGCAGGACGCGGCCGGCCTCGGTCAGCTGTGGCTGGCGGTTGCTGCGGTCGAAGAGTTCCAGGCCCAGGTCGATCTCCAGGCGGGCGATGGCTTCGCTGACGGTGGACTGGCTCTTGCCCAGCTTGCGTGCGGCGGCACTGAAGGAGCCGAGGGCGACGGCCTGGGCAAAGGCCTCGAGGGATTCAGGCGAGTAGTTCATATCGGTTTCCCCGATGGTAGCTCACTTAACCCTATCCCATTGACCGATGAGAATACAGGCCACGCATTCACTCGGAACCTGGAGCTCGTCATGACCCGGACCACCACCGCCCTGAACAAGTCACTCAAGGAACGGGGGTTCCACGCCCTGGCTTTCGAGGGCCTGGCCGTCCTGCTCACCGCGCCGGTGCTTTCCCTGGTACTGGGCAAGTCGCTTGCGCACATGGGCGCGCTGACCCTGATGTTCTCCACCGTGGCGATGCTCTGGAACATGCTCTTCAACAGCCTGTTCGACCGGGCCCAGCGCCGCCTGGGCTTCCAGCGCACACTGCGGGTTCGCGTCTGCCACGCACTGCTGTTCGAACTGGGGCTGATCGTGGCACTGGTGCCGCTGGCGGCCTGGTGGTTGTCGATCGGACTGGTGGAAGCCTTCCTGCTGGATATTGGCCTGTTGCTGTTCTTCCTGCCCTACACCCTGGCCTTCAACTGGACCTATGACACCCTCCGTGCACGTCTGCTGGAGGGCCGGGCGAGCAAGGCGGCAAGCTGCGGCGTCCGCTGAAACGCTATCGATTAGAAGGCTTCTCGGGAACGTGGAAAGGCGCGCACAATCGAATAGAGTGATGCACCTTTCCGCAGGAGATGATCATGCCCTGGTATGCCTGGCTGATACTGGTCCTGGCCATCGGCTCCATAGTCGGTAGCCTGATGCTGTTGCGCGACACGGCGAAGAAGCTGCCGCTGACCGAGGAACAACTCAAGCGCATCCACGAGCGCAATGCCGAAATGGATGCCAAGGACGCCAAGGACCGCTGACCCCGTGCCACACCCCGATGTCCGGACTGCGGTAGCACCACAGGGAGGCGCCCTGCCGCTCCACCTGCAGCTGCTCTTTCCCCTGGTAGTCCTCGCCCTCGGCCAGGGTCTTGCCGGGGTCGAGGTAATAGCCTTGCTGGCGGGGGTGGCCTATGCCGGCTGGGTGTTTGCCGAGCGCCAGCTGCCGCCGCGGCTCTGGTTGTCGGTCACGCTGCTCGCGTCCGTCGCCCTGGCCGCTCATCTGGTGCCAGGTTTCAGCCCGCTCCCCCTGGGCGAACCCCAGCGCGTCAGCCCCGATGCTCCGCCCTACGCCCTGCGGCTGTCCTGGGACAAGCTGCTGGTGGGCATGACCCTGCTGGCCGGGTGGCTGGGCCGTCCTGCGCTACCGGAGTCGGCGCCGCAACGGGCGTGGTTCGCGGTCCTGGCGACCCTGCTGCTGGTACCGCTGCTGGCCCTGGGCGTGGGTCTTGTGGGCTGGCAGCCGAAATGGCCGGAGATGATCTGGGAATGGCTGGCGGTCAACCTGCTGGCCACGGTACTGGCGGAGGAGCTGGTGTTTCGCGGCCTGCTGCAGCCGGCATTGGTGGCAAGGCTCGGTCCTCGCTACGGCATCCCGCTCACGGCGGCGATCTTCGGCGCCGTCCACCTGCCCTTCAGCCCGCTCTTCGCGCTATTGGCGGGTGTCGCCGGCCTGGGCTACGGCCTGGCCTTTCACTACAGCGGCCGGCTCTCGGTGGCGGTATTCCTCCACCTGGCGGTGAATCTCTGCCACCTGCTCCTGCTGAGCTATCCGCTGCGACTGGCCTGAGTACCGTCCTCAGGCGTCCTTGATCACCAGCGAAAGCGCCTGTTCGGCCAACTGGTCGAGGGTCATCGGCCCTTCCGGACGGAACCAGGTGGTGGTCCAGCTCAGGGCACCGGTGAGGAAGCGGCGCAGGATGAAGGGGTCGGCGCTGAAGTAGCCTGCGGCCCTCGCCTCGGCGAGCACCTCCAACCAGGGCTGCTCGTAGGTTTCGCGCAGCTGGAGGATATGCAGCTGGCCCTCCTCCGACAGCGAACGCCACTCATACACCAGCACGGCCATGGCCTCGCCGGTACCGCCCATGATGGACTGCAGCTCGCAGCGGATCAGCGCCAGCACCCGCTCGCGCAGATCGCCGGCATCCGCCAGGGCTGCACGCATCAGGGCGGTGTTGTAGAGGACGGTCTCCTCCATCACCGAACGGAGGATCTCATCCTTGCTCTTGAAGTGATGGAAGATGCTGCCGGACTGGATACCCACGGCGCTGGCCAGGTCGCGCACCGTGGTGCGTTCGTAGCCCTTGCTGCGGAACAGGTGGGCGGCGGTCTGCAGCAGCTTGCCGCGGGCGCTTTCGGGGTCGGTGATCTGGCCGCTGTCCACCAGCTCGCGCATCACCGCCTGGGCTTTTTCGTCGTCAAGGCTCATTGCATTCCCCGCTGCGGTCAGCCATTCCAACTCAAGAATGGTCCGCAAGTCTCTGTCTTGATTAACGAAATTTATGCCGGCTAATTCGCCCAAGCAAGCGCTCGGGAAAAAAAGAACAAGCCTGGCACTTTTCAACCAAGCGCTTGCTTGGTAGTGTTGATCGCATCATCCAACAATGCTGCGGACCACTCCAATGACAAGAACCGTACGCATCGGTTGCGCCTCCGCCTTCTGGGGCGACACCTCCACCGCCGCCGCCCAGCTGGTGCGCGGCGCCACCCTGGACTACCTGGTGTTCGACTACCTGGCCGAGATCACCCTGTCGATCATGGCCGGCGCCCGCCTGAAGGCCCCCAACGCCGGTTACGCCACCGATTTCGTCGAGGTGCTGGCGCCCCTGCTCCCGGCGATCGCCGAGAAGAAGATCCGTGTCATCAGCAATGCCGGCGGGGTCAACCCGGCCGCCTGCGCCAGCGCCCTGGCCGCCGCCTGCGAGAAAGCCGGCGTGGCACTGAAGATCGCCGTCCTGCACGGCGATAACCTGCAGCCGAGGCTGGGCGAACTGGCCAAGGCCGGCATCCGCGAAATGTTCACCGACGCCCCGCTGCCGCCCGTGTGCGTCTCGATCAACGCCTACCTGGGCGCGCCCGGCATAGTGGCCGCCCTGGATCAGGGGGCCGACATCGTCATCACCGGCCGCGTGGTGGACAGCGCGGTGGTCAGCGCCGCCCTGGTCCACGAGTTCGGCTGGGCCTGGAGCGACTACGACAAGCTGGCCCAGGCCGCCCTCGCCGGCCACCTGATCGAGTGCGGAGCCCAGTGCACCGGCGGCAACTTCACCGACTGGGAGTCGGTGCCGGATTACGAGCACATCGGTTTTCCCATCATCGAAGTCGAGGCCGATGGCAGCTTCTGCGTGACCAAGCCGGACGGTTCCGGCGGCCTGGTCACGCCTTTTTCGGTCGGCGAGCAGATGCTCTACGAGATCGGCGACCCGCGCGCCTACCTGCTCCCCGACGTGGTCTGCGACTTCACCCAAGTGACCCTGGAACAGGCCGGCGCGCAGCGTGTGCGCGTTCTGGGCGCCCGTGGCCTGCCGCCGACGCCGCAATACAAGGTCAGCGCCACCTATCCGGACGGCTTCCGTTGCACCGCCAGTTGCCTGCTCGCCGGCATCGATGCGGTGAAGAAGGCCGAGCGGGTCAGCCGCGCGATCATCGCCAAGACCGAGGAACTCTTCGCTGAACGCGGCTGGGGGCCCTACCGCGAAGTGAATGTCGAGCTGCTGGGCAGCGAGTCCACCTACGGCCCGCACGGCCAAAGGCAGGACAGCCGCGAAGTGGTGATCAAGATCGCCGTAAGCCACAGCCGCAAGGAGGCCCTGGTGCTGTTCTCCCGGGAGATCGCCCAGGCCGCCACCGGCATGGCGCCAGGCCTGACCGGCATCGTCGGCGGCCGGCCGACCGTCTACCCGGTGATCCGCCTGTTCTCCTTCCTGGTGGACAAGGCCGCCTGCCAACTGGAGGTGGAGCGCGATGACCAGCGCACCCCGTGTCGACTGCCGGAGGTGGCGTGCTTCGACGTCACCGCCCTGGCCGATGACCTTCCGCCGCCTGCCGCCGAAGGCCAGGCCCGCGCCAGCGTCCCCCTGGTGACGCTGGCGGTGGCCCGCTCCGGCGACAAGGGCAATCACAGCAATATCGGCGTCATGGCGCGCAAGCCTGAGTACCTGCCCTGGATAGCCGAGGCCCTGACCCCGGAAGCGGTTGTCGACTGGATGGGCCACGTACTCCACCCGCAGATCGGCCGCGTGGCGCGCTGGTACCTGCCGGGCAGCCACAGCCTGAATTTCCTGCTGGAAAACGCCCTGGGCGGCGGCGGTGTCGCCAGCCTGCGCATCGACCCGCAGGGCAAGGCCTTCGCCCAGCAACTCCTGGAGTTCCCGGTGCCGGTGCCCCAAGCCCTGGCCGACAGCCTTTGAGGACGCAACCCATGGCATACGATTCGGTATTCAAGCCTGGCCTGTTCAGCGGCCAGACCATCCTGGTCACCGGCGGCGGCAGCGGTATCGGCCGCTGCACCGCCCATGAACTGGCGGCCCTGGGCGCCCATGTGGTGCTGGTGGGGCGCAAGGCGGAGAAACTGGAGAAGACCGCCGGCGAGATCATCGAAGACGGCGGCAGCGCCAGCTGGCAGGCCTGCGACATCCGCGACGAAGAAGCGGTGAAGGCCATGGTCGCGGCGGTGCTGGCCGAGCGCGGCGCCATCCATCACCTGGTCAACAACGCCGGCGGCCAGTACCCCGCCCCGCTCGCCTCGATCAACCAGAAAGGCTTCGAGACCGTGGTGCGCACCAACCTGGTGGGCGGCTTCCTGGTGGCCCGCGAGGTGTTCAACCAGGTCATGAGCAAGACCGGCGGCAGCATCGTCAACATGCTCGCCGACATGTGGGGCGGCATGCCCGGCATGGGCCACTCCGGCGCCGCCCGCGCCGGCATGGAGAACTTCACCAGGACCGCCGCCGTCGAGTGGGGCCATGCCGGCGTGCGAGTCAACGCCGTGGCCCCGGGCTGGATCGCGTCCAGCGGCATGGACACCTACGAAGGCGCGTTCAAGGCCATCATCCCCACCCTGCGCGAACACGTGCCGCTCAAGCGCATCGGCACTGAATCGGAAGTGGCCGCCGCCATCGTCTTCCTGCTCTCCCCCGGCGCCGCCTTCATCAGCGGCAACACCATCCGCATCGACGGCGCCGCCAGCCAGGGCAGCCGCGCCTTCCCCCTGGCCAAGGCCAGGCCCGGCCAAAGCAAGGCGTACAACGGCTTCCACCGGGCCTTTCTCCCCGACGTGCTGAAGGACCAAGAGTGATGGCCGTTATCCAATCCGGACTCGACATCCAGGGCGAGGATTTCGCCCGGAACCGCGACGCCATGCTCGCCGCCATCGCCAGTTTCCGCGAGATCGAGCAGAAGGTGCTGGACAAGGCGCTTGATGCCAAGCCGAAGTTCGAGAAGCGCGGCCAGCTCCTGCCCCGCGAGCGGCTGAACCTGCTGCTGGACCCGGGCAGCCCCTTCCTCGAACTCTGCTCCCTGGCCGGCTACAAGCTGCACGACGACAAGGACGGCACCCAGGCCGGCGGCGGCATCATCGCCGGCATCGGCTACATCTGCGGAGTGCGCTGCCTGATCAGTGCCAGCAACAGCGCCATCAAGGGCGGCACCATCTCCCCCAGCGGGCTGAAGAAGACCCTGCGCCTGCAGCAGGTGGCCATGGAGAACAAGCTGCCGTTGGTGGCCCTCACCGAAAGCGGCGGCGCCAACCTCAACTACGCGGCGGAAATCTTCGTCGAGGGTGCGCGCGGCTTTGCCAACCAGGCGCGGATTTCCGCCATGGGCATTCCCCAGGTCACCGTGGTGCACGGTTCCAGCACCGCCGGCGGCGCCTACCAGCCGGGGCTGTCGGACTACGTGATCGTGGTGCGCGGCAAGGCCAAGATGTTCCTCGCCGGCCCCCCCTTGCTCAAGGCCGCCACCGGTGAAGTGGCGACCGACGAACAGCTGGGCGGCGCCGAGATGCACGCCCAGGTGGCCGGCACCGCCGAATACCTGGCGGAGAACGACGCCGATGCCCTGCGCCTGGCCCGCGACATCCTCGCCATGCTGCCGTGGAACGCCCAGCTGCCGGTGACGGCGAAACCGACCTGGCACGAGCCGCTGTACAGCGCCGAGGAATTGCTGGGGGTGGCACCGGCCGATCCGAAGAAACCCTACGACGTGCGCGAGATCATCGCCCGCATCGCCGATGGCTCGGAATTCCTCGACTTCAAGAACGAGTTCGACAGCCAGACCGTCTGCGGTCACCTGCGCATCGAAGGCCGGCCCTGCGGCCTGATCGGCAACAACGGCCCCATCACGCCCCAGGGCGCGGCCAAGGCGGCGCAGTTCATCCAGCTCTGCGAACAGGCCAATGTGCCGCTGTTGTTCCTGCACAACACCACCGGCTTCATGGTCGGCACCGAGTCCGAGCAACTGGGCGTGATCAAGCACGGCTCGAAGATGATCCAGGCGGTGGCCAACGCCCGCGTGCCCAAGCTCACCCTGGTGGTGGGCGGCTCCTACGGCGCCGGCAACTACGCCATGTGCGGCCGAGGCCTGGACCCGCGCTTCATCTTCGCCTGGCCCAATAGCCGCACCGCCGTGATGGGCGGCGCCCAGGCCGGCAAGGTGCTGCGCATCGTCACCGAGGAGAAGCACGCCAAGGAGGGCAAGGAGCCCGACAGCAAGATGCTCGACATGCTCGAACAGATGACCGCACAGAAGCTCGACAGCCAGTCCACCGCCCTCTACGGCACCGCCAATCTCTGGGACGACGGCCTCATCGACCCCCGTGACAGCCGCCGGCTGCTGGGCTATCTGCTGGATATCTGCGCGGAGGCCGACGCCCGCCCGCTCAAGGCCAACAGCTTCGGCGTGGCCCGCTTCTGACCCGAACGATCACGGTGCGCACGGCGCACCCGACAAGGAGAACAACAAAGATGATCTTCACCCAGGAACACGAAGAACTCCGCCGCACGGTGCGCAATTTCGTCGACAAGGAAATCAATCCCCATGTCGATGCGTGGGAAAAGGAAGGCCGCTTCCCCATCCACGACATTTTCAAAAAGGCCGGCGAACTGGGCCTGCTGGGCATATCCAAGCCGGAGAAGTTCGGCGGCATGGGCCTGGACTACAGCTACTCCATAGTCGCGGCCGAGGAATTCGGCACCATCCATTGCGGCGGCATCCCCATGGCCATCGGTGTGCAGACCGATATGTGCACCCCGGCCCTGGCACGCTTCGGCTCCGATGAGCTGCGCGAGGAGTTCCTCCGCCCCGCCATCGCCGGCGAAATGGTTGGCTGCATCGGCGTCTCGGAAGTGGGCGCCGGTTCCGACGTGGCCGGGATGAAGACCAACGCCCGCAAGGACGGCAGCGATTACGTGATCAACGGCAGCAAGATGTGGATCACCAACTCGCCCTCCGCCGACTTCATGTGCCTCTTGGCCAACACCTCGGACGACAAGCCTCACGTCAACAAGTCGCTGATCATGGTGCCGATGAACACCCCCGGCATCACGCTCAGCCCCCACCTCGACAAGCTCGGCATGCGCAGCTCCGAGACCGCCCAGGTGTTCTTCGACAACGTCCGCGTGCCGCAGCGCTACCGCATCGGCCACGAGGGCGCAGGCTTCATGATGCAGATGCTGCAGTTCCAGGAAGAACGCCTGTTCGGCGCCGCCAACATGATCAAGGGCCTGGAGCACTGCGTGGACGTCACCATCGACTACTGCAAGGAGCGCAAGACCTTCGGTGCGCCGCTGATCGACAACCAGGTGATCCACTTCCGCCTGGCCGAGCTGATGACCGAGATCGAGGCCCTGCGCGCCCTGGTCTACCAGGCCGTGGAGCTCTACGTCACAGGCAAGGACGTCACCCGCCTCGCCTCCATGGCCAAGCTCAAGGCCGGCCGCCTCGGCCGCGAAGTCACCGATGCCTGCCTGCAGTACTGGGGCGGCATGGGCTTCATGTGGGACAACCACGTCTCCCGCGCCTACCGCGACACCCGCCTGGTCTCCATCGGCGGCGGCGCCGACGAGATCATGCTCGGCATCATCTGCAAGCTGATGGGCATCCTGCCCGGCAAGAAGAAAGGCTGAACCCGGATCGTAACCGTACCAGCGCACACAGCATGGGTATCGCTCCGCTCCACCCATCCTACAGTTCCTACGGTTCCGAGCGAGCATGACGTCCAATTGATGAGGACACCGGCATGACCGAACTGCCGAACTGCGAAACCCTGCTGCTGGAACAGGCCGGTGGCGTGCTGCACATCACCCTGAACCGGCCGGACAGCCGCAACGCCATGAGCCTGGCCATGGTCGAGGAACTGCAGGCGGTCCTGGCCGCCGTGCGCACCGACTCCGGCGTGCGCGCCCTGGTGTTGCGCGGAGCTGGCGGGCACTTCTGCGCGGGCGGCGATATCAAGGACATGGCCAGCGCCCGCGCCACCGGCAGCGATGCCTACCGGGCCTTGAACCGTGCCTTCGGCAGCCTGCTGGAAGAAGCCCAGGCACAGCCCCAGGTGGTGATAGCGGTGCTGGAAGGCGCCGTGCTGGGCGGCGGCTTCGGCCTCGCTTGCGTTTCGGACATCGCCATCGCCGCCCAGAACGCCCAGTTCGGCCTGCCGGAAACCAGCCTCGGCGTGCTGCCGGCGCAGATCGCACCCTTCGTGGTCAAGCGCATCGGCCTGACCCAGGCGCGCCGCCTGGCCCTCACTGCCGCCCGCTTCGACGGAACCGAAGCCCTGCGCCTGGGGCTGGTGCATTTCGCCGAGGCGGATACCGCTGCCCTGGAACAGCGCCTGGCGGAAAGCCTGGACCAGATTCACCGCTGCGCCCCTGGCGCCAACGCCCGGACCAAGGCGCTGCTGCTGGTGACCGAAACTGAACCCTTGGCGCCCTTGCTGGACCGGGCCGCCGAGCAGTTCGCCGCCGCCGTCACCGGCCCCGAAGGTACCGAGGGCACCCTGGCCTTCGTGCAGAAGCGCAAGCCCAGCTGGGCGCAATGACCCGTAGGGTGGATGTCGCTTTTCACATCCACCGGCGGTGGATCGATAGAGCGTGATTCACCCTACGCAAGAACAGCCCGGACACAATCCGGGACACACCGCAGGAGCGCAGAGATGCCCAGCTTCAACAAGATCCTCATCGCCAATCGTGGCGAAATCGCCTGCCGGGTCATGCGCACCGCCCAGGCCCTCGGCTACCGCACCGTCGCCGTCTACAGCGAGGCCGACACGCAAGCGCGTCACGTACAGTTGGCGGACGAAGCGGTGTGCATCGGCCCGGCGCCGGTGGGCCAGTCCTACCTTGGCATCGAGGCCATCATCGGCGCCGCACAACGGACTGGCGCCGACGCCATCCACCCTGGCTATGGCTTCCTTTCCGAGAATGCCGACTTCGCCCGGGCCTGCGATTCGGCCGGCATCAGCTTTATCGGCCCCACCGTCGAAGCCATCCACCTGATGGGCAGCAAGCGACTGTCCAAGCTGGCCATGCTGGAAGCCGGCGTACCCTGCATTCCCGGCTATGAAGGCGCCGAACAGGACGATGCCACCCTGGCCCGTGAAGCCACGCGCATCGGCTATCCGTTGATGATCAAGGCCAGCGCCGGCGGCGGCGGGCGTGGCATGCGCCTGGTGAAGAGCGCGGACGAACTGGCGGCGCAACTGCGCACCGCCCGCTCGGAAGCCCTGAACGCCTTCGGCAGTGCCGAACTGATCCTGGAAAAGGCTGTGCTGCGGCCACGCCATGTGGAGATCCAGGTGTTCGGCGACTGCCACGGCAATATCGTCTACCTGGGCGAACGCGATTGCTCGGTGCAACGCCGCCACCAGAAGGTCATCGAAGAGGCCCCCTGCCCCCTCATGACACCCGAGCTGCGCCAGGCCATGGGGGAGGCAGCGGTGAAGGTGGCACGCACGGTGAATTACATCGGCGCGGGTACAGTGGAGTTCCTGCTGGAGGCCAGCGGCGCCTTCTACTTCCTGGAAATGAACACCCGTCTGCAAGTGGAGCACCCGGTCACCGAGCTGATCACCGGCCAGGACCTGGTGGCCTGGCAGATTCGCGTCGCCGAGGGACGACCGCTACCGCTGAAGCAGGATGAAATCCGCCTCAGCGGCCACGCCATGGAAGTGCGTCTCTACGCCGAAGACCCCGCCGCCGGCTTCCTGCCCCAGACGGGCGAGGTGCTGCGCTGGGAAGCTTCCGAGTTGGAGGGCATCCGCATCGACCATGGCCTGGTGGAAGGCCAGGCGGTGACGCCCTTCTACGACCCCATGCTGGCCAAGGTCATCGCCTGGGGCGCGACCCGCGACGAGGCCCGACGCAAGCTGGCCCGTGCGGTGGAGGATTGCGTGCTGCTCGGGGTCAAGGGCAACCAGCGTTTCCTCGCCAACCTGCTCAGGCACCCGCAGTTCGCCGACGGGGAGGCCAATACCGCCTTCATCGCCGACAGTTTCGGTGCCGACCCGAGCCTGAGCCCGCAGCCGGCTTCGCCGGCCGAACTGGCGATCGCCGCCGCCCTGCTCTACCAGGCCTCGGCCACCACCAGCGCCCACCAGGGCGGCCTGGCCGGTTGGCGCAGCGCCGGCAACGCGCCCTGGCGCCTGGTACTGCGCCAGGGTGAGCAGAAGCAGGCGGTGGAGCTGGTGGTGCAGGACACCGGGCAGCAGCCGCGCCTGCTGGCCAGGGTGGGCGATGCGCAAATCGCCCTCCGCCTGCTGAGCGCCGATGGCCGCTGGGCCGTGGTGGAGCTGGACGGCATCCGCCGCCGCGTGGCCTACCATCAACGCGCCAGCCAGCTCTGGCTGTATGGCCGGAACGGCAACCTGGAACTGCAGGACGTCACCCACGCACCGGCAGACGGCCAGGGCGGCGCCGGCTCGGGCACGGTGAAGGCCCCCATGGACGGCGCCATCGTCGAGGTACTGGTGAGCGAAGGCGAACGGGTCGGCAAGGGCCAGCTGCTGGTGGTGCTGGAGGCCATGAAGATGGAACACCCGCTCAAGGCCGGGGTCGACGGCGTGATCCGCCGCGTCCAGGTCACCGCAGGCGACCAGGTGAAAAGCCGCCAGCTGCTGGTGGAGGTAGAAGAAACCTGACGCCCGCGCCGTTTCCTGTAGGGGCGAATTCATTCGCCAAGGGCCGCATCGCGGCCCCAATGAACAACAATATCCAGGAGGCACAGATGTCCCTATCCGGCAAAACCCTATTCATCACCGGCGCCAGCCGCGGCATCGGTCGCGAGATCGCCCTGCGCGCCGCAGCCGATGGCGCCAACCTCGTCATCGCCGCCAAGAGCGCCGAGCCCCATCCCAAGCTCCCCGGCACGATTTTCAGCGTGGCGGAAGAAGTCGAGGCCGCCGGCGGCAAGGCGCTGCCCCTGCAATTGGATGTGCGCGACGAAAATGCCGTGCGCGACGCCATGGCCAAGGCTGCCACCCACTTCGGCGGCATCGACGCCCTGGTCAACAACGCCGGCGCCATCAAGCTGGTGGGTGTCGAGCACCTGGAAGCCAAGCGCTTCGACCTGATGTACCAGATCAACACCCGCGCGGTGATGGTCTGCAGCCAGGCCGCCCTGCCCTACCTGAAGCAAAGCGCCGGCGGCCATATCCTCAACCTGTCGCCGCCGCTCAACCTGTCGCCCAAGTGGTTCGCCCAGCACGGCCCCTACACCGTGACCAAGTACGGCATGAGCATGCTCACCTTAGGCATGAGCGAGGAGTTCAAGCGCTACGGCATCAGCGTCAACTCCCTCTGGCCCAGGACCATGATCGCCACCGCCGCCATCGAGTTCGAGCTGGGCAGCCGCGACGCCTTCAAGCGCGCCCGCACCCCGGCCATCATGGCCGATGCCGCCTACGCCATCCTGTCGAGCGCAGGCCGCAGCATCACCGGCCGCCTGCTGATTGACGAGGACCTGCTGCGCGAACAGGGCCAGACCGAGTTCGAGCAGTACCGCTACGACCCCCAAGGTGGCTCGCTGGTGCAGGATCTGTTTCTCGATTGAGGCCCCCCCACGAGGGCGATGAGCCTGTAGGGGCGAATTCATTCGCCAAGCAGGACGAAGCCCTGCCCAACAACGGAATGGGGCTGCTGCGCAGCCCTTGGCGAATGAATTCGCCCCTACAAGAGATCTCACTGCCCCAGCCATTCGCCCATCTGCCCCCTCGCCTCCGCGCCAGGGTCATGGCGAAGGACAAATGCCCGTCCTAGAGTGATTTCGCCGCTCACAACAACGACAACACGCAAACCATGAGCCAAGCCGAACTGATCTCCCCGCTGCGCTTCATCACCCGCCTGCCGGGCAACCTGCCACGCCTGCCGCGCATGCTGCTGGGGCTCTACTACACCGGCATCCGCAACCGCGAGAAAAGGTTGTCCCTTGGCTGGGCCCTGGAACGGGCGGCGCGGCTGTACCCGCAGCGCCCTGCAGTCATAGACGAAGAACGCCGCCTCAGCTATGCCGAGTTCAACGCCTGGTGCAACCGCCTGGCCCACGCCCTGAAGGAGCAAGGGGTGGTCCACGGCTGCGTGGTGGCGGTCATGCTGGAAAATCGCATCGAAGTGCTGGCCGTGCTGGGGGCACTGGCCAAGCTGGGGGCGATCGCCGCACTGGTGAACACCACCCAGCGCGGCAAGGTGCTGAGCCACAGCCTCAACCTGGTGAAGGCGCGGCATTTCGTGGCGGGTGACGAGTTGCGCGGCGCCTTCGAAGAGGTTCGCCACGAGCTGGACGACGCACGCCGCTGCTACTGGGTGGCTGACGGCGACAGCCTGGGCGACCCCGGGGATGCCCCGCCCGGCTGGCTGAACCTGATGCGCCTGGCCCTGGGTCGCTCCAGCGGCAATCCGGTGGAAACCGGCGAGGTACGCCTCAAGGACCCCTGCTTCTACATCTACACCTCAGGCACCACCGGCCTGCCCAAGGCATCCATCCTCAGCCACGGCAAGTGGATCAAGGCCTACGGTGGCTTCGGCCACTCAGGGCTGGGCCTGACCGAGCGGGACGTCTTCTACCTGACCCTGCCCTGCTACCACAACAACGCGGTCACCGTGAGTTGGGCCTCGGTGCTGGCCGGAGGCGCCGCCATCGCCCTGCGCCGCAAGTTCTCCGCCAGCAACTTCTGGAAGGACGTGGCGCGCTACCAGGCCACCTGCTTCGGCTACATCGGCGAACTCTGCCGCTACCTGCTGAACCAGCCGCCCTGCGCCGAGGAGCGCGGCAACAGCCTCAGCGGCATGATCGGCAACGGCCTGCGCCCGGCCATCTGGGCCGAGTTCAAGGCGCGCTTCGGCATCGAACGCGTGATGGAGTTCTACGCCTCCAGCGAAGGCAATATCGGCTTCACCAATGTGTTCAATTTCGACAATACGGTGGGCTTCTCCCCGGCCACCTTCGCCATCGTTCGTTACGACCTGGAAAACGACCGCCCCCTGCGCGACCCGCGCGGGTTCCTGCAGGAAGTGGCCAAGGGCGAGTCGGGGCTGCTGATCAGCGAGATCAGCCCGAAATGGCCTTTCGACGGTTACACCGACCCGGCCAAGAGCGAAGCGGTGATCCTGCGCGATGTGTTCAGGCCGGGCGATGCCTGGTTCAATACCGGCGATCTGATGCGCGGCATCGGCTGCAAGCACGCGCAGTTCGTCGACCGGCTAGGCGACACCTTCCGCTGGAAGGGCGAGAACGTCTCCACCACCGAGGTGGAAAACACCCTGGGCGCCTTCCCCGGTGTGGAAGATGCGGTGGTCTACGGTGTGGAGATTCCCGGCACCAACGGCCGTTGCGGCATGGCCGCCCTGCGCCTGACCGCCGGCCAGCACCTGGATGGCCAGGCCCTGGCCGCGCACCTGGACCGCGAGCTGCCCGGCTATGCGTCGCCGCTGTTCCTGCGTCTGCTGGAGGAAGTGGAGACCACCGGCACCTTCAAGTACAAGAAAACCGAACTCAAGCAGCAGGCCTACGACCCGGAAGCGGTGGGCGCGCCCCTGTTCGCCCGCCTGCCCGGCGACGCGGGCTTCCGCCCCCTGGACGCCCAGCTGTATCAGGCGATCCAGCGTGGGGAGTTCCGCTTCTAAGCCTGGTGTCCTGAATCTGTAGGAGCGAATTCATTCGCGAATGAATTCGCTCCTACAACGCGCAAGGGTAGAGATCACTTCCGGGATTTCCACCATCGGTGTCCTGCAATGCCTCGCTGGTGGATAGAAAAGCGCTATCCACCCTACACGGCTGGTACCAGGGTCCACTCAGCGCTTGAACTCGAACTGCAGTTCGGCCCCTTCCACCGAATGCCAGGTGTCGTCTTCCCGTTCGTTGGTAATCAACTTGCCGTTGAGCTGGAAGGGACCCGCCGGAGCCGGCTTCTCCACGAACATCTGCGGCAGCACCGGCAGTTCAGCCGCGACTTCATCCGGCTGCAGCGTGTCGGCCAGTTCCGTGGGCAGGCTGAGGTCGAGTGCCTTGGCAGTGGCGGTCTGCACCGGCTCCTTGGGCGTGACCGGCACGGGCGGTGGTGACACCGGCCGCGGCGCGGGTGGAGGCGGCGGAACCGGCTTGGGTTCGGCTGCGGGTACCGGTTGCTCCGGTGCGGCCGGCGGTGGGGCCTCAGGCGGCGCAGCAGGTGCGGGCGCCGGGCTGGTGGAAATTGGCGGCGGCGCGGGCGGGGCCTTGGGCTTGGGCGGCGCTTCCTTGTCGCAGGCGGCGAGCAGGGTCAAGGCCAGGAAAGCGCATATCAGATGAATCGGGCGCATGGCTTCGCGGGGGTGGAGTCGGTAATGGCGTCATGCTCCACCTTCGCCAGCATGGAGGCAAGCCCGGCGCGACCACCTTCAGCGGTCACGCTCCAGCTCGCGCAGCTCGGCGGCCATATCCCGCTGCGGATAGCGCGATTGCAACTCGTCCAGCAACCTGTGCGCTTCCTCGCGCTTACCCGCCTGCCTGAGTTCCAGCACGCGGCGCAGACTGGCCTCCGGCTCGGGTGTGGACGCGGATTTGGCCAGCTCCTCCTTGGCTGCGGCCTCCTCCAGCCGCTGTGGTTCAGCCTGCCTCTGCTGCAGCTCGGCGCTGCTGTCGGCCATTGTCGACGCCTTCTTTTCGGCCTGGGCCGGAGGGCTGGCAAGGGTTGCCGGTGCGGCCCGGTTCATGGGCGCGGCTGCCGGCGCTGGCGCGGAATACGGCGCGACGCTGGCCGGCGGCGCATCAAAGCGTTGCCGAGCTTGCTCCTGGGTACGCAGGGTCAGGCTCAGGCCAATGCCCAGGGTGGCGAAGCCCGCCACGGCGACTGCCCAACGCTGCCGGCCGCCAGGGCCGAACAGCCAGGCCTGTAAGCGCGAACCGAAGGATGGGCGGGATGCCGCCCGGTTCTGTGCCGCCTGGGCGGCCGCCGCGGCGAGGATGCGCTGGTCCAAAGCCGCCGACGGCTCGTCGTGGCTGTGGCGGCGGTAGTGTTCGAGCAGTTCCCGTTCCATATCGTCCGGCTTGTGCGGGTCTCGGTTCATGCGGATACCTCCTCGGCCGCGGCCGGGTCGGCCAGCAGCCGACGCAACTTCTGCAACGCATAACGCAGGCGGCTTTTCACCGTTTCGGCGGGCGTGCGGGTGAGTTCGGCGATCTCGGTCAGTTCCAGGTCGCCGTGGGCGCGCAGCAGGAATACTTCACGCTGCTCGCCTGGCAGTTCGTCCAGGGCCGCGCGCAGGCGCTGCTGGTCCTGGCTGAGGGAAAGTTCGCGCTCCGGGTCGGGGCTGCTGCCTGGCAAGGCATCGCCATGCAGCGCCTCGTCGAACGCCTCCTCACGGCCGTACTGGCGGCCGTGCTTGCGCCAGTGGTCGATCAGGCGGTTGCGGGCGATCTGGTAGAGCCAGGTCTTGAAGCTGGCCTGCCCCAGCGGCTCGGACTCGCTGCGAATCAGGTTCAGCCAGGTTTCCTGGAAGATCTCCTCGGCCAGGGCGCCATCACCACAAAGCCCGCAGAGGAAACGATAGAGGCCGAGGCGATGGCGCGCATAGAGCACGCCAAACGCCTCGGCATCGCCGTTGCGGTAACGCCGCAGCAAGGCGGCGTCATCATCCGTGAGGGTCGCGTTCACATCATTCCTTCCGCGCTTGGGATGGAACGGGAGTTTGCAGGCTCTGTGCCAGTTCCACCAGTTGCACGAACTCGCCGCGCAGCCCGAAGCGATCATCGCCTCGGGCGGCGCGGGCCAGCGTGGCGCTGTCCGCCAGGCCGAACGCGCCGGTGTACTGGCCGCCCTTGAGCTGCTGGGCGAAGGCCGCCACCGCCGCGGCGAAGCGCAGGTCCTCGCTGGCCTCGTCCAGGTTGGGCACCTTGCCGGCGGCGATGGGACGTTCCAGCAGGCGGCTCTGCTCCGAGCCCGGCGCCTTGTAGCGCACCCGCAGCCAGGCCAGTTCTCCCGCCTTGCCCTCGGCCCTGGCGGCCGGCTGGTAGCGCAGTGGCTCGAGCCAGCCCTTGGCACCGGCGGGAACGATCTCGTAAAGCGCGGTGATGGTATGTCCCGCGCCGATCTCGCCAGCGTCCACCTTGTCATTGCTGAAGTCCTCACGCTTGAGGGCGCGATTCTCGTAACCCAGCAGACGGTACTCGCTGACCTCGGCCGGATTGAATTCCAGCTGCAACTTCACGTCCCGCGCCACCACCGAGAGCGTGGAGCCGAGCTGGTCCACCAGCACCTTGCGTGCCTCTCGCAGGTTGTCGATGTAGGCGTAGTTGCCGTCACCGGCGTCCGCCAGTTGCTCCATCAGGCGCTCGTTGTAGTTGTCCACGCCAAAGCCCAGGGTGGTCAGGGACACGCCGCCCTTGCGCTTCTGCGCGGCCAGTTGCTTGAGGCTGTCGAAGTCGCTGATGCCGACGTTGAAGTCACCGTCGGTGGCCAGCAGGATGCGGTTGATGCCGCCCTGGATCAGCCCCTTCTGTGCTTCGGCATAGGCCAGTTGAATCCCGGACTCGCCGGCCGTGGAGCCGCCCGCGCTGAGCTGCTCGATGGCGGCGCGGATCTTCGCCTTCTCGCTGCCGGGT
Source organism: Metapseudomonas cellulosilytica (assembly GCF_049334135.1). Lineage (NCBI taxonomy): Bacteria > Pseudomonadati > Pseudomonadota > Gammaproteobacteria > Pseudomonadales > Pseudomonadaceae > Metapseudomonas > Metapseudomonas cellulosilytica. The sequence goes on along the minus strand of NZ_JBHZGN010000006.1, from coordinate 234,891 downwards.
GTGGAGCCCAGGACCACCCTCGCCTCCCCGGCGTAGGTGACCAGGGATACGCGGTCCTGCGGGCGCAACTGGTCCACCAGCAGCTTGAGGGTGCCCTGCACCATGGGCAGGCCCTCGCGCCGGTCCATGGACCCGGAGACGTCCACCAGGAACACCAGGTTGGCCGGTGGCAGTTGTTCGACGCTGCTGTCGGAGGCCTTGATCGCCACCCGCAGCAGACGGGTTTGCGGATTCCACGGCGTCTGCGCCACCTCGGTGCCGATACCGAAGGGCACATCGCCTTCCGGCTGCGGATAGCGGTAGGGGAAGTAATTGACCATCTCCTCCAGCCGCACCGCATCGGCCGGCGGCAGCTGGCCGCTGTTGAGGAAGCGCCGCACGTTGGCGTAGCTGCCGGTGTCGACGTCGATGCTGAAGGTGGAGACCGGTTCGCTGGCCACGGCATGCACCGGGTTGTCGGCGAGATGCTGGTACTGCTCGCGCGGCACATCGCGGTAGCCCGGCTGGAAAACGTCCGCCACGGGCGCGGGCACGCTCATGGGCAGCTGCCGGACCTCGGCGGCGTAATCGGCGCGCTTGGCCAGGGGCGCCGGAGCACTGGCCTTGGCCTCTTCGCGCAACGCCGGTTCGGTCTGGCTCGGCACGGGCGACGACGCCTCGACCTTGCCGGTGGTCGGTGCGGAAGCATCCTGGGCACTGCAGGCCGCCAAGGCCAGCAGCAGGCCGGTGGTGAATCCGGCGGCCAGGGGTTGGTGCTGAAGGAAGTTATGGCTGGACATGGACGCCTCCTGGGTACGAATGAGCCATTCGCACCAGTAGACGGAGGCGCTGCGCCGAACGGGTTAAGGTTGCGTAGATTCCTGAAGGGGGCCGCTTCGCAGCCCTTGGCGAATGAATTCGCCCCTACAGGCCGGCCTCCTGGCAGAGCTGCTTGGCCAGCATGCCGAGGGTCATGATGGCGCGCTCGGCCTCGCGGTTCCATGGGATGCCGCAGTTCAGCCGCACGCAGTGGTTGAACTGCTCGGTGTTACTGAAGATCAGCCCCGGGGCGATGCTGATGCCCTGCTGCAGGGCGCGCACGTGCAGGTCCTTGGTGTTGACCTTGGCCGGCAGGCTGATCCAGAGGATGAAGCCGCCGTTGGGGCGGGTCATCTGGGTGCCTTCGGGGAAATACTGCTGCACACCCAGCTGGAAGGCCGTGAGGTTCTTCCGGTACTCCTGGCGGATGTAGCGCAGATGCCGGTCATAGCCGCCGTTCTCCAGGTAGGCGGCCACGCCCATCTGGGTGACGCTGCACGCCGAGTGAGTACTGAAGGTCTGCAGGCGCTGGATCTCCGCCTGATACTTGCCGGCGACCATCCAGCCGATGCGCACGCCGGGCGACAGGGTCTTGGAGAAGCTGGAGCAGTAGATCACCCGGTCGTCCAGGTCGTAGGCCTTGATGGCCTTGGACGGGCCCTGGTCGAACATCAGCTCGCCGTAGATATCGTCCTCGACAATCTGGATGTCGAAATCCGAGGCCAGGCGCAGCAACTGCTTCTGGCGCTCCTCGGGGATGGTGCCGCCCAGCGGATTGCTCAGCCGCGCGGTCAGCACCAGGGCCTTGATCGGCCATTGGTTGGCGGCCAGCTGCAAGGCTTCCAGGCTGATGCCCGTGGTCGGGTCGCTGGGGATCTCGATCACTTTCAGGCCCAGCAGGTCGGCCAGTTGCAGCAGGCCGTAGTAGGTCGGCGACTCGGTGGCGATCAGGTCGCCCGGCCGGGTCAGCACCCGCAGGCTCATCTGCAGGGCGTCCACGCAGCCATGGGTGATCACCACTTCGCTCGGGTCCACCACCACGCCGGCATCGCGCATGCGGATCGCCACCTGGCGCCGCAGCGGCTCGAAGCCCGGGCTGAACATGTAGCTGAAGGCGCGCGGACTGTGGAAGCGGGTGACCTTGGCCAATTGCTGGTGCAGGGTACGCACCGGCAGGTAGTCCACATGGGGCACCGCCGCGCCCAGCGGGAACACGCCTTCGCGGCGGGACTCAGCCAGTACCTGCTGGATGATGCTGGCTCGGGTGACCAGGCCGGGACGCTCGACGCGGGCGATATCCGGCGTGGGGGCGGTCAGGGCCGGAGTCTGGTGCACATAGAAGCCGGATTGCGGACGGGCGCGGATCAGTCCCTGGTCTTCGAGGCTGGCATAGGCCTGCAGGACAGTGGCATGGCTGACACTGAGCTGGGAACTGAGCTTGCGCACCGAAGGCACGCGCTCGCCGGGCTGATAGACGCCACGGCGGATATCATCGGCCAGTTGCTGGGCGATGCGTTGGTAGAGCAACAGATTGGTCATGACGGCGGCACCTGGATCACTGGACCGAAACACTATCCGAATACCCTGCAACTGCACCGGTACAGATCGAAAGAGTGTGGGCGATACAGTGAAATTGTCCAGGCAAGAAAAAGCCCCGGCGCCCAATGGTAGCCGGGGCCTCTGCGTCGCGGCTCAGCGCGCCGGGCCGAGTTCGCCCTTCTCGTTGGAGAAGACGATCTCCACCCGGCGGTTCTGCGCCCTGCCCCGATTGGAAGCGTTCTCCGCCACCGGGAAAGCTTCGCCATAGCCCTGGACCTGGATGCGCTTGGCATCGATCCCGAGATCGATCATGGCATCGGCCACCGCCTGGGCACGGTCGGTGGAAAGCCGGAGGTTGTCCTGCTTGTTTCCGCTGCTGTCGGTGTAGCCCTCGACGCGCACGACGCGTTTCGGATTGAGCTGGAGGAACTGCACCAGTTTGAGCACAGTCCGGTTGGCCGAAGCCCTGAGTTCGGAGTGACCGGTGTCGAACAGCACATCGCCGAGGGTCATCACCAGGCCTCGGTCGGTTTCGGTAGCGGCCAGGGCGATCATCTGTTCTTCCAGCCACTTGCCCTGCTGCTGCACGCTGAGCAGCTTGGCTTCGCGCAAAGCCAGTTGCAGGCGCTCGCGCTCCAGCTGCAGCTTGGCGGCACGGGCCTGGTTCTGGTTCTGCTCGCTGTGCTGGCTGGCGATCTCGCTGTAGCGCTGGCTGAGGTAGGCATAGTGAACGACGTCGGCGTCGTTGCCCCAGTAGCTGGACAGGCGTTCGGCGCGGGCCAGGGATTCGCCCGCGCGAATCACGTCCTTGGGTGCGGCGCTGAGGACGTTCTGGTCCTCCTTGACCTTCTGGAACATCTGCCGGGCCTGTTCCAGGTTCTGTTCGGTCTCCTGCTGGCTGGCGCAACCGCCGAGCACGCCGAGGGTCAGCAGCAGGCCGAGACTCAATGCATGGTTACGCATCACTGGACATCCCCCAACTGCTTGCGCAGGCGATTGATGCGCGCGGTCAGTTCGGCCAGTTGGCCTTGGCTCTTGGTGGTCAGCACCTTGGCTTCCGCCAGGCGCGCATCCAGCTCGGCTTCTTCGGCCAGGACGCGGGCGCGCTTGTAGTCCTGCTCGCCCATGTTCTTCTCGGCCAGCGCGAGCTTGTCCTGCGCCAGCTTCATTTCCTCGATCTCTTCGGTGGCGCCAACGGCCTTGGCCTGCTCCACCGCCTTCTGGGTCAGGCGCATCTGCTCCATGGGCACCGGATCGTTGGCGCAGCCGGCCAGGGCCAATGCCGCCAGGCCGGCAGCAAACAGGGATGTCTTGCTCACGAGAGTTTTCCTAATCGTTCGGGGGGGTGGCGGCAGGTTGCATCTGCAGCGCCTTCCAACGTTCCAGGTTGCGCTGCAGCAGGGTTTCCGGGACCCCGGCGGCGACCAATTCTGTCATCTTTTTCGCCAGCTGTCCGCGCAGCCACGGGTCGTTGCAGGCCGAGTTGTGGGAAAGCGTCAGGTACAGACCTTCACTGGAGATGGGCGGTTCCAGGGCGACCAGATCATCCGCCATCCCGAGGGTGTCCGCCATCACCAGGCCGGGGTAGCGTTCGTAAAGCACATAGTCGGTACGTTCGAGCAGGAGCTTCTGGTAGGCCTGGGTCAGGCTGGGAACCTCCTCCAGCTTGAGGTTTTCCTTGGCGAAGCGGTCGAAGGCCTCGCCGAAGCTGTTCTGTACCAGGGTTCCGCCCGTGTGGTTGCGCAGGTCATCCCACCCACTGTAGGGGAAGGCCTTGTCGCGCTTGACCCAGACCACGCTCTGAGTCTCGAGGAAAGCCGGGTGGACGTAGTCCATGGTTTCGAGGCGCGGCAAGGTGAGGTAGGCACCGGCGATCAGGTCGACCCGGCCGGTACGGACTTCGTCCTGGGCACGGGACCATGGGCCGGTGTAGAGGATCTCCACCTTCAGGCCAAGCTCCTTGGCGATCTGCTTGAGCAGGTCGGCGTTGGCGCCTATGAGCTGCTTGGGGTTCTCCGGATCGCGCCAGAGGAATGGGGGATACTCGGGATTGCCGGTGGCCACCAGGCGCTCGCACTTCCCGGCAGCGTGCCCGAGCCCGGGCAGCAGGCAGAGCGCGAGTAGCAGGGAGGAAAGACGTAGTCGACTTGGCATCTGGAGTTTCCCGAACTGGACATTCGATTGGCCACGCATGCGCGGCATCGCCTGGCGCGAGCTTCATGCTAGCGTACGGGCGGCGTAAAGAACTATTCGTGATAAGGATGGATCATGAAGAAACTACTCATCGCAGCCTTCGTCATCCTGGCGGCTGCGACGGCAACCCTCTATTTCTCCCCCGCCGCGCTGACTGCGAGCGTGCGCCTGGTCGAGCGCCAGCTCGCCGGTCTGTCGGAGCGCCAGATCGCGCTGGGCGATCTTAGCATCCATTACTACGAAGGCGGCCCGACCAAGGGAGAAACCATCCTGATGGTCCATGGATTTGGCGCCAGCAAGGACAACTGGCTGCGCTTCGCCCGCCACTTCACCCAGCGCTACCACGTGATTGCCCTGGACCTGCCCGGCTTCGGCGACAGCGACCGCCCCGCCGGCAGCTACGACGTCGGCACCCAGGCCGAACGCCTGGAGTCCTTCGTCAAGACCCTGGAGCTGGGCAAGGTACACCTGGTGGGCAACTCCATGGGCGGACATATTGCCGCGCTCTTCGCCGCCCGCCACCCCCAGCAAGTACGCAGCCTGGCACTGTTCGACAACGGCGGTATCAAGGCGCCGAAGCAGAGCGAGTTGTTCCGCCTGATCGAAAGCGGCCAGCCCAACCCGCTGGTGGTAAGGAGCGCGGACGACTTCGAGCGCATGCTGGCCTTCGTCTTCGTCGAACCACCGCGACTGCCCGATTCGGTGAAGGCTTACCTCGCCGCGCAGTCCATGGCCAACGAGGCGCATTACGACGAAGTGTTCCGCCAGCTTCGCGAACGCTATATCCCGCTTGAACCGGAGCTGCCGCGTATCGAGTCCCCTACCCTGCTGCTATGGGGCGACCACGATCGGGTACTGGACGTCTCCAGTATCGAGGTGATGAAACCGCTGCTGAAAAAGCCCAGCGTGGTGATCATGCAGAACTGTGGCCACGCGCCCATGATCGAGCGCCCGGAAGAAACCGCTCGGCACTACCAGGCCTTCCTCGACACCAGCGGTAATTGAGGGGCAATAAAAAACCCGCTCCTCAGGAGCGGGTTTTCTGTACGGCAGGCTGGGAAAGCGCTGTTACAGCAGCTTTTCCAGTTCCGGTACGGCTTCGAACAGGTCAGCCACCAGGCCGTAATCCGCCACCTGGAAGATCGGGGCTTCTTCGTCCTTGTTGATCGCGACGATGACCTTGGAGTCCTTCATGCCGGCCAGGTGCTGGATGGCGCCGGAGATGCCCACGGCGATGTACAGCTGCGGGGCGACGATCTTGCCGGTCTGGCCGACCTGCATGTCGTTCGGCACGAAGCCGGCGTCGACCGCGGCACGGGACGCGCCGACGGCGGCGCCCAGCTTGTCGGCCAGGGCGTACAGGTGCTTGAAGTTTTCGCCGTTCTGCATGCCACGACCGCCGGAGATGACGATCTTGGCCGCGGTCAGTTCCGGACGGTCGGACTTGGCCAACTCTTCGCCGACGAACGCGGACTTGCCGGCGTCGGACACGGTGGCCACGGCTTCAACGGCAGCGGCACCGCCTTCGGCGGCAGCGGCGTCGAAACCGGTGGTACGCACGGTGATCACCTTCACGGCAGCGGAAGACTGCACGGTGGCGATGGCGTTGCCGGCGTAGATCGGCCGCTTGAAGGTGTCGGCGCTTTCAACGGCGATGATCTCGGAGATCTGGTCGACGTCCAGCAGAGCCGCTACGCGCGGCAGGTAGTTCTTGCCGTTGGTGGTAGCGGGGGCCAGAACGTGGCTGTAGCCCTTGCCTAGCTCGGCGATCAGCGGAGCGACGTTTTCCGGCAGTTGATGGGCGTAGGCGGCATTGTCGGCTACCAGCACCTTGGCCACGCCGGCGACCTTGGCAGCGGCTTCGGCGGCAGCGCCGACGCCCTGGCCTGCGACCAGCACGTGAATGTCACCACCGATCTTCTGGGCGGCGGTCACGGTGTTGAGGGTGGCGGCTGCCAGGGCGGCGTTAGTGTGTTCAGCAACAACCAGGATAGCCATCAGATTACCTTCGCCTCGTTCTTCAGTTTGTCGACCAGTTCAGCCACCGACTTGACCTTGATACCAGCCTGGCGGGCGGCCGGTGCTTCAACTTTCAGGGTCTTCACGGTGGAAGCTGTGGAAACGCCCAGGGCGTCCGGGGTCACCACGTCCAGCGGCTTCTTCTTGGCTTTCATGATGTTCGGCAGCGACGCGTAGCGCGGCTCGTTCAGACGCAGGTCGGTGGTGACGATCGCCGGCAGGTTCAGTGCAACGGTCTGCAGGCCACCATCGATCTCACGGGTGACGTTGGCCTTGTCACCAGCGACTTCGACCTTGGAGGCGAAGGTGCCCTGGGCGTAGCCAGTGAGGGCGCCCAGCATCTGGCCGGTCTGGTTGTTGTCGCTGTCGATGGCTTGTTTGCCGAGGATCACCAGCTGCGGCTGTTCCTTGTCGACAACGGCCTTGAGCAGCTTGGCCACGGCCAGGGAATTCAGTTCGTCGTTGGATTCGACCAGGATCGCGCGGTCGGCGCCCAGGGCCAGGGCAGTACGCAGCTGCTCTTGAGCGGTGTTCGGGCCGATGGTGACGACGACGATTTCACTCGCTACGCCTTTCTCTTTCAGACGGACGGCTTCTTCCACGGCGATTTCGCAGAAGGGGTTCATCGACATCTTCACGTTGGCAAGGTCGACGCCGGAGTTGTCCGCCTTGACGCGGACCTTGACGTTGTAGTCGACCACTCGTTTGACAGCTACAAGAACCTTCATGGATTCCTCGTTACTCTCCGGTTAATAAGAATGTCGCCAAGACGAGCCTGGCCAGTGATGCAGGTCGGCCGGAACCGACACGGAGCCCAGACAGCGAGCGCAAAACCGCCCGTATCTTGACCGTATCGCCTATTCTGGTCAATACAGCAAAATACCCCGCCATAAGCCGCAGAGCCTTATCCTATCAGGGTTTCACAAAATTCAAACAAACGTTTGTATTGGACCAGCCCTAGGGTCTGGATATAATGCGCCGGCTCAGGTCAGGGATTGAGCCTAGCCCTCCAACACAAAATATCGAAGAGCCTTGAGGAGATTGACTGTGGAACGCGAATACATGGAATTCGACGTCGTCATTGTCGGCGCTGGCCCTGCTGGCCTGTCCGCCGCGTGCCGACTGAAGCAGAAGGCCGCGGAAGCTGGTCAGGAGATCAGCGTATGCGTGGTCGAGAAGGGTTCCGAAGTGGGCGCCCACATTCTCTCTGGCGCCGTATTCGAACCGCGAGCCCTGAACGAACTCTTCCCTGACTGGAAAGACCTGGGCGCCCCGCTGAATACCCCGGTGACCGGCGACGACATCTATATGCTCAAGGATGCCGACTCCGCGATCAAGGTTCCCGGCCTCTTCGTGCCCAAGACCATGCACAACGAGGGCAACTATATCATCTCCCTGGGCAATCTCTGCCGCTGGCTGGCCCAACAGGCCGAAGGCCTCGGCGTGGAGATCTACCCGGGCTTCGCCGCCCAGGAAGCGCTGATCGACGACAACGGCGTGGTGCGCGGCATCATCACTGGCGATCTCGGCGTGGACCGCGAAGGCAACCCGAAAGAGGGTTACTACACCCCCGGCATGGAACTGCGCGCCAAGTACACCCTGTTCGCCGAAGGCTGCCGTGGCCACATCGGCAAGCAACTGATCAAGAAGTACAAGCTCGATTCCGAGGCCGACGCCCAGCACTACGGCATCGGCATCAAGGAAATCTGGGACATCGACCCGGCCAAGCACAAGCCCGGTCTGGTGGTCCACACCGCCGGCTGGCCGCTGAACGACGAGAACCCGGGCGGCTCCTTCCTCTATCACCTGGAGAACAACCAGGTGGTGGTGGGCCTGATCATCGATCTGTCCTATAGCAACCCCTTCCTCTCGCCCTTCGACGAGTTCCAGCGCTACAAGCACCACCCGGTGATCAAGCAGTACCTGGAAGGCGGCAAGCGCGTAGCCTACGGCGCCCGCGCCATCTGCAAGGGCGGCCTGAACTCGCTGCCGAAGATGGTCTTCCCCGGCGGCGCGTTGATCGGCTGCGACCTGGGCACCCTGAACTTCGCCAAGATCAAGGGCAGCCACACCGCGATGAAGTCCGGCATGTTGGCCGCCGACGCCGTGGCCGCCGCCCTGGCCGCCGGCAAGGAAGGCGGTGACGAGCTGACCGGCTACGTCGACAGCTTCAAATCCAGCTGGCTGTACGACGAACTGTTCCGCAGCCGCAATTTCGGCGCGGCGATCCACAAGTTCGGCGCACTGGTAGGCGGTGCCTTCAACTACATCGACCAGAACTGGTTCGGTGGCAAGATTCCGCTCACCCTGCACGACAACAAGCCGGACTACGCCTGCCTGAAGCCCGCGGCCCAGTCCCAGCGCATCGAGTATCCGAAGCCGGACGGCAAGCTCAGCTTCGACAAGCTCTCCTCGGTATTCCTCTCCAACACCAACCATGAAGAGGAACAACCCTGCCACCTGAAGCTGGCCGACGCGAGCATCCCGATCGCCCAGAACCTGCCGCTGTACGACGAGCCGGCACAGCGTTACTGCCCGGCTGGCGTGTACGAGGTGGTGACCCAGGAGGACGGCGCCAAGCGCTTCCAGATCAACGCGCAGAACTGCGTGCACTGCAAGACCTGCGACATCAAGGATCCGGCGCAGAACATCACCTGGGTGGCCCCGGAAGGCACTGGCGGCCCGAACTACCCCAACATGTAAGCAGACACAAGAAAGGCTCCCTCGGGAGCCTTTTTTGTGGCCTTGTGAAGCCTTATTCCGGCAGCGGTCCGATGGGGAAGAATTCCCCGCCGCTCCAGACGCCCAGCCAGGTCACGCCGCCGATTTCGCGCGGCTCGGCCAACTCCACCAGTTGGTAGAAGACATTGCGGTGGATCAGCGCCTCGAGGTTGGTGCGCACCAGCACGTAGGGCGAGGGTTCCTGGGTTTGCGGGTCCAGTTCGACGCGCAACGGATGCATACTGCCGGCCAGCACCTCGTCCTCGACATTGGTGATGAAGCGCAGTTGCTGCGCCTCCCCTTCTCCCTCGACCTGCAGCTCGACGGCAACGAAGGGCGCATCCTCGACCTGAATCCCCACCTTCTCCACCGGCGTCACCAGGAAGTAGTCCTCGCCATCCTTGCGAATGACGCTGGAGAACAGCTTGACCATGGGTTTGCGGCCGATGGGTGTGCCCAGGTAGAACCAGGTGCCGTCACGGGCGATGCGCATATCGAGGTCGCCACAGAATGGCGGGTTCCACAGGTGCACCGGCGCCCCACCGGACTTGTCGCCCGTGGGTATCTGCGCCAGCAGGTCGCCGGCTTTGCCGGGATCGCTCATTTCAATCTCCTCAACGACTCAGACCGATCAGGCTGCGAGCATACTCTTCCAGCGGCGGACCGATCAGGTCTTCCGGCCTGGCATCGTAGAACGTCAGAAATCCGCCACGGTTGCGAATACGGGCGGTGTCCACCAGATAGCGGGTATTGGTCTCGATCAGCATCAACTGGATCACGCCACGGTCGCGGCCGAGGCGGTCCAGGGCCTCCTGGTCCTCCCAATCCTCCACTGTGCCGATGCGGTCGTCGGCGCTGGCGAAACGCGCATACAGCAAATAGTGCGCACCGACCGAGCGGGCCTGGCCCATGGCCTCTTCCAGGCCGGCCGGCCCCTTGGCGCGACGGACCAGGGGGAAATACTCGACGAAGCCATTGAAGGCCTCCTCGGCCACCACGTTGGCACGCGGATAGGCCGAGCCCGGCGGCACGAAGTAGCCCTGGGCGATGTAGATGAAGGAATCCGCCTGCAGGCGCCAGGGACTGGCGCGGCGGGTATCGCTGTGGTCCAGGAACCCCGCATCGCTCAGCTGCTCGCGGGTGCCTTCGGCCATGTCGCTGACCTTCATGCAGCCCACCAGGCCAAGCATCGCCAGCAACAGAATCATGCTACGCATCGTGTCTCCTCCACGCGCCGGCGACGAAAAACCGGCGGATAGAGGACCAATGCAGCTTCCGCGCCATTAACCGCCGATGATCTTCATCACGGTGACGCCACCGGAAAAGGCGACATCCTGCTTGTCCGCCAGGGCCTTCACCAGCAACCGCTGCAAAGCAGGCAGCGCTTCGTGACGGGGCTTTTCCAGCAGGTCGCCGATGTAGTGGCGGTTGCTCGAAGAAAGGCAGCCATGCAGCCAGCCGGTGGACGACAGGCGCAGGCGCGAGCAGGTGCGGCAGAACGGCACGCTCTCGTTGGCGATGACCCCGAAGTAGCCCTCCCCTGGCACCCGGTAGCGCAGGGCCGTGGCATCCAGAGGCGCATCGGCCTGGACGAACTCATGGGCGGTGCGGATCAGCGCCAGCAGTTCCTCCAGCCCCACGAACTGCTGATGGAAGGCATTGGGATCGCGAGCCAGGTGGCCCATGCGCATCAGCTCGATGAAGCGCAACTCGAAACCGCGCTCCAGGCAGTAATCCAGCAACGGCAGCACCTGGTCCAGGTTCTTGCCACGCAGCGGCACCATGTTGATCTTGATCTTCAGTCCGGCCGCCCGCGCTTCGTCGAGCCCCTTGAGCACAGTGGCCAGGTCGCCGCCACGGGCGATGGCGCGGAACTCGCCGGCATCCAGGGTATCGAGGGAGATGTTCAGGCGGCGGATGCCGCAATCCAGCAGCAGCGGCAGCTTGCGGGACAGCAGCTGGCCGTTGCTGGTCAGGCTGATGTCATCCAGGCCGAGCTTGCTGACTTCATGGAGGAAAGGATCGAGCTTGGGGCTCACCAGCGGTTCGCCGCCAGTGATGCGCAGACGCTCGATACCGGCCGCTTCGATGAGGTAGGCCACACCACGCACCATGGCCTCGGCGGAGAGCTCGTCCTGGGCCGCCACCAGGCGTTTGCCATCCGGCACGCAGTAGGTACAGGCGTAATTGCAAGCGGCGGTCAGGCTGATTCGCAGGTTGCGGAAGCGCCTGCCCTGGCGATCGACGATCATGGAACGCTCCGGCATGTGGTACACCGGAGTATATCCCCGCGGTCGGTGCAGCACATGTCCGGGACCGCGTCATAGATGCACTGAATACGTCAGCTGGCTGGCGACTCGCTTTCCCGCTTGCGCTTGTTGCCCATGCGTACGCCGATGTCCATGAGGAACTGGAAGAAACCTTCCTGATCCTCCAGCACACTGCTCCAGAACGGCGAGTGGTAGAGTGCGACGGCGCCATGAACCAGGGCCCAGGCGGCGCAGTAGTGGAAGTACGGCGGCACGTCTTCCAGCTTGCCCTCGGCGATACGACCCTTGATCAGTTGGGTCAAGCGCTCGAAGTTGGACGCGCGGATCTTGTGCAGCTGCTCGACCATCTCCGGCACCTGGCTGTTCTTCACCACCTTCTCTTCCAGGCGGTCGAACAGGCGATAGCGCTGCGGGTCGCGCATGCGGAACTCGAAGTAGGCCCGCGACAGCGCCTCCTTGTCACGATCCACATCGGCGGAATGGAACAGCGCGTTCAGATCACGCTCGTAGTCGAGCATCAGGCGCAGGTAGATCTCCGCCTTCGACTTGAAATGCTTGTAGATGGTGCCTTTGCCGATACCCACTGCGTCGGCGATCATCTCGACGGTTACGCTGTCTTCGCCCTCTTCGAGGAAGAGCTTGAGGGCGGTGTCGAGAATTTCCTGCTCGCGGCGGCGGAACTCACGGACTTTACGGGGTTCTTTCTGCATAAAGGGACTGTGGGGTCAAAAAATAAGCCGGGTATTATGCCTATCTGGCGTAAAAATGCACGGAACATCCGACTATGAGCGTATTGCAAGATGAGTTTGCCCACGCCGAAGGGCTCCGCTATCTGAACCATGCCGCCGTCGCGCCCTGGCCGAAACGCGCGACCCAGGCGGTCCAACGCTTCGCCGAAGAGAACTGGCGCATTGGCGCGAGGGACTATCCGGACTGGTTGATCGTGGATCGTCGCCTTCGCGAACGCCTGGCCAGGCTACTGAACGCACCGACCACGGCTGATCTTGCACTGGTCAAGAATACATCGGAAGCCCTGTCTTTCGTTGCCTTTGGTCTGGATTGGACGGCGGGCGATCAGGTCGTCATCAGCGACCAGGAATTCCCTTCGAACCGGGTCGTCTGGCAAGCGCTGAAGCGCTATGGCGTGGACACCATCCAGGTTTCCCTGGACAACGCCGATCCCGAAGGTGCCCTGCTCGCCGCCTGCGGCCCGCGCACGCGGTTGATGTCCATCAGCGCCGTGCAGTACGCCAGCGGGCTGCGCCTTGACCTGCTGCGCCTGGGCCAGGAATGTCGCAAACGCGGCGTGCTGTTCTGTGTCGATGCCATCCAGCAACTGGGCGCCCTGCCCTTCGACGCCCAGGCCATCGACTGCGCCTTCGCGATGGCCGACGGCCACAAATGGATGCTCGGCCCGGAGGGGCTCGGTGTCTTCTATTGCCGCACCGACCTGCGCCAGCAGCTCAAGCTCCATGAGTACGGTTGGCACATGCTGGAACACCCCGGGGATTACGAGCGCGCCGACTGGGAACCCTCGCGCACCGCACGCCGCTTCGAATGTGGCAGCCCCAACATGCTTGGCGCCATGGCGCTGGAGGCGAGCCTCTCGCTGCTGGAGGAAGTGGGCATGACGCAGGTGGCCAAGGACCTCGGCGAGCGGGTGCAGTGCCTGCAGGACGGACTGGCGCGGATTCCCGGCGTGCACCTGCTGAGCCCTCTGCAGCCGGCGCGCCGTGCCGGCATCATCACCTTCCGCCTGGACGGCTGGGACAACCAGGCACTGTTCGAGCGCCTGCGCGCCGAGCAGGTGGTGTGCGCCCAGCGCGGAGGTGGTATCCGCTTCTCGCCGCACTTCTACACCCAACCTCGGGTAATAGACGAAACCCTTGCGCTCCTGCGCCAGATGGCAGACGCATGAGGACTCAGCCGGGGCCGGTGTATTCCAAATACGTTTAAGAAACGCCGCTGAGCAATCTGGACGCTTGGGGATAATGGCCAATACTTCTCTTACTGGCGTGCGGCATCTCCCCCCAAGTGCCCAGCCAGTCGAGGAACCGTGGATCGCGTTCCTTTGTTTTACTCCTAATGGTCTTGACCCGGATTCATCCCCCAGAACCCGGGTTTTTTTTGTGCGCGTGTTTTCCAGCAGCCCGAGCTTTCAGCCAAGCCGCGCCAGCGGGAACAGGCGAAGGTAGTTCTCACTCGTCTGCTGGGCAAAATCCTCGAACGGGACTCCGCGCAACTCGGCGAGAAACTCCGCCACCTCACGCACGTACTGCGGCAGGTTCGATTTGCCACGGTAAGGGACCGGCGCGAGATAAGGCGAGTCGGTCTCGACCAGCAGGCGGTCGGCCGGCACCTGGCGAGCCACTTCGCGCAAGGCATCGGCATTGCGGAAGGTGACGATACCGGAGAGGGAGATGTAGAAGCCGAGGTCCAGCGCGGCGCGAGCCATGTCCCAGTCCTCGGTGAAGCAATGCAATACGCCGGCCTGGGGCAAGGCGGCTTCGCGCAGCAGCGCCAGGGTGTCGGCGCGCGCTTCGCGGGTGTGCACGATCACCGGCTTGCCAGTCACCCTGGCCGCTTCCAGGTGCAGGCGAAAGGCCTGCTGCTGGAGTTCGGCGGCTTCGGGCTCGTAGTGATAGTCCAGGCCGGTTTCACCGATGGCCACCACCCGCGGGTGTTCCAGCTCACCCAGCAGCCAGTCCAGCGCCGGGGCCGCGCCCGGCTCCAGGTCCAGCGGATGGACGCCTACGGAGCAGTGCACGTCCTCGTAACGCTCGGCCAGGGCCTTCACCGCGGCCGCGTTATCGGCGCTCACGCCGATGCAGAGGAACTGACTGACACCACGGGCGCGGGCGGCATCCAGGGCGGCGTCAAGGGATCCACCGTGGGCAGCCAGGTCGAGGCGGTCCAGGTGGCAGTGGGAGTCGATAAGCATGGGAGCCTCAAGCGGCAAGCCTCAAGCCTCAAGCCACAAGAGAAAGGCGAAAGCGCCCTTGCAACTTGTAGCTCGCGGCTCGCAACTGCTGTCAGTTACATCGTATGGGTGGGACGGTCGGACTTGAGGGCGCCGGCGAGGTAGGTCTCGATCTTGTTGCGCGCGCCGCTGTCACCATCATTGAACTGGACACCGATCCCGGCAGCGCGGTTACCCTGGGCGCCTTTGGGGGTGATCCAGACGACCTTGCCGGCGACCGGGATCTTCTCCTGCTCGTCCATCAGGTTGAGCAGCATGAATACTTCGTCGCCGAGCTTGTAGGTCTTGTTGGTCGGTATGAACAGGCCACCGTTCTTGATGAACGGCATGTAGGCGGCGTACAGGACCGACTTGTCCTTGATGGTCAAGGACAGAATCCCGTTACGCGGGCCCAGGTTCGGCGGCAGGCTCATGCGGTTTTCCTGACAAGCTGGTTCTGGCACGGATTCTAGCCCGGCCCGGGCAAGCTTGCCCACTGCACCAGCAGCGCTTCGAGAAGCAAGACACGGTTGAGGTTGGCCTTGTTCAGCACTTTCTGCCGTTGTTGCAGCAGCCAGTCCTGCATGGCCAGTACCTTGTGTTGCGGAGCCTTGTCCGCCAGGTACTGCACCACCTTGCGCATGTCGGCCAGGCCGAGCCCCGTTTCATCACGGGTGAGCTGGAAGCGCAGCATCAATTGCGCCCAGTCGCAGAACCAGTCGAACAACAGCGGCAAGGGCACTGCGTTCCAACCCTCCGCCAACTGGCTGGCGCCGACCTGCTGCTTGAGCAGTTTCTTCACTCCCTCGACCACTTCAGCTCGCTGCGCACGCACGCCCTGCCCCTCCAGGCGCAGGGCCGACAGCGGCGAGCCACCGGCGAGAACCAGCAGTTCGTGCAATTCCTCGGGTGCGGCATCCGGCAGCGCCGAGCCAAGCCAGGCCAGGCTCTGGGTCTTGCCGGGGAGCGGGCAGGCCTGTTGCACGCAGCGACTCTTGATGGTCGGAAGGAGTCGGCTTGGCTGATGGCTGACGAGCAACAGCACGGTATCGCCGGAGGGCTCCTCCAGACTCTTCAGCAGCGCGTTGGAGGCGTTGAGGTTCATCGCCTCGGCTGGTTCCAGCAGCACCACCTTGCGCCCGCCGAGCTGCGCGGTCTGCACCACGAACTCCACCAGTTCGCGCACCTGGTCGACCCGGATGGCCTTGTCGACCTCCTCCGGCTCCAGCACGAAGGCATCGGGATGGGTATTGGCCGCCAGCAGCAGGCAGGACTTGCATTGACCGCAGGCATCGAGTCCGGCCGGGCTCTGGCAGAGCAGGCGCGCCATCAGGCGGTCGGCCAGGGCGCGCTTGCCGATGCCGGACGGTCCGTGCAGCAGATAGGCATGGGCGTGACGCGGCCGCCCGGCCAGGTGCTGCCAGAGGCTGTCCTGCCAGGGATAGGCGTCAGCCATGGCAACGCTCCAGCAACTCAGGCAGGAGTTGATCCAGGCCGCGCTGGACCTCAGCCAGGGGCACCGAGGCGTCGATCACCCGGTAACGCTCCGGCGCAGCCTGGGCGCGCTCGAGGTAAGTCTGGCGCACGGCCTGGAAGAAGCTGCGCTGTTCCTGCTCGAAGCGGTCGAGGCGACCGCGGGCGGCGGCGCGAGCCAGGCCGATTTCCACTGGCAGGTCGAAGACCAGCGTCAGGTCCGGGCGCAGATCACCCTGAACGAAACTTTCCAGCAGTGCGATGCGCGCCGCCGGCAGACCCCGGCCTCCGCCCTGGTAGGCGTAGGTCGCATCGGTGAAGCGGTCGCAGAGCACCACGGCGCCACGCGCCAGGGCCGGCTTGATCACACCCGCCAGGTGCTGGGCGCGGGCGGCGAACATCAGCAGCAGCTCGGTGTCCACGGCCATGGCTTCGTCACTGGGTGCCAGCAGAAGTTCGCGAATGCGCTCGGCAAGGGGCGTTCCGCCCGGTTCACGAGTCAGCACCACTTCGATGCCTTGATTGCGCAGGCGTTCGGCGAGGTACTCGCGGTTGGTGCTCTTTCCGGCGCCTTCCGGGCCTTCCAAGGTGATGAAAAGACCGCTCACTGGATGTCCTTTTTCATTGCGGGCTGGAGCGGTAGCCATTGCGACGCTTCAGCTGAAAGTCGCGCACGGCCTGGTTGTGCTCGCCCAGAGTCTCGGAGAATACATGGCTACCGTCGCCGCGAGCGACGAAATAGAGGCTCTTGCCGGCGGACGGATGCAAGGCTGCATGAATGGCCTCGCGACCGGCCAGCGCGATGGGCGTCGGCGGCAGTCCGCTGATGACATAGGTGTTGTAGGGCGTCGCTTCACGCAGGTGGTCCCGGGTCAGATTGCCGTTGTATCGCTCGCCCAGGCCGTAGATCACGGTCGGGTCGGTCTGCAGCAACATGCCGGAGTGCAAGCGGCGCACGAAGACGCCGGCGATCTGGCCACGTTCAGCCGGCACGCCGGTTTCCTTCTCCACCAGGGAAGCCATGATCAGCGCCTGGTAGGAATCGGCATAGGGAAGCTGGTCCGCACGCTTGTCCCACTCTTCGGCGAGAACCTGATCGAGCCGGTCCCGCGCCTGCTTCAGCAGGTCGATGTCACGCGTGCCCCGCACGAACCGGTAGGTGTCGGGGAAGAAGCGGCCTTCCGGGTATTCGCCGGGGCGGCCGAGTCGGGCCATCAGTTCGGCGTCGCTGACATCGGCCAGGGTCTGTTCCAGCTTGGCCTGCTTGACGAGGGCCGCGCGCACCTGGCGGAAGTTCCAGCCTTCCACCAGGGTCAGGCTGTATTGCACCACTTCGCCACGCTCCCAAAGTGCCAGCAGGTCAGCGGCACGCATGCCCGGCGCAAGTCGGTACTCGCCGCTATGGAGCGAAGCATTGGCCAGGTTGAAGCGCCAGTACTGGCGTAGCCAGAAGGCATTGTTCAACACCCCCTCCTCCTCCAGGCGGTTGAGCAACCCACCGGGCGTGGCGCCGGCCGGGACGTCCAGCATCCGTTCGGCGGAAATGTTCAGGGGTTGATCGAGGGTGACGCGCTGCTGCCAGCCGGCAAAGGCCATCAGCAGGCCGGCAAGAAGCAGGCCTGCCTCCAGCATCAGCAGGAATTTGCGTATCACGAATCAGATGTCCAGAAGATCGCGGGCGATGGCCTGAAGTTTACGGGTCAGCGGGCCGACCGGCCAGTGATGGCCTGTTACAGAACGCACCGGCCAGATCCCGAAGAGGCTATTGCAAAGGAAGACCTCATCGGCGCCGATAAATTCATCGAATGGAATGTCCCTCACCTCGACCGGCAAGCCGTCCGACCGGGCGCTGTCGAGCAAGGCCGCGCGCATCACCCCGGCGACGCCGCAGCGGGACAGATCGGCCGTGACCAGCACGCCACCGCAAACCATGAACAGGTTGCTGAAGACGCCTTCGATCACGCGCCCTGACTGGTCAAGCATCAGGCCTTCGGCGAAATCGCCGCCCTGCCATTCGGCGCGAGCCAGGACCTGCTCCAGGCGATTGAGGTGCTTGAGGCCGGCCAGCAAGGGCTGCTCGGCAAGGCGGGTGGCGCAAGGAAACAGCTGGACGCCTTGCTCGCCGTTGACCTCCGGGTAGGCCGGGAACGGACCGCTCTGCAGGATGCGCCGCGGCAGCGCCACCGGTGGCGGTGCGTAACCACGCAACCCTTCACCGCGAGTGACGATCAACTTGGCGACGCCCTCACCCAGTCCAGCGGAGAACGCCAGTAACTCGGTACGCATCAGCCCGTAATCGAGGGGAATCCCCAAGCGCTGGCAGCCTTCGGCCAGCCGCGCCATGTGGTATTCGAGCAAGGGCGGACGGCCGGCGCGCACGGCAATGGTTTCGAAAAGCCCATCGCCGTAGGCCAGGCCGCGGTCCTTGATGGACAGCGACTCGGCCGGATGGCCGTCCACCCAGTTCAGCATCAGCCCGCGAACCGACGGAACACCAGGGAACCGTTGGTGCCGCCGAAACCGAAGGAGTTGGACAGCACGATATCGATGGGCATCGGACGGGCTTCGTGGGGCACGAAGTCGAGGTCGCAGCCTTCGTCCGGCTCGTCCAGGTTGATGGTCGGCGGTGCCACCTGATCGCGCAGGGCCAGCACGCTGAAGATCGCCTCGACGGCACCGGCGGCTCCCAGCAGGTGGCCGGTCATGGACTTGGTGGAACTGACCGCGAACTTGTAGGCGTGGTCGCCGAACACCGACTTCAGCGCCATGGCTTCAGCCACGTCGCCCGCTGGGGTCGAGGTGCCGTGGGCGTTGACGTACTGGACCTGGTCCGGGTTCAGGCCGGCATCGCGCAGGGCATTGCGCATGCAGCGGGCCGCGCCGGCGCCGTCATCCGGCGGCGAAGTCATGTGGTAGGCGTCGCCACTCATGCCGAAGCCGATCAGCTCGGCGTAGATGGTCGCACCACGGGCCTTGGCGTGCTCCAGCTCTTCCAGCACCAGGGCGCCGGCGCCATCGGACAACACAAAGCCGTCGCGACCCTTGTCCCACGGGCGGCTGGCGCGGGCCGGATCGTCATTGCGAGTGGAGAGCGCGCGAGCCGCACCGAAACCACCCATGCCCAGGCCGCAGGCGGCCATCTCGGAGCCGCCGGCGATCATCACGTCGGCTTCACCGTAGGCGATGTTGCGTGCAGCCATACCGATGCAGTGGGTGCCGGTGGTGCAGGCGGTGGCGATGGCGTAGTTCGGTCCCTGGATGCCCAGGTGGATCGACAGGAAGCCGGACACCATGTTGATGATCGAACCGGGTACGAAGAACGGAGAGATCCTGCGCGGCCCCTGATCGATCAGGGATTTGCAGTTGTTCTCGATATTGGTCAGGCCGCCGATCCCCGACCCCATGGCGACGCCGATGCGCTCACGATTGGCGTCGGTGACCTCGAGGCCGGAATGACGCATGGCCTGGAAGCTCGCCGCGAGGCCGTACTGGATGAACAGATCGAGCTTGCGCGCCTCCTTGGCCGACAGGTATTCCTCGACATTGAACCCCCTGACCGAGCCGCCGAAGCGGGTGGTGTAAGCGGAAAGGTCCATATGCTCGATCGGGCCAATGCCACTGCGGCCAGCCAGAATTCCCTGCCAGGTGCTCGGTACATCGGTACCCAGCGGCGACAGCATGCCAAGGCCAGTGACCACGACGCGTCTACGCGACACAGCGATCTCCTTCTTCAATCTCTACACGGCGGTTGATTCGGATTAACAGACTGTTGAAAAGCCCGGCTGGTAACGCGGCACCGCGGATTTTCAACAACCTGCTTAAAGAAAAGCCGCACGCCCGGTCGGGTCGTGCGGCTTTTCCGCGTCGGGTTACCGACGACTACATTACTGCGCGTGGGCGTTGATGTAGTCGATGGCTTCCTGAACGGTGGTGATCTTCTCGGCTTGCTCGTCCGGGATTTCGGTCTCGAATTCCTCTTCCAGAGCCATCACCAGCTCAACGGTGTCAAGGGAGTCGGCGCCCAGGTCTTCAACGAAGGAAGCGCTGTTGGTTACTTCCTCTTCTTTGACGCCCAGTTGCTCGGCGACGATTTTCTTGACGCGTTCTTCGATGGTGCTCATACCTTGTTTTCACTCCTATGGAAAAATCCGTGCAGCTGGGGCTGCAGTGTATAGAAAGGGTTTTCCGCTTTTCAAGCAGAACGCCTGAAGCCCTTCCGGATCGCCGCAACGAAATGTCTATAACCCGACTGCACTCTTATAGCGAATTCTAGACAGCCCATATGACAGCTTCCTGAAGGGATTCGTCACATTCAGCTCATGTACATGCCGCCGTTGACCGGAACGGTGGCGCCGGTGACGTAGGCCGCGCCGTCGGAGGCGAGGAAACCTACCACCTTGGCGATCTCTTCGGCCTGGCCCAGGCGACCCAGCGGGATCTGGGTCAGCAGCGCGTCGCGCTGGGCTTCCGGCAATTCACGGGTCATGTCGGTGTCGATGAAGCCCGGAGCCACCGAGTTGACGGTAATGGCACGGGAACCGACCTCGCGCGCCAGGGCGCGACTGAAGCCTTCCAGGCCGGCCTTGGCGGCGGCGTAGTTGGTCTGGCCGGCGTTGCCCATGGCACCCACCACCGAACCGATGTTGATGATGCGACCCCAGCGAGCCTTGGTCATGCCACGCAGCACGGCCTTGGACAGGCGGTACAGGCTGTTGAGGTTGGTGTTGATGACGTCGAACCACTCGTCGTCCTTCATGCGCAGCATGAGGTTGTCGCGAGTGATACCGGCGTTGTTCACCAGAATCAGTGGCTGACCCAGGTGCTGCTGGATGTGCTCCAGGGTGCTGGCGACCGATTCGTCGCTGCTGACATCCAGCACCAGGCCGGCGCCTTCGATGCCGTTGTCCTTGAGGAACTCGGCGATGCGCTCGGCACCGGATGCGGAAGTCGCAGTGCCGATCACCACGGCGCCCTGACGACCCAGTTCGAGAGCGATTGCCTGGCCAATGCCACGGCTCGCACCGGTGACCAGTGCCACCTTACCTTGCAGACTCATAGGTCTTCTCCTTGTTCAGGCCAGCGCAGCACGGGCGGCTGCGAAAGCATCAGGGGTATCCAGGTTATGGGTGTTGACACCCTTCACGCAGCGCTTGTTCAGGCCGGACAGCACCTTGCCCGGACCGCATTCCACCAGATCGGTGACGCCACGCTCGGACAGGCAGATCATCGACTCCACCCAGCGCACCGGGCTGTAGAGCTGGGCCAGCAGGTCGCGCTTGAGCTCGGCGAGGTCAGTCACCACCGCGGCGCTGACGTTCTGCACCAGCGAGATCTGCGGAGCCTGCCAGGCAAGGGCCTCGACCGACTCGGCGAAACGCTCGGCGGCCGGCTTCATCAGCGCGCAGTGGGACGGCACGCTTACCGGCAGCGGCATGGCGCGCTTGGCACCTCGAGCCTTGCAGGCCTCGATGGCGCGTTCCACGGCGGCTGCTGCGCCGGCGATCACGACCTGGCCGGGCGCGTTGAAGTTAACCGCACTGACCACCTCGCCCTGGGCCGCTTCAGCGCAGGCAGCCAGCACATCGGCGTCTTCCAGGCCCAGGATCGCGGCCATGCCGCCCTGCCCTGCAGGTACGGCCTGCTGCATCAGCTGGCCACGGAGCGCCACCAGCTTCACCGCATCGGCGAACGCCAGGCTGCCGGCAGCCACCAGGGCGGAGTACTCACCCAGGCTGTGGCCGGCGACATAGGCCGGGCGTGCGCCGCCCTCGGCCAGCCACAGGCGCCACAGGGCGATGGAGGCGGTGAGGATGGCGGGCTGGGTCTTGTCGGTCTGATTGAGTTGCTCTTCCGGACCTTGCTGGGTCAGCGCCCAGAGGTCGTAACCGAGAGCCTCGGAGGCTTCGGCGAAAGTATCCAGGACCAGCTGGTGCTGGCCCCCCTGCTCGGCCAGCATGCCCAGAGACTGGGAACCCTGACCGGGAAAGACGAAAGCGAGGGATGCGGACATTAAGAGTGGTCCCTTATCTGGCGGTATAGGGAGATTGACGCCTGGCATAGCCAAGCGCACGAAACTGACAGTTGGATGACAGGCTGCCGGTACCGGTCACATTCTAGGGCCTGTTGGCACGTCTTCGCGAACAGGGGGCGAACATCACCACCCCCTAAAGCAACAGATGTTCCAGGCGGCCATGCAGGCGCTGCGGGAGGTTTTCACGCACCTCGACCAGCGCACGACGGATGGCACTCTGGAAGCCGTCGGAGCCGGCCGCACCATGGCTCTTGATGACAATGCCCTGCAGGCCAAGGAAGCTTGCCCCATTGTGGCGCGCGGGCGTCAAGTCGGTGCGCAACCTGCGCAACAGCGGCAAGGCCAGCGCCCCCACCAGTCGTGAGCCCAGGCTCTGGCTGAAGAGCGCCTCCATGCGCGAGGAAATCATCGAGGCCAGCCCCTCGCTGGACTTGAGCAGGATGTTGCCGACGAAGCCATCGCACACGACCACATCCGCCTCACCGCGATACAGGCCGTCGCCCTCGATGTAGCCGATGTAGTTGAGGCCTTCGGCCTGCTGCAACAGGCTCGCGGCCAGCTTGACCTGCTGATTGCCCTTGATGTCCTCGGTGCCTACGTTCAGCAACGCGACCCGAGGCTGGGGAACGCCGAGCACTTCGGCAGCCACCGCGCCCATCACGGCGAACTGGTAGAGATGCTCGGCACTGCAATCGACGTTGGCTCCCAGGTCCAGCAGATGGCAATGCCCGCGAGCCGTGGGGATGGCGCTGACCATCGCCGGACGATCGATACCGGGCAGGGTCTTCAGCACGTAGCGGGAAAGCGCCATCAGGGCACCGGTGTTGCCGGCACTGACGCAGGCCTGGGCGCGACCATTGCGCACCAGTTCGAGGGCGACACGCATCGAGGCGTCCGGCTTGCCGCGCAAGGCTTGCGCCGGGCGCTCGTCCATGGCGATCACTTCACTGGCATGCACGATTTGCAGGCGCTGACGATCCACCGCGGGGACACGGGCAACGAGCTCTTCGAGAAGGGGGGCTTGGCCGACGAGGACCAGGTGGAGCGAGGGGGATTCAGCTAGACAGGCGATGCTGGCTGGAACAATGCAGCGGGGACCGTAGTCCCCGCCCATTGCATCAATCGCGATGATCGAGGCGGCCAAGGATTACTCGGCAGCGCCCTTGTCGATCACCTTGCGACCGCGGTAGAAACCGTCCGGGGAAACGTGGTGGCGCAGGTGAACTTCACCGGTGCTCTTCTCTACGGACAGTGCGTTGGCTTCGAGGGCGTCGTGGGAACGACGCATGTCGCGTGCCGAGCGGGATTTTTTGTTCTGCTGAACAGCCATAATCAATTAACTCCTAAACGTTTGGGTCACGCTTTAACTGCGCCAGTACGCTGAACGGGTTGGACCGCGAAACCTCGTCCTCGCTCGGCTCGGGCTCATCGAGGCCCACCGGCTGCTGGCAATCTTCAGGGTCATGGGCCGGAACTATGGGCAGAGCGAGCAGCAACTCGTCCTCGACCAGAGTCATCAGATCCAGCGGATCCTCACCCACTTCCAGCACGTCATAGCCCTTCGGCAGCGACTGACTGTCAGCCCCTTCCCTCACCACGGCGTAATCGCATTCGCTGTGGATGTTCAGGGCGACCAGCTCTAGACAACGCTGGCAAACCATCTTGACCTCAACGTCGATCCGGCTGTGGATGACAACCGCGCGACGCTCGTCACGACCAAACGCCAGGCTCGCACGAATGCTGCCCGCGTTGTCCGCGAGGGGTTCGCAGAGTCGCTCCAGACTGGCGAGCGCGATCTCACCATCGAGAGTGACTTCGCGGTCCGCCAGCTTGCGCGGATCTACATGAGGTGGAATCGGCCCATTCAACATAGGCGCGACATTCTAGGGACGAGCCCCTGCCCTGTCAAAAGAAATTCCGCATTGTCGGTGCTTGACGGGGCTCTATAGAATTTCTCGCCCCACAGTCCGGAGATCGCCATGCCGCCCCTGGTGCTCGCATCCAGCTCCCCCTACCGCCGCGAACTGCTCGAACGCCTGCGCCTGCCCTTCACCTGGGGCGCGCCGGCCATCGACGAAAGCCGCCAGCCCGCGGAACCCGCCGAACAACTGGTGCGCCGACTGGCCCTGGAAAAGGCCCGCGCCCTCGCCACCCAGTACCCGAACCACCTGATCATCGGCTCGGACCAGGTCGCCGTGCTCGGCGAACAGATACTCGGCAAGCCCCATGGATTCGAACGCGCCCGCAGCCAACTGCTGGCCGCCAGCGGCACCAGCGTGAGCTTCCTCACCGGCTTGGCCCTGCTGAACAGCGCCACTGGCCAGCACCAGGTGGACTGCGTGCCGTTTACCGTGCATTTTCGCGAACTGGATGAGGCACGGGTCGCGCGCTACCTGAAAGCCGAGCAACCCTACGATTGCGCCGGCAGCTTCAAGGCCGAGGGACTGGGCGTCAGCCTGTTCCGCGCCACCGAAGGTAGCGACGCCACCAGCCTGGTGGGCCTGCCATTGATCCGCCTGGTCGACATGCTGCTCGCCGAAGGCGTGCAGATTCCCTGATCGCCATATAGAAGGAAGAAAGCCCGGCATCGGCCGGGCTTTCTTTCAATAGCGACGCTCGGATTCAGCGCAGGCTCGGCCCCTGAATCCCCATCCACAGCGCAAGCCGCTCGGCCACACTGGCACCGAACTTCTTCGAGAAGCGATCGAACGGCGATTCCTGCACCGTGTAATCGACAATCTCCTTCGCACCGACCACTTCCCGCGCCACATAGCTGGCATTGCCCAGCTTATCCACCAGCCCCAGCTCCAGCGCCTGCTCGCCAGACCAGACCAGGCCACTGAAGAGTTCGGGATGCCCATCGACCTTCAG
Source organism: Metapseudomonas cellulosilytica (assembly GCF_049334135.1). Taxonomy (NCBI): domain Bacteria; kingdom Pseudomonadati; phylum Pseudomonadota; class Gammaproteobacteria; order Pseudomonadales; family Pseudomonadaceae; genus Metapseudomonas; species Metapseudomonas cellulosilytica. The sequence goes on along the minus strand of NZ_JBHZGN010000006.1, from coordinate 210,017 downwards.
GCGATCGCCGCGCCCTTTCTTCACGCTCTCGATGAACTGCTGATGGGTGGTGTTCAACACACCCTGCCAGAACTCGGTCTCCTCCGGTTTTTGCGGCTGGAAGGGATCGAGAAACGCCTTGTGCTCACCGGAGGTATAGACGCGACGCTCCACACCCAGCTTGCCCATGGCATCGACGAAACCGAAGCTGGTCGCCGTGACACCAATGGAGCCGACGAGACTGGCCTTGTCGGCGTAGATCTCATCCGCCGCACTGGCGATGTAGTAGGCCCCCGAAGCCCCCAGATCGGAGATCACGGCATAGATCTTGATGTTCTGGTGCTCGGCACGCAGCCGGCGAATCTCGTCGTATACATAGCCGGACTGTACCGGGCTGCCGCCCGGACTGTTGATACGCAGGACCACACCCTTGGTCTTGGGATCCTCGAAGGCCGCACGCAGGCCGGTGACGATGCTGTCCGCACTGGCAGCCTCCTCGTCGGCGATCATGCCGCGAACCTCCACCAGAGCCGTGTGCTCCTGACTGCGAGCCGCGCTCTTCTGAAAGTCGAAGGCGGGAGAAAAAAGCGCCAGGGCGACGAACAGATAGAGGAAGGTCAACAGCTTGAAGAAGATGCCCCAACGTCGCGCCCGACGCTGCTCCTGGACACCCGCCAGCACGGCCTTCTCCAAAAGCTTCCAGCTCTTCTCGTCGGCCTTGTCGGCAGCCGGTTCTTTCCATTCGTCAGACATAGAGCTCCACCTCTCGGGTTTGCCGGCTCAGATTACCTTCCAGCCAGTGACGCAATTCTTCGAAGCGCTCGATTGCCAGGGTCGGCGACTCCTTGAGCAACTCGGCAAGCGGCTGGGCACCATACCCCACCGCCACGGAATCCATTCCGGCCCGCTGCGCCATGCGCAGGTCGAAAGGCGAATCCCCGACCATCAGCGCGCGCTCGGCCGCCACACCGCAATGCCCGAGGATTTCCCGCAACATCAACGGATCCGGCTTGCTGGCGGTCTCATCGGCGCAACGGGTGACATCGAAGTAATCCAGCCAGCCGCGCCCCGCGAGCACATGATCGAGCCCGCGACGGCTCTTGCCAGTGGCTACCGCCAGGCGATACCCCTGGTCGCGAAAGGCTTCCAGCGCCTCCGCCACCCCATCGAACAGGGGCGAAGGCTGACTCTCCAGCGCGTTGTAGTGCTCACCATAGCGGCGCCGGAAGATATCGATGCCCCGCGCATCCTCGATCTCCGGATACAACGTGGCGATGGCCTCCGGCAGGCCGAGACCGATGATGCCCTTGATGGCGGTATCGTCGCGCCAGGGAAGACCGCCCGCATCGGCAGCCACACGCATGGATTCGACGATACGGGCGATGGAATCGGCCAGGGTGCCGTCCCAGTCGAAGATCAACAACTGGTAGTCAGGCACCGAGTCGCTCCAAAGTCTTCTGCCACATGTCGTCCACCGGCGCCTCCAGCCTCAGCTCGCCACCATCCGGCAGGCTGATCGCCAGGGAATGGGCGTGCAGGAACAGGCGCTTGCCACCCAACTCACGGATCTCCCGCGTAAAATCCTCATCCCCGTACTTGGGGTCGCCGGCAATGGAGTGGCCGGCGTGCTTGGCGTGCACACGAATCTGGTGGGTGCGTCCGGTGATGGGGCTCGCCTCCACCAGCGTGGCGAACTCGCCGAAACGTCGCACCACACGGAACTCGGTCAGCGCCTCCTTGCCCTCGGGATTCACCTCGACCATGCGCTCGCCCGAGCGCAAGTTGTTCTTCAGCAGCGGCGCGCTGACCTTTTTCTTTGAAGTCGGCCAACTGCCGCGCACCAGCGCCAGATAACGCTTGTCGACACCGTCGCCACGCAAGGCCTCATGCAGGTGACGCAGCATGCTGCGCTTCTTGGCGATCATCAGCAGCCCGGAAGTATCCCGATCCAGTCGATGCACCAACTCCAGATCCTTCGCCTCCGGCCGCAACTGGCGAAAGGCCTCGATCACCCCGAAACTGAGGCCGCTGCCGCCATGCACGGCAATGCCGGCCGGCTTGTTCAACACAATCAGCGCCTTGTCTTCATAGACGATCGCGCTTTCCAGGCGCTCCAGCAGGCTCTGGGCCACTGGGGCCGGCTCGTCGGGCTCGGACAGACGCAATGGGGGGACGCGGACGACATCGCCAGCCTGCAGCTTGTACTCCGGCTTGATGCGCCCCTTGTTCACGCGAACTTCGCCCTTGCGCAGAATGCGATAGATGAGCGTTTTCGGCGCACCCTTCAGCTGGGTACGTAGGAAATTATCGATACGTTGGCCGGCATATTCCGGCGCAACCTCAAGCAGCTGAACGCCGGAGGTTGGGGAGGCAGGAGTAGTCATGGCGCGCATCATAACAATTTTTTATGGATTTGAAGCACTTAATGATTACTGCTATAGTCGCGAACGCCGCCAAAAGCGGCCTGGTTTCGGGGTGTTCGCCAAAACTGCCACCCCCAACCGCTGCAACCCTTTCAGGACGTAAGGCCGTCCGACAGAAAATTCGCCGCATTGACCTCGAATTTTCCGAAATCAAAGCCTCGAGCCATGACGCGTGATCGCCCCCTTCATTGGGAGATCGCGGTAAATGCAACCCGCTACGGATTCAGCGAGCGGCACCCGATTTTCAAGGGACAAGTGTAGGGTGGAGATGCACAACCGTCGGATTGCGTAGTTTCAAGACGCTTCATTTCGTCCGCTACCGACCGTTGATTCCTCTTCCTGACCAAGTGCTTCTGTCACGACACAGCAAGCAGGAGACGTAGTCGCGATTCCCGCCCCACTGGCTGGATTCGCTGGACACGGGGACGGCCCGCCGCCCCTGACACGCACCTGACACCGACCGCGAGAGTCGTGTGCGCCAATCGCCGTTTCCGGAAGCCCGGAAACCCATTGGTACCACATGAAAAGAATGCTGATTAACGCAACTCAGCCCGAAGAGTTGCGTGTTGCTCTGGTCGACGGCCAACGCCTGTACGATCTGGACATCGAATCGGGCGCACGCGAGCAGAAGAAAGCCAACATCTACAAGGGCCGTATCACTCGCATCGAACCCAGCCTCGAAGCCGCCTTCGTCGACTTCGGCGCAGAGCGCCACGGTTTCCTGCCTCTGAAAGAAATTTCCCGCGAATACTTCAAGAAGTCCCCCGAAGGCCGCATCAACATCAAGGAAGTGCTCAGCGAAGGCCAGGAAGTCATCGTCCAGGTCGAGAAAGAAGAGCGCGGCAACAAGGGCGCCGCACTGACCACCTTCATCAGCCTCGCCGGCCGTTACCTGGTGCTGATGCCGAACAACCCCCGTGCCGGCGGCATCTCCCGCCGCATCGAAGGCGAAGAGCGCAACGAACTGCGTGAAGCGCTGAACGGCCTCAACGCGCCGGCCGACATGGGCCTGATCGTCCGCACCGCAGGCCTCGGCCGCTCCAGCGAAGAGCTGCAGTGGGACCTGGACTACCTGCTGCAACTCTGGAGCGCCATCAAGGAAGCTTCCGGCGAGCGCGGCGCGCCCTTCCTGATCTACCAGGAAAGCAACGTCATCATCCGCGCCATCCGTGACTACCTGCGCCAGGACATCGGCGAAGTGCTGGTCGACAGCGTCGAGGCCCACGAGGAAGCCCTGAGCTTCATCCGCCAGGTGATGCCGCAGTACCAGAGCAAGATCAAGCTCTACCAGGACAGCGTTCCGCTGTTCAACCGCTTCCAGATCGAAAGCCAGATCGAAACCGCCTTCCAGCGCGAAGTGAAGCTGCCGTCCGGCGGTTCCATCGTCATCGACCCGACCGAAGCCCTGGTGTCCATCGACATCAACTCGGCGCGTGCGACCAAGGGTGGCGACATCGAGGAAACCGCCCTGCAGACCAACCTGGAAGCGGCCGAGGAAATCGCCCGCCAGCTGCGCCTGCGTGACATCGGCGGCCTGATCGTCATCGACTTCATCGACATGACCCCGGCCAAGAACCAGCGCGCCGTGGAAGAGAAGGTCCGCGAAGCCCTGGAAGCCGACCGCGCCCGCGTGCAGGTCGGCCGCATCTCCCGCTTCGGCCTGCTGGAAATGTCCCGTCAGCGCCTGCGTCCGTCCCTGGGCGAGACCAGCGGCATCGTCTGCCCGCGCTGCGACGGCCAAGGCATCATCCGTGACGTCGAATCCCTGTCGCTGGCCATCCTGCGCCTGATCGAGGAAGAAGCCCTCAAGGACCGCACCGCCGAAGTCCGCGCCCAGGTACCGATCCCGGTTGCCGCCTTCCTGCTCAACGAGAAGCGCAACAGCATCACCAAGATCGAGCTGCGCACCCGTTCGCGCATCGTCATCCTGCCGAACGACCACCTGGAAACCCCGCACTTCGAAGTCCAGCGCCTGCGCGACGACAGCCCGGAAGTGCTGAGCGCCCAGTCCAGCTACGAGATGACCCCGGCCGAAGTCGAAGACGCCCAGCCGGTCAGCTCCACCCGCACCCTGGTCCGCCAGGAAGCCGCGGTGAAGACCGTTTCCCCCGAGCGCCCCGCTCCGGCACCCGCCCCGGCCCCGGCCGCTCCGCTGGCCCCGCCGACCCCGGCTCCGGAACCCAGCCTGTTCAAGGGCCTGGTGAAGTCGCTGGTGAGCCTGTTCGCCGGCAAGGAAGAACCCAAGGTCGAGGCCGAGCAACCGGCCGCCGAGCGCCAGCCGCGCGGTGAAGAGCGCCGTGCTGGCCGTCAGCAGAACCGCCGCCGTGATGGTCGTGAAGGCCGCGAAGGTCGTGAAGGTCGTCGCGAGGAAGACCGCAAGCCGCGTGAAGAGCGCCAGCCGCGCGAAGCCCGTGAAGGTCAGGAAGGTCGTCGCGAGCGTACCGAGCGCGCCGAGCGTCCGGCCCGCGAAGAGCGCCAGCCCCGTGAAGAACGTCAGCCGCGCGAGGAACGCCCGGCACGCGAGCCGCGCGAAGAGCGCCAGCCCCGTGAAGAGCGTCAACCCCGCGAGGAGCGCCAGCCGCGTGAAGAACGCCAGCCGCGCGAAGCCCGTGAAGGTCAGGAGGGCCGTCGCGAGCGTACCGAGCGCGCCGAGCGTCCGGCCCGCGAAGAGCGCCAGCCGCGTGAAGAGCGTCAACCCCGCGAGGAGCGCCAGCCGCGCGCCGAGCTGGCCGCCCAGGCCGAGGTGGTCGACGAAGAACTGCTGACCAACGAGGAACTGCTGCAGGACGACGAGATGGAAGGCGCCGATGGCGAGCGTCCGCGTCGCCGCTCCCGTGGCCAGCGCCGCCGTAGCAACCGCCGTGAGCGTCAGCGCGAAGCCAACGGCGAAGAAATCGCCGAAGATCAGGAAGGCGCCGAGGAGGCAGCCCCTGCCGACGCAGCCCAGGCCGCTGCCGTAGTCGCCACCGCCGTGGCTGCCGCCGAAGTGGCAGCCGAGGCCGCCGGCGAAGCCCCGGTTCAGGCCGAAACACCAGCCGCCGAAGTTCCGGCAGTCGAAACCCCGGCCGCGGAAGTCGTTGCCCAGGTGGAAGAAACTGCACCCTTCGCCGAGCCGGCAGCAGAGATCGTGGAAGCTCCGGTAGCCGAGGCCCCAGCCGTAGTCGAAGCGCCCCTGGCCGTTGAAGCCGTCGCCGAAGCGCCGGCAGCCGCCCCTGCAGAGGAAACCCCGGTCGCTGCGCCGCAGGCCGAAGAGCCCGCTCCCGCCCCATCCAGCACTGGCCGTGCCGCCAACGACCCGCGTGAAGTGCGCCGTCGTCAGCGCGAGGCCGAGCGCCTGGCCAAGGAAGCCGAAGAGGCTGCCGCCAAAACCGTCGAGGCTGTAGCCGCGGCCGAGCCGGTCTCCGCTGTCGCTCACGCCGTCGCTGGCGTGGAAGAGGAAGTGGTTGCTGCCGAGCAGAAGGTCGAGGAGGCCGTCGAGCTCGCTGTGGAGGCCCCGGCCGAACAGCCCGAGCAACTGACGCTGGTGACCGAAGCTGAAGTGCCGGAACACACCGGGACCAAAGCCAAGGAAGAAGAAAAGGACGAAGCCAAGGACGAGACCAAACCGGTCGTCTGAAGCCAGGCCTGAATGAAAAAGGGGATGCCAATTGGCATCCCCTTTTTTTGTTGCCCTGCGAAATCCCGCTGGCTCGCCAGGGCCGCTAGCCCAGCTCATCCTCCATCCGGGTGCCGAACTGCAGCTCCGCCAGCCGCGCATAGAGCGGACTGCTGGCCACCAGCTGCGCATGGCGACCGATCGCCACCACCCTGCCCCGCTCCATCACGGCGATACGGTCCGCGTTCTGCACTGTGGCCAGGCGATGGGCGATCACCAGGGTGGTTCGGCCGCTCATCAAGGCCGGCAGTGCCTGCTGGATGAGATGTTCGCTTTCCGCATCCAGGGCGCTGGTGGCTTCGTCCAGCAACAGGATAGGGGCATCCACCAGCAGCGCACGGGCGATGGCCAGGCGTTGTCGCTGGCCACCGGACAGGCCGATACCACCCTCCCCCAGGCGCGTCTGGTAGCCCTGGGGCAGGCGGCTGATGAACTCATGGGCGTGGGCCGCGCGAGCAGCGGATTGCACTTCGGCGTCGCTGGCTTCGGGGCGGCCGTAGCGAATGTTGTCCTCGACGCTGCCATAGAACAGCGCGGGACTTTGCGACACCAGGGCAAAACAACGGCGCAGCTCGGCGGGATCCAGCCGCTGCAGCTCCACCCCCTCGACCCGGATGCTGCCCGCCTGGGAATCAAAAAAGCGCAACAGCAGCTCGAAGACCGTCGACTTGCCTGCGCCGGACGGCCCCACCAGCGCCAGTGTCTCGCCGGGACGAACCTCCAGGCTGACGCCGTCCAGGGCGTTCACTTCAGGGCGGCCGGGATAGGCGAAGCGCACCGTTTCCAGCTCGATGCGCCCGCTGACCCGCGCCGGCAGCGCGACCCGCCCCTGCGCCGGGGCATGGATGGCATTGCGCGCCTGGAGCAGCTCGGCGATGCGCTCCGCCGCCCCGGCTGCACTCTGCAATTCGCCGATCACCTCGCTGACGGCACCGAAGGCCGCACCGACGATCAGGCTGTAGAACACGAACGCAGCCAGATCACCCGGCGAAATGCGCCCAGCGATCACATCCGTGCCGCCGACCCAGAGCATCACGCCCACGGCCCCCAGCACCAGCACGATCACCAGGGTGATCAGCCAGGCCCGCTGGGCGATGCGTCGCCGCGCGGCATCGAACGCGCCCTCCACCGTATGGGCGAAACGCAGGCGGTCCTGGGCCTGGTGGTTGTACGCCTGCACCGTCTTGATCTGCCCCAGGGTCTCGCCCACATAGCTGCCGACATCGGCGATGCGATCCTGGCTCTGCCGTGACAGACGCCGAACCCGGCGGCCGAAGATGAGGATCGGCGCCAGCACCAGCGGCAGCGCCAGCAACACGATGCCGGTCAGTTTGGGATTGGTGATGAAGAGCAGGGCTATCCCGCCCACCAGCATGATGCCGTTACGCAGCGCCATGGACAGGGACGAGCCGATCACCGATTGGAGCAATGTGGTGTCGGCCGTCAACCGTGACTGGATTTCCGACGCACGGTTGCTCTCGTAGAAGCCGGGGTGCAGCTCGATCAGGTGGTCGAACACCCGCTTGCGGATGTCCGCGACGAAGCGTTCGCCGATCCATGACACCAGGTAGAAGCGGGTGAAGGTGCCCAGCGCCAGGGCCAGGACCAGGCCGAAGAACAGCATGATCGAATGCCGCAACGCGGCTTCGGACTGGGTGGCCAGCCCCTGGTCCACCAGCAGGCGAATACCCTGTCCCATGGAAAGCGTGATTCCAGCGGTGAACAACAGCGCCAGCAAGGCGCCTGCCACCCGCCAGCGGTATGGCGCGACGAAGCGCCCGGCCATGCGCAGCGCAGTACGCTGCCCAGAAGAAAGAAAGGACGGCATCAGGGCCTCATTCGTCTCACCGGGAGCATTCCCTGCCCCGGGTTGGAGGACTCAATCGCGGGCATTGAGGAAACGATCCGCATGATCGGGCGACGGCAACAGGCAGCTGTCATACCGGCCGAAGAGTCGGTAGCGATTGCGGGCGATCCGGTCGTAGCACCAATCCCGCAGGGCCAGGGGCAGGAAGCGGAAAATCGCCAGCAGCGGCCAGGGTGCCGGCAACTGGCGCAATACCCGTGCGATCGCCTCGGAGCGGACGAACAGTTCACGGCCCTCGACATAGAGCAGGGTTGCGAAGCTGTCAGCAGGCAGGCCGAACCAGTGCAGGATCGCCTGCCCTTCCGCAGATTGCACAGCGGCCAGCTTGAACACTCGGGCCCGATCATGGCGGATGATGAACTTCACCCAGCCGTTGCAGAGCTTGCACACCCCGTCGAAGAGCACGACGCGCTCGCCAGGGCGGATATGGGGCGGGTACTGCTCGGTGTCCATCGCGATGCTCCTGCATCCACGGGAAACTGCCCCCGATAGTAGCCGATCTCCCGGGGATATCGGTGAGAAGCCTCAGGCCGGGTCGCCCCAGCCCACGGGATAGAGCAGCTCTTCCTTGTAGCCGGCCCAGACCCGCACCGCATCGGGGAAGGCTTCGTCCAGGGCCGGGTCGCCACTGTCCACCAGCAGCGGCCGGCCTGCCAGGGTGCCCAGCTTGCGTTTGGTGGCCACCACTCGCAGGTGATCGAGGCCGATGGCGCGCAGCACCCGCGGACTGATCTGCTGATTGCCGCGGCCGATGATGTGGCCCTGGCCGCCGATGGCGGTCACCAGCAGGCGCGCCGGGTGGCCGTTCACCAGTTCGAACAGCTGGGCTTCGGTGACGTCCCGGGCAATCACTGCGCCGTTCTCTATCACGTCGACGCCCAGCAAGGTGGTTTCCAGCCCCAGGTTGGCGGCCAGACCATGCAGCGTGGAGCCAGGCCCGAAGACGTAGCGCACGCCCTCCTCCCAGCTGTCGCCCAGCCAGTCGGCCAGTTCCACCAGCACCAGCTCTTCCGACTCCATGCCACCCTGTTTGACCTGCTGCATGAACTGGCCCTCCACAGGCACCGTCAGCTCGCCGTACCAGCGCGCCGCGACCTTGCCGTCGCGCAGCGCGGCCTCGTCCAGGTCGCGCACCTCACCGCTGGCCAGGCGCACCAGGCCGCCCTCCACCAGGCGCCGCGCCAGCTCCCCGGCGGCACGCGGGCTGATGGCGTAGACCCCGGAATGGATCTTCACCCCGGCCGGGATTCCCAGCACCGGCTGCCCCTCGCTCACCACGCTGCTGACATCCCGCGCCGTACCGTCGCCTCCGGCAAAGAGGATCAGGGCAACGCCGGCGTCCTGCAGGGCTTCGACCGCATGGCGGGTATCGTCGGCGCTGGTCGCCGGGCCGTCGAGATGACCCAGCACCCGGTGGGCGAAGCCCATCTCCACCAGCAAGTCCGCGCCCATGGGGCCGGGGAAGGTAAGGAACTGGATTCGCCCGACGAGCGGCAGCAGGCACTCCAGCGCCAGGCGGGTGCGTGCCGCCGCACGGGGCTCGGCACCTCTGGCAAGGGCATCTTCGGCAACCCCGTCGCTGCCCTTGAGCGCCGCCGGGCCACCCAATCCGGCCAGCGGATTGATGATCAGCCCCATATGGAACGTGGACATGCTAAACCTCGTACTGAACTCGTGCCCCACTCGGGGGGTCCATCCATCAGGACCAGGACGCTCGCAGCTGGCACATTCGCTGCTCTAGTGTTTCCTGGTCTTTCGTTTTTCCGGCGCATCGCTGGCGCCGACTGTCACTGCGTGTTCATCTACCCTTTCTAGACTGCACGCACCACCTGAAGAGGAGACAGGTCATGAGTTTGCACGACAGCACTTCCGATCGCCGGGTGATTCCGCTTCGGCAGGGTCGCCCGGTGGGCGGTGCCATCATCGACGCCCAGGGCCGCGAGATTCCGATCACCGAGACCATGATCCAGCGTGCCTGCCAGGAACTGCACAAACAGTTGTCCACCGAACTGAAACAGGCTTGAGCTTCGAGGCCCGGGGCAATCCCGGGCTCCTTGCTACACCAACTCTGCCCCCAAGGCGCGGACAATGCCGGCCAGCACGGGGGCATCTCCCTTCAGCCGCACACGCAATCCGTCGATTTCCCGGCGCACAGGATAGTGCTTGCGCAGGGCATCGAAGGCCACCCGGCGCTGGGCATCGTCACCCACCAGGCTGCGGCGAAAATCCGCATCGTCGCGGCGCGGGTCATACACCGCGCGACACAGGGTCGCCAAGGCCCAGTCCGGCGCGCAACCCGCATTCAGGGTCAGCTCGTCCAGCCAGGGTGCCGGCAGCAGTTCATCCAGCCGCACGCTTTCTACCTGCCCGCTGAACCGGCACCAGGCCTGGTACACCTGCGCCGTGCCGCGCAACTTGCCCTCCAGGCTGTAGCCCGCGATGTGCGGCGTGGCGATACGGCACAGGCGCGCCAGCCCCACGTCCGCCTGGGGCTCGCCTTCCCAGACATCCAGCACCACGCGCAGGTCGGTGCGACGCTCAAGCAGTTCGCGCAGGGCACGGTTGTCCACCACCGCCCCACGGCTTGCATTGATCAGCCAGGCGCCGGGGCGCAGGCGCTCCAGTCGAGCGCTATCGAGCAGGTGATGGGTCGGATGGTCGCCGCCAGCGTTCAGGGGCGTATGCAGGCTGATCGCATCGCACTCGCGGAGGATGTGCTCGAGATCAACGTAATCGCCGCCTTCGGCAGCCTGTCGCGGCGGATCGCAGACCAGCACCCGCCAGCCGAGGCCGCGCAGCACCTCCACCAGGCGCCCGCCGACCTGGCCGGCGCCCACCACGCCGAAGGTGCGCGAGGCAAGGTCCACGCCCTGGTCCTCGGCCAGCACCAGCAGGCTGCCCAGCACATAGTCCACCACACCGCGGGCGTTGCAGCCGGGGGCGCTGGACCAGGCGATGCCGGCCTCGTGGAAGTAGTCGAGGTCCAGGTGGTCAGTGCCGATGGTGCAGGTACCGACGAAACGCACCGGGCTCCCGGCCAGCGAGGAGCGGTCGACCTGGGTCACCGAGCGCACCAGGAGCAGATCCGCGTCGGCAAGGGCGGCGGCATCGATGGCGCGGCCGGGCAAGCGGCGGATTTCGCCCAGGCCGCCGAAGAAGGCGTCGACCAGGGGGATATTTTCGTCGGCAACTATTCGCATGGCAGGCTCCAGCAGAGAGACCGACATTCTACGCAATCACCCCGCCCCGCGCCCGCACGGCAACCTGCCGCCCCTCTTTTCTGACCAATGCGTCAGGGCGTAGACTACGCGTCCCTCAGCCTCCACGTCCCGTTCCGCCGGCAGCCTCTTCTGCAAAGGCTGGGACCGTGAAAGGTCGCGAGCCCGTCGCGACCAGGCAGCGTCCAGATCCCAGCCAGCCACCTTTTGCATGGACACCACCGGTACGCCCGGAGGATGCCTTATCGATATGGAACTATCAGAGACTCAGAGTCAAACCCGATTCAGCCGCGCCAGCACTGAACTGCGCGCCCTGCTCAAACTGGCGGCGCCGATCATGGTCGCCCAGCTGTCCAACTCCGCCATGGGCTTCGTCGATGCGGTGATGGCCGGCCGCGTCAGCCCTCGCGACCTGGCCGCCGTGGCCCTGGGCAACTCCATCTGGATTCCGGTGTTCCTGCTGATGACCGGCATCCTGCTGGCCACCACTGCCAAAGTCGCCGAGCGCTTCGGCGCCGGCAAGCAGGAAGAGACCGGCCCGCTGGTGCGCCAGGCCCTCTGGCTGGCGTTGGCCGTGGGCCTGTGCGGCGCATTGCTGCTACTCAACGCCCGCCCGGTGCTGCAACTGATGGGCGTGGACCCGGACCTGATCGAACCCGCCATGGGTTACCTGCACGGAATCGCCTTCGGGTTCCCTGCCGTGGCCCTCTACTACGTGCTGCGCTGCTTCAGCGACGGCCTGGGCCGGACCCGTCCGAGCATGGTGCTGGGTATCGGCGGTCTGCTGCTGAACATCCCGTTGAACTACATCCTGATCTACGGCCACCTCGGCATGCCCGCCCTGGGCGGCGTGGGCTGCGGCTGGGCCAGCGGCACGGTGATGTGGTTCATGCTGCTGGGCATGCTGAGCTGGGTGAGCCGCGCCCCGGCGTACAAGCCGAGCCGCCTGTTCGAACGCTTCGATAAGCCGCAACTGCCGGTGATCAAACGCCTGCTGTCCATTGGCGGCCCCATCGGTATCGCCGTGTTCGCCGAATCGAGCATTTTCGCGGTGATCGCGCTGTTGATCGGCGGCCTGGGCGCTACCGTGGTCGCCGGCCACCAGATCGCCCTGAACTTCAGCGCGCTGATCTTCATGATCCCCTACGCCCTGGCGATGGCCGTCACCGTGCGCGTCGGCCAGGCCCTGGGTCGTGGCGAAGCACGGGCGGCGCGCTTCTCCGCCGGTATCGGCATCGGCGCCGCGCTGGCCTACGCCTGCCTGTCCGCCAGCCTCATGCTGCTGTGCCGTGAACTGATCGCGAAGATGTATTCGCCCGACCCGGCGGTTATCGCAGTGGCGGGCATGCTGATCGTCTATTCCGCGCTGTTCCAGTTCTCCGACGCCATCCAGGTCGCCGCAGCCGGTGCCTTGCGCGGTTACCAGGACACCCGCGCGACCATGATCATCACGCTCTTCGCCTACTGGGGCATCGGCCTGCCGGTGGGTTACACCCTTGGCCTGACCGACTGGCTGGGTGAGCCGAGCGGGCCCAAGGGCCTCTGGCAGGGGCTGGTGGTGGGTCTGACCTGTGCGGCCGTGCTGCTCAGCCTGCGGCTGGCGCGCAGTTCAAGGGCGAGGATTCGCAGGTGAAAAAAAGAGCCGCATCGAGCGGCCCTTTTTCTTTTCGCGAATGAATTCCCACGGGGTTCAATCGTCGGGATGGGCCGGGACGGCCGCCAGGGCTTCCCAGTAGGCAGGGGTCAGGTAATCCCGACCGGCCAGCAGATGTTCCAGGTAGCTGCGGGTTGGCCACAGGCCGTCCTCGCGCATCGCCGGGTTGGCGACATAGACCCAGGCCGGCTGCACACCATGGGCGGTAATGATCGGCATGCGCTCGCGGCTGTAGAAAATGGGGGTCCCCTCGAAGGGGTCCATTTTCCAGATCTCGTCCTCATGGGTCAGCCGGTAGAGCACGCCTTCCACCACGCCGCCCTGCTGGTGGCGGATGTTGGCGTAGGAGCGACCGGGACGGTCGTGGGCACGCTTGTCGAAGCACAGCGCATAGCCCTCCAGGCGTCCTGCCAGGGCTTCACTGAACGCCAGGCCCCGGCTGCGCATGCGCGCCGGGTTCATGTTGGAACCATAGGCGAAGTAGAAGGACATCAATCGACCTTCTTGCGGATCCAGTAGTAGTAGGTGCCCTGCTCTTCCGATTGGTCCAGCAGTTCATGGCCAAGGAAGACGCAGAACTTGGGAATATCGCGCCGCGTCGAGGGATCGGTGGCGATCACCTTGAGCAGGCCGCCGGCCGGCAGGTCGCGCACCTTGTTGTGCAGCATCATCACCGGCTCTGGGCAATTCAGGCCGGTGGCGTCGAGGATGGCATCAGGCTGTTGGGACATGGGAAACTCCGAAAACTGGCGGCTATTGTGGCGCAAAGCTGCCTATCCGCCCAGCCTTGCCGGCCTGGCTGCGACGTCCGGGCACAACGGCGCACGACCTTGGATGGGCATCGCGAGCCCGGCGACTCGGGCAATCTGCACGGGTCATCCCCCCACTGGCCAGCCAATGGGTTGCGGCGCAGCATGGAGCTTTCGCCGGAGGGCACGCCATGCCCGAATCCCCCGAGCGCAATTGGTGCGTCAAGCGACTGGACGACAACGGCAACGAGTTCGTCCTGCGCAGCGAACTGACCCGCGAGGAGGCCGAGCGCCTGGCGGCGGAGTACCAGGCCCGCGGGCACAAGCAGAGTTACTGGGCGAGCCGGATGAGGCCCTTGTAGGGGCGAATTCATTCGCCAAGCAGGCCGCAGGTCTGCCCTGCAGGTTCCGAGGGGGCAGCGGAGCTGCCCTTGGCGAATGAATTCGCCCCCACAATAGATCAGCGCCAGCAGCCGCTCCCTACAACCTGCGCAGATGGCAGGTCACTTCCTCGCGGTCGTGGTAGAGCTGCTTGCAGGCGATGGATACTTTCAGCCCCCGCCCCTTCAGCCCGTCGTCGATGCGCGCCAGCAACTTCCGTACCTCGGCATAGCGCTGTTTCATCGGCAGCTTGAGATTGACCACCGCCTCCTGGCACCAGCCCTCGCCCAGCCAGGTCTCGATCAGCGCGGCAGTGCGCGCGGGCTTCTCGACGATGTCGCAGACCATCCAGTTCACCGGCCGGCGCGGCTTGAAGGTGAAGCCGTCGGCGCGCTGGTGTTCGACGAAGCCCGAATACATCAGGCTCTCGGCCATGGGGCCGTTGTCCACGGCGGTCACCTTGATCTCCCGCTGCACCAGCTGCCAGGTCCAACCGCCGGGGGCGGCGCCCAGGTCCACGGCGGTCATGCCCGGAGCCAGCCGCGCATCCCACTGGTTGCGCGGAATGAACTGGTGCCAGGCTTCTTCCAGCTTGAGCGTGGAACGGCTCGGCGCCTCACGGGGGAATTTCAGTCGTGGAATGCCCATGGGCCAGAGCGCGGAATTGTTTGACTCGGCCAGGCCGACGAAGGCCTCGCGGCCACTGCGGAAGGTCAGCAGCAGGCGCGGCAGCTGCGGATCGTCCTTGAGGCGCCCGGCCTTGGCCAGGGCGGCGCGCAGGGGTTTCTCGAACTTGCGACAGAAGGTGGACAACTCCTTGCCTTCATTGGTGTCCAGCACCTCCAACCAGAGGCTGCCGCAGAGCGGATAGCCCGCCAACGCCTCCAGCAATACGCCGATACGGTCGGTTTCCGGCAGCTGGACGTATTCGCCCCGGGCCCACTGACGGGGGAAGACCAGCTGGCTGAAACGCAGCTTGCGCATCAGCCGCTCGGCACCGCCCGTCTCGCTGCAGACGAATTCGGCGTAGGCGCTCTGGGGCTTGGCCTTGGGGTAGCCGGCCACATCGAGGTGGGCGGCGTGCTCGGCGATCTCGGCACAGACTTCAGCCTCGAAACCGGGGCGGCAGTGCAACAGCAGGGTGTTCATCGGGGGCTCCTCCTGGGCGCGCACTATAGTTGCGCGACAGCCGTTTTCACACAGCCCCTCGAGTAATTTCCTTACATGCCATGCCGCCATCCCTGGGGAACTCCGCGCGCCTTCAGCCGGTCGGCTGATATGGCGAGCCCCGCCAAGCAGAGCTAGTTTCTTAGATTCTGTACGTGCAGCCGGCCCATGCCGTGTGGGCCACAAGGAGAGAGTGCGATGCCTTCCCTGGATAGCCTGAACTGCCGCCGCAGCCTCGAAGTCGCCGGCAAGACCTACCACTACTTCAGCCTGCCCGAAGCCGCCAAGCGGCTTGGGCCGATCGACAAACTGCCCATGTCGATGAAGGTGCTGCTGGAGAACCTGCTGCGCTGGGAGGACGACGAGACCGTCAGCGCCGCCGACTTGAAGGCGCTGGCCGCGTGGCTAGGCCCGCGCAGCTCGGAGCGCGAGATCCAGTACCGTCCGGCACGGGTACTGATGCAGGACTTCACCGGCGTCCCGGCCGTGGTCGACCTGGCCGCCATGCGCGCCGCCGTGGCGGCGGCCGGTGGTGACCCGCAGCGGATCAACCCCTTGTCGCCGGTGGACCTGGTGATCGACCACTCGGTGATGGTGGACCGCTTCGCCTCCCAGGCCGCCTTCGAACAGAACGTCGAGATCGAGATGCAGCGCAACGGCGAGCGCTACGCCTTCCTGCGCTGGGGCCAGCGCGCCTTCGACAACTTCAGCGTGGTGCCGCCGGGCACCGGTATCTGTCATCAGGTCAACCTGGAATACCTCGCCCGTACCGTCTGGACCCGTGAGGAAGACGACGTCACCTGGGCCTTTCCCGACACCCTGGTGGGCACCGACTCCCACACCACCATGATCAACGGCCTCGGCGTGCTCGGCTGGGGTGTCGGCGGCATCGAGGCCGAGGCTGCGATGCTCGGCCAACCGGTGTCGATGCTGATCCCCGAAGTGATCGGCTTCAAGCTCACCGGCAAGCTGCGCGAAGGCATCACCGCCACCGACCTGGTGCTCACCGTCACTCAGATGCTGCGCAAGAAGGGCGTAGTAGGGAAATTCGTCGAGTTCTATGGCGACGGCCTGGCCGACCTGCCCCTGGCCGACCGCGCCACCATCGCCAACATGGCCCCGGAGTATGGCGCCACCTGCGGGTTCTTCCCGGTGGACGAGATCACCCTGGGCTACCTGCGGCTGTCCGGCCGCCCGGAAGAGACCGTGCAACTGGTGGAGGCCTACAGCAAGGCGCAGGGGCTGTGGCGCGAGCCCGGTCTTGAGCCGCTGTTCACCGACACCCTGGCCCTGGACCTGTCCAGCGTCGAAGCCAGCCTGGCCGGGCCGCGCCGCCCACAGGACCGCGTGCCGCTACCCCAGGTGCCCAAGGCCTTCGACGACCTGCTGAACCTGCAACTCAAGCCCACCGGCGCGGCCGCTGCCGGCAGCCCCCGGGTGACGCTGGACGATGGCGCGAGTTTCGACCTGGAAGACGGCTCGGTGGTCATCGCCGCCATCACCTCCTGTACCAACACGTCCAACCCCAGCGTGATGATGGCTGCCGGGCTGCTGGCCAAGAAGGCCGTGGAGAGAGGCCTGGTCCGCAAACCCTGGGTCAAGTCGTCGCTGGCCCCAGGTTCCAAGGTGGTGACCGAGTACTTCCGCGCCGCTGGCCTGACCCCGTATCTCGACCAGCTCGGCTTCAACCTGGTGGGTTACGGCTGCACCACCTGCATCGGCAACTCCGGCCCCCTGCTCGACCCCATCGAGAAGGCGGTACAACAGGCCGACCTGACCGTGGCCTCGGTGCTTTCCGGCAACCGCAACTTCGAAGGCCGGGTGCACCCGCTGGTGAAGGCCAACTGGCTGGCCTCGCCCCCCTTGGTGGTGGCCTACGCCCTGGCCGGCAGCGTGCGCATCGACCTCGGCAGCCAGCCCCTGGGCCAAGGCAAGGACGGCAAGCCGGTCTACCTCAAGGACGTCTGGCCGAGCCAGCGGGAAATCGCCGAAGCGATCGCCAAGGTGGACACCGCCATGTTCCGCAAGGAATACGCCGAAGTCTTCGCCGGCGATGACAAATGGCGGGCCATAAAGGTGCCCGAGTCCGATACCTATGCCTGGCAGGCGGACTCCACCTATATCCAGCACCCGCCCTTCTTCGCCGACATCACCGGCGCCCCGCCGAAGGTGGAAGACATCCACCAGGCGCGGATCCTCGCGCTGCTGGGCGATTCGGTGACCACCGACCACATATCCCCCGCCGGCAACATCAAGGCCGACAGCCCGGCCGGACGCTACCTACGCGAGCACGGAGTCCAGCCTTCCGACTTCAACTCCTACGGCTCGCGGCGCGGCAACCACGAAGTGATGATGCGCGGCACCTTCGCCAACATCCGTATCCGCAACGAAATGCTCGGCGGTGAGGAAGGCGGCAACACCCTGCACGCGCCTAGCGGCGAGAAGCTGGCGATCTACGACGCCGCCATGCGCTATCAGCAGGAAGGCACG
This sequence comes from Metapseudomonas cellulosilytica, assembly GCF_049334135.1. Taxonomy (NCBI): domain Bacteria; kingdom Pseudomonadati; phylum Pseudomonadota; class Gammaproteobacteria; order Pseudomonadales; family Pseudomonadaceae; genus Metapseudomonas; species Metapseudomonas cellulosilytica. Next base: position 192,434 of record NZ_JBHZGN010000006.1, on the reverse strand, counting down.
CCGCTGGTGATAGTGGCCGGCAAGGAATATGGCACCGGTTCTTCCCGTGACTGGGCGGCCAAGGGCACCAACCTGCTGGGGGTCAAGGCCGTGATCGCCGAGAGCTTCGAGCGCATCCACCGCTCCAACCTGGTGGGCATGGGCGTGCTGCCGCTACAGTTCAAGGACGGCGAAGACCGCAAGAGCCTGGGCCTGACGGGCAAGGAGACCCTCGGCATCAGCGGCCTGGACGGCGCCAGCCTGCGCCCGCACATGAACCTGCGCCTGGAGATCACCCGCGAGGATGGCAGCAAGCACCACGCGCAATTGCTCTGCCGCATCGACACCCTGAACGAGGTGGAGTACTTCAAGGCTGGCGGCATCCTGCACTACGTGCTGCGGCAATTGCTGGCGGGTTGACGGCCGCATCTGTGTAGCCTGGATGAAATCCGGGGCGAGGCATCGGCCTCCTCCCCGGATTGCATCCAGGCTACGGAATCCACCCCACCAACGTACCGGGCGGGCCTGAGTGCAATCCGGGTAGACTACCGCGCAAAAGAAAAGGCTCAACCTTAGGGCCTGGATGCCGATAGATGCTGTAGGCCTTGCGGAAGGACACCCATGAGAAACAACCAACCCATCACCCAGCGGGAGCGTAGCTTTCCCGCCGAACAACGCCTGATCTCCACCACGGACAGCAAGGGCATCATTACCTATTGCAATGAGGCGTTCATCGACATCAGCGGCTTCAGCCGCGAAGAACTGATCCGTTCGCCGCACAACCTGGTGCGCCACCCGGACGTGCCGTCGGCAGTGTTCGCCCATATGTGGGCCACCCTGAAGAAGGGACGCCCCTGGATGGGTGTGGTCAAGAACCGCTGCAAGAACGGCGACCACTACTGGGTCAACGCCTACGTCACGCCGATCTTCGAAGGCAGCCAGGTCACCGGCTACGAATCCGTGAGGATCAAGCCGACCGCCGAACAGGTGCGCCGGGCCGAGGCCCTCTACCAGCGCCTGAATACCGGCAAGCCGGCCATTCCCCGGCGCGACCGCTGGCTGCCGGTGCTGCAGGACTGGCTGCCCTTCATCCTGATCAGCCAGATCGGCTTCCTCATCGGCATCTGGCTGGACTCCCACTGGGGCTTCCTCCTCGCGGCCCTGCTCTCGGTACCCCTGGGCCTCATCGGCCTGGCCTGGCAGAACCGTGGCATCAAGCGCCTGCTGCACCTGGCCGATCAGACCACCTCGGACCCGCTGATCGCGCAGATGTACACCGACAGCCGCGGTGTCCAGGCGCGGCTGGAAATGGCCATGCTCAGCCAGGAAGCCCGCCTCAAGACCTGCCTGACCCGACTGCAGGACACCGCCGAGCACCTCGCCCAGCAGGCCCGAGAGGCCGATGCCCTGGCCCACAACAGCTCAGAAGGGCTGGAACGCCAGCGGGTGGAGACCGAACAGGTGGCCGCCGCGGTCAACCAGATGGCCGCCACCACCCAGGAAGTCGCCAACAACGTGCAGCGCACCGCCGATGCCACCCAGCAAGCCAACCGCCTGACCAGCCAGGGCCGGACCGTCGCTGCCGAAACCCGCGAGGCCATCCAGCGCCTGTCGCGGTCGGTGGGCGAAACCGGCGAGACCGTGACCCGCCTGGCCCAGGACAGCAACCAGATCGGCGGCGTAGTGGACGTGATCAAGGGCATCGCCGACCAGACCAACCTGCTCGCGCTCAACGCCGCCATCGAGGCTGCCCGCGCCGGCGAGATGGGCCGTGGTTTCGCCGTGGTCGCCGACGAAGTGCGCCAGCTGGCGCAACGCACCGCCGAATCCACCGGACAGATCCACCAACTGATCGCCCAGTTGCAGAAGACTGCCGAGGAAGCCGTGCACACCATGGAGCACGGCCGCCGCCAGGCTGACGAAGGCGTCGAGCGCGTGCTCCAGGCCGACCAGGCACTGGTGGGGATCAGCGAGTCGGTGGCCAACATCGCCGACATGGCAGACCAGATCGCCGCCGCCACCGAGGAGCAAAGCGCGGTGGCCGAGCAGATCAACCAGAGCATCAGCAGCATCGCCCACCTCGCCGAGCAGACCTCGGGCGAAGCCCAGCGTACCGCCCTGCTCAGCGAAGAGCTGACCCATACCGCCCAGGGGCAGTACTCGCTGGTGGACAGGTTCAATCGTTGAGCCAAAGAAAAAGGGCGCCGGATGGCGCCCTTTTTACGTTGCATACCTCGCCCGCCAGGCCGTAGGGTGGGCTTCAGCCCACCACCAGCTTCGCCGGTGCGCACGGCGCGATCTTCCTGCGCTGAAATCCGGCCTTGGCGTTTGCCCCTGGCCGATCTTTCTTTCAGCCAGGGCTAACCCATGATCAGGTTCATGATCAGGTGCACCATCAGCTCCTTGTGCAGCGGATCGCTCTGCGCCACCAGTAGGGCGATGGCGGCCAGGGCGTTGTCGTTGATCTTCAGCTCCCCATCCTGCTTCAGATGATGCCGGTTGCGCTGCAGGAACCAGATGAAAAGAAAGGCGCCAATCCGCTTGTTGCCGTCGGTGAAGGGGTGGTTCTTGATCACCAGGTACAGCAGATTCGCCGCCTGCTCCTCGATGCTCGGGTAGAGAAACTGGCCACCGAAGGACTGCACAATATTGCCCAGCAGCCCTTCGAAACTGTCGTCCTTGGGCCTGCCAAACAGTTCGCTGGCCTCGCCCCTGATCATCAGGTCTGCCTTGAGTGCGGCAATTCCCGACCTGGCCTCCTGCGGCTCGATGACGTAGCGGATGTCCTCGGCAAAGCCGTACTGCGCCAGGCGCTCATTGTCGAATTGGTTGAGGAGGACGAAGGTGCGGGCGTAGCCGGTGATGACGCTTACCAACCCGCGCGCTTCTGGCAGGCTGGTCTGCTCGATCAGTCTGTCGCGGAACAGCGTCAACGTCCTCTTCAGCTGGCCGATTCGCTCCTGCTGCGCCGTCAGCCGCCGCTGGTTCAGGGTGTAACCCTGGATCAGGTGTTCCTTGAGGATACGGTTGGCCCAGATGCGGAAGCGGGTGCCTTGCACCGACTTGACGCGATAGCCGACCGAAATAATGACGTCGAGGCAGTAGTGGAGGGTTTCGTAGGATTTGCCATCCGCGGCAGCTATCCGGAAATTCCGGATAGCTGCCGGTTCATCCAACTCCCCTTCATGGAAGATGTTGCGGATGTGTTCGCTGATGGTGCGGATGTTCTTATCGAACAACTCCGCCATCTGCCTCTGGGTCAACCAGACGGTCTCCCCTTCGAGGCGCACCTCGGTGATGTTTTCTCCTTCGCTTTGGTAGATCAGTACCGGCAGTTGCTCCTGCAACCTGTCCATGGTGTCGTCCTTCCCTGGCGGTGATCGGACTCCGCAGTCTGCTTGCCTCCTGCCGGTACGGCGGCTGATCTACCTGTCAGTAGCTTCCCTGTTTCTGCAATCCCCGCTTCGCTCCAGCAGCCGGCTCGGCCTTGCGCAGCAGCAGCCAGTAGGCCGCGCTCAGCAGGGCGAGGAACGGTACACCGAACACCAGGGTCATGCGGAAGGCGGGCACGAAGGCGGTGGTCACCAGGATCGCCAGCATCAACGCAAGGCCCAGCAGCGTCGCCCAGGGGAAGCCCCACATGCGGAAGGACAGTTGCAGCCCGCCTCGGCGCTCGTGGTAGCGGCGGAAGCGGTAGTGGGTGAAGAAGATCATCATCCAGGCGAACAGCGCGCCGAAGATGGAGATGGCCATCATCAGCATGAAGGACTCTTCCGGGAACGCCAGGTTGACCAGGGTGGCCAGGGCGATGCCGGTGCAGGACAACGCCAGGGCGTTCAGCGGCACCCCGGCGGCGCTCAGCCGGCCCATGGCCTTCGGTGCGTAGCCGGCGCGGGAGAGGCTGAACATCATCCGCGTGGTGGTGTAGAGCTGGCTGTTCATGGCCGACAGCGCGGCGATCAGGATCACGAAGTTGATCAGCCCGGTGGCGCCGGGAATGCCGACCTGCTGCATCACGCTGACGAAGGGGCTCTGGGCGCCCTGCCCCGACTGGTTCCAGGGCACCATGGCGAGGATCAGTGCCAGGGTCAGGATGTAGAACACCAACAGCCGCACCATGGTCACGCGGAAGGCCTTCTTCACCGCCTGCTCGGGCTGTTCGGCCTCGCCCGCCGCCACCGCGATCATCTCGATGCTCAGGTAGCTGAAGATGGCGATGATCACCGCAATCCACACGCCGGACAGTCCCTTGGGCAGGAAACCGCCATGCTCGACGTAATGCTGGAAGCCGTATTCCGGATTGCCGCCGCCGAACACCAGCCAGGCGCCCAGCAGGATGAAGGCAAGAATGGCGCTGATCTTGATCGCCGAGAAAGCGTACTCGAAGTGGCCGAAAGCCTTGACGCTGATGGCATTGGTCAGGATCAGCGCCGAGGAGAACAGCAGGATCCACACCCAGCCAGCCACGTCGGGGAACCAGTACTTCATGTACAGGGCGATGGCCGTGACCTCCGTGCCCACCGCGAGGACGATGGCCGCCCAGTAGGCGTAGCGCACCAGGAAACCGGCCAGCGGGCCGACGTAGTACTCGGCGTAGGCGCCGAAGGAGCCGGAGGTGGGATGGGCCACGGTCATTTCCGCCAGGCAGCCCATCAGCAGCAGCGCGATGAGCGCGCCGATGGCATAGCTGATCAGCACGCCCGGGCCAGCGAAGCCGATGGCGAAGCTGCTGCCCATGAAGAGCCCGGTGCCGATGGCGCCACCGATGGCGATCATGCCCATCTGCGCCGAAGTGAGATGGCGCTTGAGCCCCTGCTCGCGGGCCGCGATGGCGGCGAATCCAGTCTTGTCGTTCATCTTGTGCCTCGAATCTCTTGTCGTTGTGGCAGGCGTCAGAGGAGTTGCAGCGGGTATTCGACGATCACCCGCAATTCGTTGTTGTCCGCGGTATCGGCACGAGCCACCTCTTCGGTGGAGCGGATGCTGGCCTGGCGCAGGCGCAGCGACAGGTCGCGGGCGGCGCCGGACTGCACCACGTAGCGCAGTTCGATATCCCGCTCCCAACGCTTGCCGTCGTCGCCGTAGCGTCCATAGGCGCCGTTGGGCCCTCCCTGGTAGTGGCTGTCGTCGATGTGGTCGCCGCTGATGTAGCGGCTCATGAAGCTGAGGCCAGGTACACCGAAGGCGGCCAGGTCGAGGTCGTAGCGCAGTTGCCAGGAGCGTTCGTTGGGGGCGTTGAAGTCCAGCACCTGCACCGAGTTGGCGAGGAAGATCGAGGTGCCGCTCTGGCGGTCGAAGCCCAGGTAGTCGAAGGGTTCGTCGCCATGCACTCGCTGGTAGGCCAGGGTCACACCGTGGGGACCTTGGCTGTAGCGCGCCGAGGCGGACCAGGTGGTGTTGTCGATCTCACCCGCCAGTTTCTGTCCCTCGTCCAGGGTGCGGTAGAGGTTGAGGTCGAAGGTCAGGGCGCGTTCGTCGTCCAGGACCAGGCGCTGGCTGGCGCCGGCGTAGTACTGCCGCCAGATGTCGTCGAAGCGCGAGGTGTAGGCCGTGAGGCTGGTGCTGTCGCTGGGGGTCCAGCCAAAGCCGGCGTAGTCGACCCGGCGCGTCTCCACCTGGGCGTAGAGCGCCTTGAGGGCGCCGTCATTGTTGGTGGAGTTGCCATCGTTGCCAGCGGTGAAATGGCCGGCATCCAGCAGCAGGTCATCGACTTCCCGGCTGTTCAGGGAGAAGCCGATGGCCATGGGGGTGAAGAGCCGTGCGTTGCCGGTGCCGAACACCGGGTTCATCGGTGCCTGGCTGCCGTACTTGAGCTCGCTGCGGGATACACGCAGTTTCACGGCAGCGCCCACTTCGGAGTATTCGTCCTCCGGTTCGCCGCGCGAGTCCACCGGCAGCAGGTCGGTGCCGGTACGGGCGCGGCTGCTGTCGAGTTTAAGGCCCAGGTTGGCGTAGGCGTCGATGCCCAGGCCAACGGTGCCTCGAGTGTAGCCGGAGGCGAAGTCGAGCATCATCCCGTGGGCCCACTCCTCGCGGTAGTTCTGCCCGCCCGGGTTGTTCAGCAGGTTGCGGTGAAAGTAGAAGTTGCGCTGGGTCCGGACCAGGTGGCTGTCTTCGAGGAAACCACCGGCCTCCTCCGCCATCAGGTGGGGACTCAGGGCGCCGAGCAGCAGTAACGGGCACGCCGACAATGGATTCAGCTTCATGGGGTTCAACCTATTGTTGTGCTTATGGGGTCGAGAGTGGGCGCCGCCCGCCTGGATGGCGCCCGGGCAAGGTCATGTCGGAGTGGCTCAGGTCACCTGCTTGCGCGCCATGAAGCGCTCCTCGCGCCAGACGCCGCTGTCGAGCACTTCGCCGAGGATTTCCGCGGCGTCCCAGACGTCGGTGAAGCGGGTGTAGAGCGGCGTGAAACCGAAACGCATGATGCGCGGCTCGCGGTAGTCGCCGATGACGCCGCGATCGATCAGCGCCTGGACCACGGCGTAGCCCTCGGGGTGCTCGAAGCTCACGTGGCTGCCGCGACGGGCGTGCTCCAGGGGGGTCACCAGGGTCAACGGGTAATCGCCGCAACGGGCCTGGACGCGCTCGATGAAGAGATCGGTCAGGGCCAGGGACTTGCGCCGCAGGGCCTGCATGTCGGTCCTGGCGAAGCCGTCCAGGCCGCACTCCACCAGGGCCAACGAGGTGATGGGCTGGGTGCCGCAGAGGTAGCGGCCGATACCCGGCGCCGGCTCGTAGCTGGGCTCCATGCCGAACTGGCGGGCGTGCCCCCACCAGCCGGACAGCGGTTGCCAGACCAGCTCGCGCAGGGCGGGTGCCACCCAGACGAAAGCCGGGGAACCCGGGCCGCCATTCAGGTACTTGTAGGTGCAGCCGATGGCGTAGTCGGCGCCTGCGGCCTTGAGGTCCACCGGCACGGCACCTACGGAATGGCACAGGTCCCAGATGGTCAGCGCACCACATTCGTGGGCCAGGGCCGTGAGTGCGGCCATGTCGTGCAGGTAGCCGGTCTTGTAGTTCACCTGGGTGATCATCACGACCGCGGTGTCGGCGCCGATGGCTGCCGGCAGCTCCTCGGGACTGTCCACCAGGCGCAGGCTGTAGCCCTGCTGCAGCATGTCGGCCAGGCCTTCGGCCATGTAGATGTCAGTGGGGAAGTTGCTGGTCTCGGTGACGATCACCTTGCGCGACGGGTCGCGGCCGGCCTGCACACGCAGAGCCGCCACCAGCACCTTGAACAGGTTGATGGAGGTGGTATCGGTGACCACCACTTCATCCTCGCCGGCACCGATCAGGCGTGCCAGCTTGTTGCCCAGGCGTTCGGGCAGGCCACGCCAGCCGGCGCTGTTCCAGCTACCGATCAGGCCCTCCCCCCATTCGTCGGCCAGCACCTGGCGGGCCCGCTCCAGGGCCGCCCTGGGACGCGCGCCGAGGGAGTTGCCGTCGAGGTAGATCACACCTTCGGGCAGGGCGAAGTCCTCGCGCAGCGCGGCGAGTGGGTCACGGGCATCGAGGGCCAGGCAGTCTTCTCTTGTTGTCATGGTCTTTTCCTAGATCGACAGGGGACGCAGCACGGCGCGGACCGGACTGGCGTCGAGGTAAGTGAACTTGAGCGGCAGGGCGATCAGCTCGTAGTCGCCGGGCGGCACCTCATCCAGTAGCAGGCCTTCGAGAATGGCCATGCGATGGCGTGCCACCGCGAGGTGCGCAGCGAGCTCCTTGCTGTCCTGCGGGTCCAGGGAGGGCGTGTCGGTACCCACCAGGCACACACCATGGCGGGCCAGCAGGTCGATGCTGCCTGGATCGATGGCGGCAAAACGCTGCGGCCAGGCGTCCAACGGCGCGCGGTTCCAGGTGCGGATCAGCACCCGTGGCGGCACGCCATCAAGATGGGGCGCCAGTTGCTCGGGACGAACACAGTCGACCGCGTCCAGGCAATGGATGACACGGCACGGCCCGAGGTAAGGCGCAAGATCCACGGCCCCGATGGCCGCACCGGTGGCGTCGTAGTGCAAAGGCGCGTCGGCGTGGGCCCCGGTATGCGGGGACAGGGTGATGCGCCCGACGTTGACCGGGCACTGCTCATCGATGTGCCAGCAGCGCTCCTCCTGGAAAGGCGTGTCGCCTGGCCAGGTGGGCGTACTGGTGTCCAGCGGCGGGCTGATGTCCCACAGGACCTTGCCGTCGAGCATGATCGATCTCCTCTGATAGCGAGAGAATCATGCTCAATATCCCTGCGAATTTTCGTGCTATCTTTGCACCGCTCACCCCATTCATTCGCAGATAATTTCGTCTTTAACCACATCAAGAGAATAATATTCAATTGACTCTGGATTCCACCGACCTGCGCATCCTCCTCTGCCTGCAGCAGAACGGCCGCATCAGTAATCAGGAGCTGGCAGAGAAGGTCGCGCTGTCGCCATCCGCCTGCCTGCGCCGGCTGCGCAACCTGGAAGAAGGCGGCGTCATCCGCGGTTACCGCCCCATCCTGGATTCCGAGCGCCTGGGCATCGAACTGGAAGCCCTGGTGCACATTTCCATGCGCCAGGACGAGGAAGGCTGGCACGAGCGCTTCGTCGAACGGGTCCAGGGCTGGCCCGAGGTGGTCAGCGCCTGCATCGTCACCGGCCACAGCAACTACGTGCTGCGGGTACAGGCGCGGAACCTGAAACAGTTCTCCGATTTCATCGTCAACCGCCTCAACCGCGCCAACGGGGTCACCGACATCCGCTCGGAAATCATCCTGCAGACCATCAAGGAGGGTGGCGGCGTGCTCGACTTGCTGGCGGCGCGCAAGTAGGCCCGGTCAGGGCAGCAGGAACGCAGCCACCGCGTCGGCGGCGTTGTCCAGATGCTGCTCGTGGGTCAGGCCAGACGCCTTGAGCGGCTTGAGGTCGTGGTCCCCCGCCGCGAGCCAGTGCAGCTGGATGGCACCCGAGAGGTCGTAGCCCGCCACTGTCGAGCGATCACCCATGGGGTCGCGCTCGCCCTGGACGATCAGGGTCGGCGTCTTCAGCTCCGCCAGGTGAGCGACGCGGGGCTTGTCCGCCTTGCCCACGGCATGGAAGGGATAACCCAGGCAGACCAGGGCGTCGACGCCCAGCTCATCCGCCAGGAGGCTGGCCATCCGCCCCCCCATGGACTTGCCGCCGATGGCCAGCCGGCCTGTGACCTGCTGTCGCACCAGGGCATGGATTTCCCGCCAGCAGGTGAGTAGCTGGGGCTGGGGATTCGGTGGTCGACGGCGGCCATCCTCCCGTCGCGCCGCCATGTAGGGGAACTCGAAGCGGGCAACCGCAATCCCTCGCGCCGCAAGCCTTTGCGCCATCCGTTCCATGAACTCGCTGTCCATGGGCGCCCCCGCGCCATGGGCCAGGATCAGGGTGTTCTCAACCAGGCCCGTAGGCCTGTTCCACAACAGCATTCAGTGTTCTCCGTGAGCTCAGGGCCATTGACCCAGATCAATGGTCGCCCAAAGGGCTTTAACCATGCTTGCCGCGCAATCCAAAAAACCGTGGACGGAAGCCCATAACATGAACACAGCAAGCAGTGCCGCCTATAACTACAAGGTGGTCCGCCAGTTCGCCATCATGACGGTCGTCTGGGGAATCGTCGGGATGGGGCTCGGCGTTCTCATTGCCGCACAACTGGCCTGGCCGGAACTCAACTTCAACCTCCCCTGGACCAGCTTCGGCCGCCTGCGCCCGCTGCATACCAATGCGGTGATCTTCGCCTTCGGCGGTTGCGCGCTGTTCGCCACCAGCTACTACGCGGTGCAGCGCACCTGCCAGACCCGCCTGATCTCCGACAAGCTGGCCGCCTTCACCTTCTGGGGCTGGCAACTGGTGATCGTGCTGGCCGCCATCAGCCTGCCAATGGGCTGGACCAGTTCGAAAGAATACGCCGAGCTGGAGTGGCCGATCGACATCCTGATCACCATCGTCTGGGTCAGCTACGCCATCGTCTTCTTCGGCACCGTGGCCAAGCGCAAGACCAAGCACATCTATGTGGGCAACTGGTTCTTCGGCGGCTTCATCCTCACCGTGGCCATCCTCCACCTGGTGAACAACCTGGAGATCCCGGTCACCCTGACCAAGTCCTACTCGCTCTACTCCGGCGCCACCGACGCCATGATCCAGTGGTGGTACGGCCACAACGCCGTGGGCTTCTTCCTCACCGCCGGCTTCCTCGGAATGATGTACTACTTCGTACCGAAGCAGGCCGAACGCCCGGTGTACTCCTATCGCCTGTCCATCGTCCACTTCTGGGCGCTGATCACCCTGTATATCTGGGCCGGCCCGCACCACCTGCACTACACCGCCCTGCCGGACTGGGCCCAATCCCTCGGCATGGTGATGTCCCTGGTGCTGCTCGCACCCTCCTGGGGCGGCATGATCAACGGCATGATGACCCTCTCCGGTGCCTGGCATAAGCTGCGCTCCGATCCCATCCTGCGCTTCCTGGTGGTGTCCCTGGCCTTCTACGGCATGAGCACCTTCGAAGGCCCGATGATGGCCATCAAGACCGTCAACGCCCTCTCCCACTACACCGACTGGACCATCGGCCACGTGCATGCCGGGGCGCTCGGTTGGGTTGCGATGGTGTCCATCGGCTCCCTCTACCACCTGATCCCGAAGGTCTTCGGCCGCGAGCAGATGCACAGCCTCGGCCTGATCAACGCCCACTTCTGGCTGGCCACCATCGGCACCGTGCTGTACATCGCCTCCATGTGGGTCAACGGCATCACCCAAGGCCTGATGTGGCGCGCGGTGAACGAGGACGGCACCCTCACCTACTCCTTCGTCGAGGCGCTGGAAGCCAGCCACCCCGGCTTCGTGGTGCGGGTGATCGGCGGCGCCATCTTCCTCAGCGGCATGTTCCTCATGGCCTGGAACACCTGGCGCACCGTACGCGCCTCGAAACCGGCCGAGTACGACGCCATCGCCCAGATCGCCTGAGGAACCGATAGATGAAAAAGCATGAAGTCATCGAGAAGAACGTCGGCCTGATGGCGCTGTTCATGGTCCTGGCCGTCAGCATCGGCGGCCTGGTGCAGATCGTGCCGCTGTTCTTCCAGGATGTGACCAATAACCCGGTGGAGGGCATGAAGCCCTACACCGCCCTGCAACTGGAAGGCCGCGACATCTACATCCGCGAAGGCTGCGTTGGCTGCCACTCGCAGATGGTCCGTCCGTTCCGTGCCGAAACCGAGCGTTACGGCCATTACTCCGTCGCCGGCGAGAGCGTCTGGGACCACCCCTTCCTGTGGGGCTCCAAGCGTACCGGTCCGGACCTGGCCCGCGTCGGCGGCCGCTACTCGGACGACTGGCACCGCGCGCACCTGTACAACCCGCGCAACGTGGTGCCCGAGTCGAAGATGCCCGCCTACCCCTGGCTGGTGGAGAACACCCTGGACGGCAAGGACACCGCCGCCAAGCTCCACGCCATGCAGACCCTCGGCGTGCCCTACACGGACGACGACGTCGCCAGCGCCCAGGCGGCAGTCAAGGGCAAGAGCGAGATGGACGCCCTGGTCGCCTACCTGCAGGTGCTCGGCACCAGCCTGAAGAACAAGAGGTAGGGCCATGGACATCGGAACCCTGCGTGGCCTCGGCACCCTGCTGGTGCTGATCGCCACCCTTGGCGTGATCTGCTGGGCCTACAGCGGCAAGCGCAAGGCCAGCTTCGACGAAGCCGCCAACCTGCCCTTCGCCGACGATCACCGGAACAATTCCAGGAGCACCCGCGCATGACCACTTTCTGGAGCTGGTACATATCCCTGCTCACCATCTTCACCCTGGTGGCACTGACCTGGCTGCTCTTCGCCACCCGCAAGGGCGAATCCAAGGGCACCACGGACCAGACCATGGGCCACGCCTTCGACGGCATCGAGGAATACGACAACCCGCTGCCCAAGTGGTGGTTCATGTTGTTCCTCGCCACCCTGGTGTTCTCCGCCGGCTACCTGGTCATGTACCCGGGCCTGGGCAACTGGAAAGGTCTGTTCCCGGGTTACGCCGATGGCTGGACCCAGGAAGCCCAGTGGCAGCGCGAAGTGAAGAAGGCCGAGCAGCAGTACGGTCCGATCTTCGCCCGCTACTCCGCCATGTCCATCGAGGACGTGGCCAAGGACCCGCAGGCCCTGAAGATGGGCGGCCGCCTGTTCGCCACCTACTGCTCCATCTGCCACGGTTCGGACGCCAAGGGCGCCCTGGGCTTCCCCAACCTCACCGACAGCAACTGGCGCTGGGGCGGCGAGGCGGAAACCATCAAGGCCTCCATCCTCCACGGCCGCATGGCCGCGATGCCGGCCTGGGGTGAAGTGCTGGGCGACGAAGGCGTGAAGAACGTCGCCGCCTATGTGCGCCAGGACCTCGCCGGCCTCAAGCTGTCGGACGACACCAAGGCCGACACGGAAGCGGGCAAGGCGCTGTTCGCCACCACCTGCGTCGCCTGCCATGGCGCCGAAGGCAAGGGTACCGCCGCCATGGGCGCACCGGACCTGACCCACCCGGCCGGCTGGATCTATGGTTCCAGCCTGGCCCAGTTGCAGCAGACCATCCGTTATGGGCGCAACGGCCAGATGCCGGCCCAGCAGGAACACCTGGGCCAGGACAAGGTCCATGTACTGGCCGCCTACATCTACGGCCTGTCCCACAAGGAACAGGAACTGACCACCAAGCAGTGAAGAAGACGGGGCGGCGCAAGGAAGCGTCGCCCCAACCAGGCAGCCAGGCCTTCGGGTCGAACTGCGTGCCGCGCGAAACGGCACCCTGAGCCGGTGCCGGGGACACAGGGAAGTGTCCACCCCTTCCTTTATATAGTGCGACTCAGTGTCGCACCTCCCCGACCAGTAGCACCCCTCCGCCTTTGACATCGGCTAAGCTGCTTTGCAGTCGCCACTTCGTCACAACTCCAAGGCGATCCTTCCCGTCACGCATCAGATCAGGTTACGACGGCTCGTCGAGAACGGCCGGCAACACAGCCACAAAACCTTGTCCAGAGGCCGCCAGGCCCCGGTTTGTATCGGCTTGTGTCGTTGCAATGGCTACCCTCTTTCTCCATACTTGCCGCCGATTTTTTGTCCCCAAAAAACTCCATTAACCGTGGAACCCCTAGCATGAGCACAGCAATCAGTCAGACTGCTTATAACTATAAGGTGGTCCGCCAGTTCGCCATTATGACGGTGATCTGGGGGGTCATAGGGATGGGTCTAGGCGTGTTCATCGCCGCACAACTCGTGTGGCCGGAACTCAACCTGAACCTGCCTTGGACCTCGTTCGGCCGCCTGCGCCCCCTGCATACCAACGCGGTGATCTTCGCCTTCGGTGGATGCGCCCTGTTCGCCACCTCCTACTATGTGGTGCAGCGCACCTGCCAGACCCGCCTGGTATCCGATAGTCTGGCCGCCTTCACCTTCTGGGGTTGGCAAGCTGTGATCGTGCTGGCCATCATCACCCTGCCGCTGGGCTACACCTCCTCCAAGGAGTACGCCGAGCTGGAGTGGCCGGTCGACATCCTGCTGGGTCTCGTGTGGATCACCTACTGCGTGGTCTTCTTCGGCACCATCATGAAGCGCAAGACCAAGCACATCTACGTGGGCAACTGGTTCTTCGGCGCCTTCATCCTGGTGACCGCCATGCTGCACATCGTCAACAGCATGGAAATGCCGGTCTACGCCTTCAAGTCGTACTCCATGTACTCCGGCGCCACCGACGCCATGATCCAGTGGTGGTACGGCCACAACGCCGTGGGCTTCTTCCTGACCACCGGCTTCCTGGGGATGATGTACTACTTCGTGCCGAAGCAGGCCGAGCGTCCGATCTACTCCTACCGCCTGTCCATCGTGCACTTCTGGGCGCTGATCACCCTGTACATCTGGGCCGGTCCGCACCACCTGCACTACACCGCCCTGCCGGACTGGGCCCAGTCCCTCGGCATGGCCATGTCCCTGATCCTGCTGGCTCCGAGCTGGGGCGGCATGATCAACGGCATGATGAGCCTGTCCGGCGCCTGGCATAAGCTGCGCTCCGACCCCATCCTGCGCTTCCTGGTGGTGTCGCTGGCCTTCTACGGCATGTCCACCTTCGAAGGCCCGATGATGGCCATCAAGACCGTCAATGCCCTCTCCCACTACACCGACTGGACCATCGGCCACGTACACGCCGGCGCCCTCGGCTGGGTTGCCATGATCTCCATCGGCTCCCTGTACCACCTGATCCCGAAGGTGTTCGCCCGTGAGCAGATGCACAGCGTTGGCCTGATCAACGCCCACTTCTGGCTGGCCACCATCGGTACCGTGCTGTACATCGCCTCCATGTGGGTCAACGGCATCACCCAGGGCCTGATGTGGCGTGCGGTGAACGAGGACGGCACCCTCACCTACTCCTTCGTTGAAGCCCTTGAAGCCAGCCACCCGGGCTACCTGGTGCGCATGATCGGCGGCGCCTTCTTCGTGACCGGCATGCTGCTGATGGCCTACAACACCTATCGCACCGTACGTGCTGCCAAGCCGTCTGAATACGACGCCGCTGCGCAGATCCCGCAAGGAGCTCACTAATGAAGCAACACGAATTAGTCGAGAAGAACATCGGCCTGCTGGCGCTGTTCATGGTGATCGCCGTGAGTATCGGCGGCCTGGTGCAGATCGTGCCGCTGTTCTTCCAGGACGTGACTAACAACCCGGTGGAAGGCATGAAGCCGCGCACCGCGCTGGAACTGGAAGGCCGTGACATCTACATCCGCGAAGGCTGCGTTGGCTGCCACTCGCAGATGGTCCGTCCGTTCCGTGCCGAAACCGAGCGTTACGGCCATTACTCCGTCGCCGGCGAGAGCGTCTGGGACCACCCCTTCCTGTGGGGCTCCAAGCGTACCGGTCCGGACCTGGCCCGCGTTGGCGGCCGCTACTCCGATGACTGGCACCGTGCGCACCTGTACAACCCGCGCAACGTAGTGCCCGAGTCGAAGATGCCCGCCTACCCCTGGCTGGTTGAGAACAAGCTCGACGGCAAGCACACCGCCGACAAGATGGAAGCTCTGCGCAAGCTGGGCGTGCCCTACACCGACGAAGACATCGCCGGCGCCAAGGCAGCAGTCAAAGGCAAGACCGAAATGGACGCCGTCGTGGCGTTCCTGCAAGGTCTGGGCACCGCTATCAAGAACAAACGGTAACGCAAGATGGATATCGGGACTCTCCGCGGCATAGGCACTTTCATTGTCTTCGTCGCCTTCATCGGCGTCGTGCTCTGGGCCTACAGCAGCAGGCGCAAGAGCAGCTTCGACGAAGCCGCCAACCTGCCCTTCGCGGATGAGCCTCCCAAGTCCGCAAAGCGCGACGAGCAAGCTTCTAGGAGTGAGAAAGAATGACTTCGTTCTGGAGTTGGTACGTAACCCTGCTCACCAGCGCCACGCTGGTGGCGCTGACCTGGCTGATCTTCGCCACCCGCCGTGGCCAGCGCCAGGAAAGCACCGAGGAAACCGTCGGCCACGCCTTCGACGGCATCGAGGAATATGACAACCCGCTGCCCAAGTGGTGGTTCATGCTGTTCGTCGGCACCCTGATCTTCGCCGTCGGCTACCTGGTCATGTACCCGGGCATGGGCAACTGGAAAGGCATCTTCCCCGGCTACGGCGAAGTGACCGAAGGCAAGCCGTTCGCCAACGGCCAGACCGGCTGGACCGGCGTGCACCAGTGGGAAAAGGAGATGGACAAGGCCGATAAGCAATACGGTCCGATCTTCGCCAAGTACGCCGCCATGCCCATCGAGGAAGTGGCCAAGGACCCGCAGGCCCTGAAAATGGGCGGCCGCATGTTCGCCTCCTACTGCTCCGTGTGCCACGGCTCCGACGCCAAGGGCGCCTACGGCTTCCCGAACCTGACCGACCACGACTGGCGCTGGGGTGGCGAAGCCGCCACCATCAAGACCACCATCATGGGTGGTCGCCACGGCATGATGCCGGCCTGGGGTGAAGTCATCGGTGACCAGGGCGTACGCGACGTTGCCGCCTTCCTGCGCGTGACCCTGCATGGTCGCGAACTGCCGAAGGACGTGAAGGCCGATCCGGAAGCCGGTAAAGCCATCTTCGCGGCCAACTGCGTGGCATGCCACGGTGCGGAAGGCCAGGGCACCCCGGCCATGGGCGCGCCCAACCTGACCCACCCGAACGCCTTCATCTATGGCAGCAGCTACGCCCAGCTGCAGCAGACCATTCGCTATGGTCGCCAAGGCACCATGCCGGCCCAGGAGCAAGTCCTCGGCAACGACAAGGTGCACCTGCTGGCTGCCTATGTTTACAGCCTGTCGCAGAAACCTGCTGCAGAAGCTGAAAGCAAGTAATACCCTAGCCCGCCATGCGCGACGCACTGTCGCACATGGCGGGCCGCTATCAGGCGTACCATATATAGCGGATAGAAAGACTCGGGCCGGCAACGCACTGGTCAGAGCGCCGATAACCGCCGTGGTATGAGAAAGATGAGCGAACAGATTCCCGTCAAGAACATCACCCCTCCCCCGGCCAAGGGCGGTGAAACCACCGACCTCTACGCCAGCCGCGAAAAGATCTACACCCGAGCCTTCACCGGCATCTTCCGCAACCTGCGGATGACCGGCGGCGCCTTCCTCTTCCTGCTCTACTTCGGCACTGTCTGGCTCGACTGGAACGACCGCCAGGCCGTCTGGTGGAACCTGCCCGAGCGCAAGTTCTACATCTTCGGCGCCACCTTCTGGCCCCAGGACTTCGTCCTCCTCTCCTGGCTGCTGATCATCTGCGCCTTCGGCCTGTTCTTCATCACCGTATTCGCCGGACGCGTCTGGTGCGGCTACACCTGCCCGCAGAGCGTCTGGACCTGGATCTTCATGTGGTGCGAGAAAGTCACCGAAGGTGACCGCAACCAGCGCATGAAGCTCGACAAGGCCCCCATGAGCGGCCAGAAAGTCCTGCGCAAATCCGCCAAGCACGGCCTCTGGCTGCTGATCGGCTTCGCCACGGGCATGACCTTCGTCGGCTACTTCACCCCCATCCGCGAACTGGTCTTCGAATTCTTCACCGGCGCCGCCAGTGGCTGGGCCTACTTCTGGGTCGGCTTCTTCACCCTCGCCACTTACGGCAACGCCGGCTGGCTGCGCGAGCAGGTGTGCATCTACATGTGCCCCTACGCGCGCTTCCAGAGCGTGATGTTCGACAAGGACACCCTGATCGTCTCCTACGATCCGCGTCGCGGCGAATCCCGCGGCCCGCGCAAGAAAGGCATCGACTACAAGGCCCAGGGCCTGGGCGACTGCATCGACTGCACCATGTGCGTCCAGGTCTGCCCCACCGGCATCGACATCCGCGACGGCCTGCAGATCGAGTGCATCGGCTGCGCCGCCTGCATCGACGCCTGCGACAGCATCATGGAGAAGATGAACTACCCGAAAGGGCTGATCAGCTACACCACCGAGCACAATCTGAACGGCCAGCAGACCCAACTCCTGCGTCCACGCCTGATCGGTTACGCTATCGCCCTGGTCGCCATGATCGGCCTCTTCGCCTACGCCGTGGCCGTCCGCTCCCTGGTGGAGCTCGACGTGATCAAGGACCGCGTGCTGTACCGCGAGAACGAGCAGGGCCGGATCGAGAACGTCTACACCCTGAAGATCATGAACAAGTCCCAGGCCGACCAGACCTTCGTCGTCGACATCGAGGGCCTGGACGGCCTGGTCTACGAAGGCAAACGCGAAGTCCGCGCCGACGCCGGCGAAGTGCTCTCGGTCCCGGTGGAACTGTCCATCGACCCGGACCAGCTGCCATCCAGCACCAACAAGATCCTCTTCCGCGTCCACAGCGCGGATGACCCCAGCATCAAGACCGACGCCGACAGCCGCTTCATCGGCCCCAGCGTCCGCTAGCAGAACGGAAGACCCATGCAGTCCGAAACTCCCAGCCCCTGGTACAAGCAGCCCTGGCCCTGGTTCATCCTCGCCATCCTCGGCACCTCGGTGGTGCTCGGCACCACCATGCTGGTGATCGCCACGAAGAACCCGCCGAGCCTGGTCTCCGACAACTATTACGAAGTCGGCAAGGGCATCAACACGTCGCTGGAGCGGGAGAACCTCGCCAAGCAACTGGGCATGCAGGCCAGCCTGCAGGTGAATGACGCCAGCGGTCAGGTCGACCTGGAGCTGGTGGGCCAGAGCCGTCCGCAGCAAGTGGTGCTGAGCCTGCTCTCCCCCACCCAGCCGGAGAAGGACCGCCGCGTCGTGCTCCAGCCCCAGGCCGATGGCCACTACCGCGGCCAGCTGCAGGACCCGGTGAGCGGTCGGCGTTTTGTCGAGATAATCGGCCAGGAGCAGGGCCAGGACTGGCGCCTGTTCGAGGAAGAAACCCTGGACAAGGGTAGCGTCATCCGCCTCGGCGAATAGCGCATGAGCGCACCGCTTTCCTGCTATCACTGTGGCCTGCCGGTTCCAGCCGGCAGCCGCTTTGCGGCCCGCGTGCTGGGTGAGACGCGGGCCATGTGCTGTCCGGGCTGCCAGGCGGTCGCCGAAGCCATAGTCGCCGGCGGGCTGGAAAACTACTACCGCCACCGCAGCGACACCGCCGCCAACCCCGACGCACTGCCCCGCGAGCTGCCCGACGAACTGGCGCTCTATGACCGCGCCGAAGTCCAGCAGCCGTTCGTCCAGCACCAGGGCGAATTGAGCGAAACCTGCCTGCTGATCGAAGGCATCAGCTGCGCCGCCTGCGGCTGGCTGATCGAAAAGCACCTGAAGACCCTGCCGGGCGTAGCCGAAGCCAGCCTCAACCTGTCCAATCACCGCCTGCAGGTACGCTGGGCCGACAGCCAGTTGCCCCTGAGCCAGCTGCTCAAGGAACTGCGCAAGATCGGCTATGCCGGGCACCCCTACAAGGCGGACGAAGCTGCCGAACACCTGGCCGCCGAGAACCGCCGCGCCATGCGCCAGCTGGGAGTCGCCGGCCTCCTGTGGATGCAGGTGATGATGGCGGCCATGGCCACCTGGCCGGAGTTCAATATCGACCTGTCGCCGGAGCTGGACACCATCCTGCGCTGGGTCAGCCTGTTCCTCACCACGCCCATCGTCTTCTACTGCTGCGGCCAGTTTTTCCGCGGCGCCCTGCGCGACCTGCGCACCCGCCACCTGACCATGGACGTCTCGGTCTCCCTGGCCATCGGCGGTGCCTACATCGCCGGCATCTGGTCCACCGTCACCGGTGTGGGCGAGCTGTATTTCGACGCCGTGGGCATGTTCGCCCTGTTCCTGCTCGCCGGCCGCTACCTGGAACGCCGCGCTCGCGAACGCACCGCCGCCGCTACGGCGCAGCTGGTCAACCTGCTGCCGGCCTCCTGCCTGCGTCTTCATGGCGGGGGCCATAGCGAGCGCATCCTGCTCAGCGAGCTGAAAGTGGGCGACCGCGTGCTGGTACCGCCAGGTGCCTTGCTGCCGGCCGATGGCCGCATCCTCACCGGCCAGTCCAGCGTCGACGAATCCCTGCTCACCGGCGAATACCTGCCGCACCCGCGGGGCGAAGGCGATGCCGTCACCGCCGGCACCCTGAACGTCGAAGGCCCGCTGACCATCGAGGTCCAGGCCCTGGGCGACGACACCCGCCTCTCTGCGATCGTCCGCCTGCTGGAACGCGCCCAAGCCGACAAGCCGCGCCTGGCCGAAGTGGCCGACAAGGTGGCGCAGTGGTTCCTGCTGATCGTCCTCGGCGCCGCTGCCATCGTCGGCCTGGTCTGGTGGCAGATCGACCCGGACCGCGCCTTCTGGGTCGTTCTCTCGCTGCTGGTCGCCACCTGCCCCTGCGCCCTGGCGCTGGCCACCCCAACCGCCCTGACCACCGCCACCGGCAGCCTGCACAAGCTCGGCCTGCTGCTGACTCGCGGCCACGTGCTGGAAGGCCTGAACCAGATCGACACGGTGATCTTCGACAAGACCGGCACCCTCACCGAGGGCCGCCTGACGCTGAGAGCCATCCATCCCCTGGCCGGGCTGGACAAGGACACCTGCCTGGCACTGGCCGCCGCCCTCGAAAACCGCTCCGAGCACCCCATCGCCCGCGCCTTCGGTCGCGCCCCCCAGGCCGCAGAACAGGTGGACAGCGTCCCTGGCCGTGGCCTCGAAGGCCGGGTCGGTTCGCGCCGCCTGCGCATCGGCCAGCCCGGCTTCGTCGCCGAGCTCGGCGGCCAGCCGGCGCCGGCGATTCCCGGCGACCAGGGCCAGTGGCTGCTGCTGGGCGACGAGCACGGTCCGTTGGCCTGGTTCGTCCTCGATGACCGCCTGCGCGCAGACGCCCCCGCCCTGCTCGACGCCTGTCGCGAACGCGGTTGGAAGCTCCTGCTGCTCTCCGGCGACAGCTCGCCGATGGTGGCCGGCATCGCCCGTGAACTCGGCATCGACGACGCCCGTGGCGGCCTCACCCCGGATGCCAAGCTGGAAGTCCTGCGCCAACTCCACCAACAGGGCCACAAGGTCCTGATGCTCGGCGACGGCGTCAACGACGTACCGGTGCTGGCCGGCGCCGACATCAGCGTCGCGATGGGCAGCGCCACCGACCTGGCCAAGACCAGCGCCGATGCCGTACTGCTGTCCAACCGCCTCGACAGCCTGGTGCAGGCCTTCGCCCTGGCCCGCCGGACCCGCCGCATCATCGTCGAGAACCTGGCCTGGGCGACCCTGTACAATGGCCTGGTGCTGCCCTTTGCCGCCCTCGGCTGGATCACCCCGCTCTGGGCGGCCTTCGGCATGTCGGTCAGCTCGCTGCTGGTGGTGGTCAACGCCCTGCGCCTGGCCCGCACCTGGCCCACGCAACAGTAATCGGAGCCCCTGATGCCAGCGCTTTACATACTGATCCCGGTCGCCATCGGCCTGGTCGGTTTCGCCATCTGGCTGTTCTTCTGGGCCGTGGACAGCGGCCAGTACGACGACCTCGACGGGCCGGCTCACAGCATCCTCTTCGACGACGAGGACCCCAAGCACCAGGCCGGCATCGCCGAAGCCGAGGGCAAAGACAAGGACAAACAGAACGACCTGGACGGGAAGGACGAGCCCCGTGGCTGAACTCGCGCCCCTGCTGCTCTCCGCCCTGATCCTCGGCCTGCTCGGCGGCGGCCATTGCCTCGGCATGTGCGGCGGCCTGATGGGCGCCCTGACCCTCGCCATCCCCCCCGAACAGCGCGCCCGGCGCCTGCGCCTGCTGCTGGCCTACAACTGCGGGCGCATCCTCAGCTACGCCACCGCCGGCCTGCTCATCGGCCTCGCCGGTTGGGCCATCGCCAGCAGCCCGGCAGCCATGGCCCTGCGGGTCGTGGCCGCGCTGCTGCTGATCTGCATGGGCCTGTACCTCGCCGGCTGGTGGAGCGGCCTGACGCGTATCGAAGCCCTGGGCCAGGGGTTGTGGCGCCATATCCAACCGGTGGCGCGCAAGCTGCTGCCGGTCTCCAGCCTGCCCCGCGCCCTGCTGCTCGGCGGCCTCTGGGGCTGGCTGCCGTGCGGCCTGGTCTACAGCACCCTGCTCTGGTCCGCCAGCCAGGGCTCGGCGACGGACAGCGCCCTGCTGATGCTGGCCTTCGGCGTCGGTACACTGCCGGTCCTGATAGCCACGGGCCTGGCCGCCGAACGCCTGACCGCCATGCTGCGCAAGCGCGGCGTGCGCATCGCCGGCGGCCTGCTGGTGATCCTCTTCGGCCTCTGGACCCTGCCCGGTCCGCACCAGGCCTGGTTGATGGGACACGGCGCGCACACCAGCGCCCCCGGCGGCGAGCACCACCACAGCCACTGAACAAGCTTGATACAAATCAAGATGGCCCCGGCGGGCGCCCCATAGACTCCCTGGCAATGACAGCCGAACCGGGGACTCCCGCATGCTCGACAATATTCGCTGGGACGCGAGCCTGATCCGCCGCTACGACACCCCAGGCCCGCGCTACACCTCCTACCCCACCGCCGTGCAGTTCAACCACAAGGTGGGCTCCTTCGACCTGCTCCACGCCCTGCGCGACAGCCGCAAGGCGCACCGTCCGCTGTCGCTCTACGTGCACGTGCCGTTCTGCGCGAACATCTGCTACTACTGCGCCTGCAACAAGGTCATCACCAAGGACCGCGGCCGCGCCCTGCCCTACCTCGAACGCCTGGAACGGGAAATCGAACTGATCGCCTGCCACCTCGACCCGCAGCAGAAGGTCGAGCAATTGCACTTCGGCGGCGGTACGCCCACCTTCCTCAGCCACGACGAGCTGCGCCGGCTCATGGGCCACCTGCGCAAGCACTTCAGCCTGCTGGACGACGACTCCGGCGACTACGGTATCGAAATCGACCCGCGCGAGGCCGACTGGTCCACCATGGGCCTGCTCCGCGAGCTGGGCTTCAATCGCGTCAGCCTTGGCGTGCAGGACCTCGACCCGGCCGTGCAGCGTGCCGTGAACCGCATGCAGAGCCTCGAGGAAACCCGCGCCATAGTCGAAGCCGCGCGCACCCTGCAGTACCGCTCGCTGAATCTCGACCTCATCTACGGCCTGCCCAAGCAGACGCCGGACAGTTTTGCCCGCACCGTCGACGAGGTGATCGCGCTGCAACCTGACCGGCTCTCGGTGTTCAACTACGCCCACCTGCCGGAGCGCTTCATGCCCCAGCGCCGCATCCGCAGCGAGGACCTGCCTGCCCCCGGCCAGAAGCTGGAAATGCTCCAGCGCAGCATCGAGCAACTGAGCGCCGCCGGATATCGCTACATCGGCATGGACCACTTCGCCCTGCCCGACGACGAATTGGCCGTCGCCCAGGAAGACGGCCGGCTGCAGCGCAATTTCCAGGGTTACACCACCCACGGCCATTGCGACCTGATCGGCCTGGGGGTTTCAGCCATCAGCCAGATCGGCGACCTTTACTGCCAGAACAACGCCCAGCTGAACGACTATCAGAGCGCCCTGGAGCATGGCCTGCTGGCCACCAGCCGCGGGCTGCTCTGCGACGAGGACGACCGCATACGGCGCGCGGTGATCCAGCAATTGATCTGCGAATTCGAGCTGGACTTCGCCAGCATCGAAACCCGCTTCAACATAGAGTTTCGCGGCTATTTCGCGGAGATATGGCCACAACTCCAGCAAATGGACCAGGACCAGCTGATTGCCCTGAGCGACAGCCGCATCGACGTGCTGCCGGCCGGACGCCTGCTGGTGCGCTCGCTGTGCATGCTCTTCGACCACTACCTGGCCAGCCAGAGCCAGCAGCGCTTCTCCCGCGTGATCTGAGGGCCTGCCAACGGCCCGCCCTCGTCCCATGCGACCCGTCGCCGCACCACGCCGGTGGGGCGGCCGGTCGCCAGCCCCGGGCCGGGCGCAAGGCTCGGGGCTTCCTGCTGCAGTGCAGCCGCACGGGCTTCCCGACCGCGGAAACCTGAGCGATAGGTCAGGTAGGCTTTTTCTGGCCGTTACCTACACCCTGGGTTAACCTTACGCGCAATGTGTGTTTGCTTTGCAAGGAATGGCTCATGTCCGAAATCATCAAGGTGCGCAACGTCCCCCAGGCCCACTGCAAGGATTGCAGCCTGGCCGCACTCTGCCTGCCCCTGTCGTTGAACATGGAGGACATGGACGCGCTGGACGAGATCGTCAAGCGCGGCCGTCCGCTTAAGAAAGGCGAACTCCTGTTCCGCCAGGGCGATGCCTTCGGCTCCGTCTTCGCGGTGCGCTCCGGCGCCCTCAAGACCTTCACCGTCACCGACGCCGGTGAAGAGCAGATCACCGGTTTCCACCTGCCCAGCGAGCTGGTGGGCCTCTCCGGCATGGATACCGAGCTCTACCCGGTGACCGCCCAGGCACTGGAAACCACCTCGGTGTGCGAAATCCCCTTCGAGCGCCTGGACGAGCTCTCGGTCCAGTTGCCCCAGTTGCGCCGCCAACTGATGCGAGTCATGAGCCGGGAAATCCGCGACGACCAGCAGATGATGCTGCTGCTGTCGAAGAAGACCGCCGACGAACGTATCGCCACCTTCCTGGTCAACCTGTCGGCACGCTTCCGCGCCCGTGGCTTCTCCGCCAACCAGTTCCGCCTGGCCATGTCGCGCAACGAGATCGGCAACTACCTGGGGCTCGCGGTGGAGACCGTCTCCCGGGTATTCACCCGGTTCCAGCAGAACCAGCTGATTGCCGCCGAAGGCAAGGAAATACACATCCTCGACCCCATCGAGCTTTGCGCCATGGCGGGCGGCAGCATCGAAAGCTGATACCCGTAGGAGCGAGCCCTGCTGGTGAAACGTGATGCATGCATCATTCGCGTGCAGCGCTCGCTCCTACAGTCACGCTTCGCATTCTCCTGAAAGGCCCGAACGATGATCTTCGACGACTTTTCCATCAAGACCCTGATCCGCCCGGTCCCGGACTTCCCCAAACCCGGCGTGGTGTTTCGCGACATCACCCCGCTGTTCCAGTCGCCCCGCGCCCTGCGCCTGGTGGCTGACAGCTTCATCCAGCGCTACGTCGAAGCCGATTTCAGCCACATCGGTGCCATGGACGCCCGTGGCTTCCTGATCGGTTCGATCATCGCCTATGAACTCAACAAGCCCCTGGTGCTGTTCCGCAAGCAGGGCAAGTTGCCGGCCGAGGTGCTCGCCGAGCCCTACCAGACCGAGTACGGCGAAGCCTTCCTCGAAGTCCATAGCGACAGCCTCTGCGACGGCGACAAGGTGCTGATCTTCGATGACCTGATCGCCACCGGCGGCACCCTGCTGGCCGCCGCCCGCCTGGTACGGCGCCTGGGCGCCAGCGTGGTCGAGGCCGCCGCCATCATCGACCTGCCGGAACTGGGCGGCTCCGAGCGCCTGGCGGAAGCCGGCATCCCCAGTTTCTGCCTGACCGCCTTCGCCCTCGACGAGCGTTGAGCCCGGTGCGGGTCCGCGCCGGCGGGCCCGCCCCAACCGAAGCACGGCCGAATCGGCCGGGTTACACCCCCTCCAGCCGGCGTTACCCCTCGCCCCACCCCGCTGCGCAATCACCCGCCGAAAGTTGGCGCCCAGGCCCTCGCGCCTGCTTCCCCGATCCTCAATAGTTACATCGACTGATGGCACGGTCATCCGTGCCGCCGATGACAACAACGCATGGCTCCCCGAGCCCGAGAGGATTCCCGAATGTCAGCCAGCGCCACCCTGCCCAAGGCCAACTTCCCCGTTCGCCGCATGGACTTCAGCTTCGCGTCGACCCAGAAGTACTGGTGGAGCGGCGATCCCTTCATGACCCATTTCATGAACAACCTCTCCTCGCTTTTCCCCTACGGCGAGAAGTTCTTCGTCGACAGCGTGCGCGCGGTGCGCGACCAGGTCAGCGACCCGCAGCTGCAGAAGGACATCAGCGCCTTCATCGGCCAGGAAGCCATGCATTCCAAGGAACACGCCACCTACAACGACTATGCCGCCGAGCACGGTATCGACCTCGAACGCCTGGAACTGCGCATCAAGGTGCTGCTGGAGTGGGTCACCCGCTTCACCACCCGCAAGCAGCGCCTGGCCGCCACCTGCGCACTGGAACACTTCACCGCCACCATGGCCGAACAGCTGCTGCGCCGCGAAGACATCAATACCCAGATGGACGACCCGAAGATGTACAAGCTGTGGATGTGGCACGCCATCGAGGAGAACGAGCACAAGGCGGTCTGCTACGACGCCTACAACGCCATCGGCGGCGGCTACCTGATCCGCACCATCACCATGGCCCTCACCACCTTCCTGTTCTTCGCTGTGATCATGGGCTTCCAGGTCCACCTGATGCGCAAGGACGGCCAGCTGTTCAACTGGCGCAGCTGGGCGCGCGGCATCAAGACCCTGCTCGGTCCGCGCAACGGCTACTTCCCGAAGATGCTCAAGCCCTACCTGGACTACTACCGCCCCGGATTCCACCCCTTCGACCACGAAACCAAGGGGCTGGAAAAACGCTGGAAGGAACGCCTGGGATTCAATGGCTGAGCCCCGATCGATGGGTTTCGTACCTCAACCCATCCTACACAAGCCTGTAGGGGCGATTTCAATCGCCAAGCGGGCCGCAGGTCCGCCCAGACAGTTCGCGGGGCAACTTCGTTGCCCTTGGCGAATGAATTCGCCCCTACAAGGAAGCGGCGCCCCCCGGCGCGGGCTTGACCTTCACCCCTCCTCGAAATACTCCGCGAAGAACCCGTCCAACTCCCCCTCGTAGCTGTCCAGGGAATACAGGGTATCGGCCGCCAGCAGGTCCAGCAGGATCAGGCCGTTGAGGCTGGAGTCCTCCTCGGCGGCGGCGCGCAGGCGGCCGGCCATGCCCAGGTTGACCAGGCGCAGGTTGCGGTACAGCTCGCGCAGCCCGTCCATCGACCAGTCCGGCTCCAGCCCGCGTTCCTGCCGCAGATGCTGGCCCAGCAGGTAGGTGCCGAGGGAGCGGTAGAGGGTTTCGGCCGAGGTGCTGAAGGGCCAGTGGAACCAGGCCATGGCCCGCAGCATCCGCGTATGGGGGCAGCCGCTGGTCGCCCCGAGCAGTCCCAGCAGGGACCCCAGGGCCCGCTGCAGGGTGGTTTGCTGGCGGATTTCCCGGCCACGCCAGAACACCGTCACCAGCACTTCCTCATAGGAAGGCGAGTGCGCCAGCACGGCCACCGGCCGCGCCAGTGCGCGGGCGAAGGGGCAGTCGCTCACCTCGCCCGCCCGCAGCGGGCAATGGTCGCACTGCTGGAATTCCAGCCGCGCCCAGTCCGGCCCGGCTTCCGCGTTTGCCGCAGCCTCCGGCGCCGCCACGTCCACCTCATGCACCCAGAGGCGGCCATCGGGGAAACGGAATTCGTAGCGAACCGGCATCTCAGCCTTTTGCTCAAGCTCCATGGTCTACCCTTGCCCCTGTGAAAAGGAAATTCCGACGGTTACCCAGGCGGTTTCGACAACATTCGGACGCCTGAAATCTGACATACACTTCGTACAACAAAGTCGGATAAGCGCCAGAATTCAACCCAGCCAACCGTTCCACTGCGAAAAAAGCGGGCGATATCATGGACAGCAGCCCTTTGGATCTTGCCGGAGCCCTGGTTGAACAGATCGAGGTGGGGGTCATCATCCTCGACCGGAACCTGCGCATCCTCCACTGGAACGACTTCATCAGCCAGCGCAGCGGCAAGTCCCTCGCGCCGGCACGGGGGCAGCCGCTGACCGGCGTGTTCCCGGAAGCCGACACCCCACGCCTGGGCAAGATGCTGGCCCAGGCCCGCGAACAGGGCGTGCATGCCTACACCCACTGGCGCGAAGACCCCTACCTGATCCAGCTGCCCTGCAGCCCCGTGGGCCAGGTGACGCCACCACGCCTGCAGAGCACCCTGCTCTTCCCCTTCGACTGCCGGGGCGAAACCTGTTTCGGCCTGCTGCTCTACGACACCACCGAGTTCGCCCGCTCCAACGAACAGTTGGCTGCCGCCCTCAACGCCCTGGGCAGCAAGCAGCAGGAGCAGGAACAGCTGATCCACAAGCTGGAAAAGGCCAACGCTCAGCTGCTGCAGTCGGAAAAGCTCGCCGCCATCGGCCAACTGGCGGCCGGCGTGGCCCACGAAATCAACAACCCCATTGGCTACGTCTTCTCCAACCTCAAGACCCTCACCGGCTACGTCAACGACCTGCTGCGCATCGTCGACGCTGTCGACGGGGTCGGCAGCCTGGAAGAACTGCAGCAACTCAAGCGCAGCCTGGAGTACGACTACATCCGCAACGACGTCGAAGCCCTGATCCACGAGTCCGAGGATGGCATCGAACGGGTGAAGAAGATCATCACCGCCCTCAAGGACTTCTCCCATATCGAAGAAGAGGAGTTCCGCGCCGCCGACCTGCACAGGGGCTTCGACAGCACCCTCAACCTGGTCAACAACGAGCTCAAGTACAAGGCCGAGGTGGTGCGCGAGTACGGCGACCTGCCGCTGGTGGAATGCATCGCCTCGCAGATCAACCAGGTGGTGATGAACCTGCTGATCAATGCCGCCCATGCCATCGAGAGCTTCGGCCGCATCACCCTGCGCAGCGGTCACCAGGGCGACTGGGTCTGGCTGGAGGTGGAAGACGACGGCAAGGGCATCGAGCCGGCCATCCTCAACCGCATCTACGAGCCCTTCTTCACCACCAAACCGGTGGGCAAGGGCACCGGCCTGGGCCTGGCGCTTTCCTACAACATCGTGCAGAAGCACGGCGGCCGCATCGAGGTCTTCAGCCGTCCCGGCCAGGGCACCCGCTTCCGCGTCTGGCTGCCCCTGCGCCAGCCCCCGCTCGACGGGGCGCCCGCATGAGCGAAGCCCGGCGCCGGCCCACCCTGCTGCTGGTGGATGACGAAGCGCACATACTCAGCGCCTTGCGCCGGGTATTGCGCGACGAACCCTACGAGCTGCTCACGGCATCCGGCGGTGCCGCCGCCCTGTCGCTGCTGGCCGAGCACGAAGTGGACCTGGTGGTCTCCGATGCGCGCATGCCCGGCCTCGACGGCCCCTGCCTGCTGGCCGAAGTGCAGCGGCGCTGGCCCGATACCCTGCGCATCCTCCTCACCGGTGCCACGGACCTGGACACCAGCATCCGCGCCATCAACCAGGGGCGCATCTACCGCTACCTGGGCAAGCCCTGGAACGACGACGAGCTGCGTTTCACCCTGCGCCAGGCCCTGGCGCACCGGCACGCCGAACACGAGCGCCAACGCCTGGAGCGCCTCACCCTGGAGCAGAACCGGCGCCTGCAGGAGCTCAACGCCGGCCTCGAACAGCGGGTCCGCGACCGTACCGCCGAGCTGCAGCAGACCGCCGACATGCTCGATCTGGCCTACGAAGAACTGCGGCGCAGCTACGTGACCACCACCGAAGTCTTCTCCGCCCTGCTCACCCAGCGCCTGCCACGGGACAAGCAAGGCAACGCCCAGGTGATCGCCCTTGTGCGCGCCCATGCCGCCCTGCACCAGCTGCCGGAAGCGGAAAGCCGCGACCTCGCCATGGCCGCCGCCCTCTACAACCTCGGCAAGCTGACCTGGGACGACCACCTGCTCAATCGCCCCAGCGACCTGCTGCACCGCGAGGAGCGCGAACGCTACTGCGGCTATCCCGCCCAGGGCGAGCACCTGCTGATGGCCCTGGAGCCGCTGCACGATGCCGGCCGGCTGATCCGCCACCACCAGGAACGCTGGAACGGCACCGGCTTCCCCGACCAGTTGCGCGGCGAAGCCATTCCCGTCGGCGCGCGCCTGCTGAAGCTCGCCGTCGACTTTGTCGAACTGCAGTGCGGCCTGGTGCTGCAACGCCCCTTGCCGCGCCCGGAAGCCCTGCAGTTCCTCGACCGCTACGCCGGACGACTCTACGATCCGGAACTCTGCCAACAGTTCATCGACCTCTGCACCCGCTGTGCCCCCGACCTCCACGAGGCCGACGCGAGCATCCTCGCGGTAGACACTCGCCGCCTGGAGCCAGGCATGGTCCTGGCGCGCAACCTCCAGGCAGAAAGCGGCATGCTCCTGCTCAACGCCGGCAAGCAGCTCAGCCACACCCTGATCGACAAGCTCATCGCCTTCGAGGCCAGCGAAGGCGCGCGTTACCTTGTTCAAGTCCGTCGCCCCGAGGCTGACACGAGCCCGGCTAAGGAGTAGCCCTGATGATCAAGATCCAGCTGGTGGACGACGAACCCCACATCCTCAGCGCCCTGCAACGCGTGCTTCGCCCGCAGGGCTGGGTACTGCACGCCTTCGACAACCCCGAGACCGCACTGCAGGCCCTGGCCGAGCATCGCTACGCGGTCATCGTCTGCGACCTCAACATGCCCCAGCTGGATGGCCTGACCTACCTGCAATTCGCCCGCCAGAGCCAGCCCGAGGCCCTGCGCATGCTGCTCAGCGCCCACGGTGACCGCTCGACCCTGATGCAGGCGATCAACCGCGCAGAGGTCTACCGCTTCCTGTCCAAGCCCTGGGAGAACTACGAGCTGGAAAGCGCCCTGCAAGGCGCCGTCGACCTTTTCCAGCTACGCGATGAAAACCGCCTCCTGCTGGAGCAGGTGCGTGGCCAGCAGGACACCCTCGACCGCCAGCGCCGCGAGCTGCTGCGACTGGAGGCCGAGCACCCGGGGTTGACCCGCGTGCGCCGCGATACCGACGGCGCCGTGATACTGGAGGGCTATGACCTGGATGACTGACCCCGGGCATCCAGGACAGCCTCAGCCATTGGAACGGCGCGACACCATGGCCAACCACAATCGCAACCTCGGCTACCAGGCCTACCTGCACTGCCTGGCCTTCGCCCTCATCGGCCTTGGCGGCATCAGCCTGGCGGCCTTCCTGGCCGAGGCCAGCCCGGCCCGCTACGAGCTCGTGCTGGTGCCTGACAGCGCCTTGATCACCCTGCTCGCCGGCGCCGCCGTGCTGAGCGCCACCCGCGGCTCGCGTCGTCTCTCGCTGCTGGCCGGCATGGCGCTGATCGCCCTGGCCGGCTACAGCCTCGGACACAACGTCCTGACCGGCGGCAGTGACCAGGGCCGCTCGCTGATCAGCGGCTACTGGCGCGTGCGCAGCGAGCTGGCGATTGTCGCCTGCCTGTTCGGCCTGGCCATGCTGCTGGCCCTGACCCGCCACGGCGGCCGCTGGCTCAGCCAGCTGTGCGGGATCACCCTGATCGGCCTGGCACTGGCCTCCCAGGTTTCGTTGCTGGATGCCAGCCACGACCTGCCGCGCTTCTCCTTCCGCCCGGAGGCCGGGCACATCGCCAACCTCTTCATCGCCTTGCTCGGCGCCGCCGTGCTGATGCTCTGCGCGCTGCCCGATGAACAGCGACGACTGCTCGACCGGCGCACCATGGTCACCGGCCTGCTCGGCGCCACGGCCACCTGCATCGGCTGGTTTCTCCTCAGCCTGAACGAAATCACCACCCTCAACGCCCACAGCCACCAGTTGCTGTTGCGCGCCCAAGCGGCCATCGAAAACACGCTGACCGTACGCCTGCAGCTGATGCAGCGTATGGCCGAGCGCTGGCAGAGCCTCGACGGCCTGCCTTCGGACGCGCTCTGGCAGCAGGAAGCCGGCAGTTACCTGCGCGATTATCCCAACATCAAGCTGATCGCCGTGCTCGACGCGGAAATGCTACCGCTCCGGCAACAGGGACGGACGCGGCAGGCCAACGACTGGCTGGCGCGCTTCCTTGCCCAGGACGCACTTCACGACTGGCTGGAGCAAGTGCGCCTGGGCAACGGCGCGCAGATGAGCCCGGCGCAAAGCTTCAGCGCCGCGGACAACAGCACCCTGGTGGCCACGCCCCTGCGGCTCAAGGGGCAGCCCACGGCCCTGCTGGTGGCCAGCCTGGACATCGGCGCCACCCTCGACCGGCAGTTGGCCAAGGATCTCGACGGTTTCGTCCTGGAGGTTTTCGAAGGCCCCAAACGCATTTACGAATCCAGCTTGGGCGATGAGGGGTACAACCTGTTCCCGGTGGGCGAACAGCGTGCCGACCTCGGCCCCGAAGGGCGCTGGCGCATGCGCACCTTCCAGGCGCTGTCCCACAGCGATCACACCACCTTGCTGCCGCCGCTGTTCATGCTGTTCGGCCTCGGCTTCACCTTCCTGCTGATGATCAGCCAGAGCTTTTCCCGGCTGGCCATCGAGCGCAGCCAGCGCCTGGGCGAAAGCAATCGCGAACTGGAACTGAGCCTGCAGCACCAGGCGCGGCTGCAGCGGCAGAACCAGCGGATCATGGACCACTCCATGGACGTGCTCTGCTCCATAGACGAGGCCGAGCGCTTCACCCAGGTCAGCCCCTCCTGCCACAGCGTGCTCGGTTACCGGCCCGAGGAGCTGATCGGCCGCCGCTACATCGAATTCGTCCTGGCCGAGGATCGCGAGCGCACCCGCAGCGACATCCAGGCCATCATCCGTGGCGAATCCTGGGATGCCGTGCGCAACCGCTGCCAGCGCAAGGACGGCAGCGTGGTCCACCTGCTCTGGTCCGCCGGCTGGTCGGAGGGCGAACGCACCCTGTTCGCCGTGGCCCACGACATCACCAGCCTGGTCCGTCACGAAGCCTATTCCGAGGATCAGCGGGACATCCTCAGCATGATCTCCACCGACCAGTTGCTGACGGACATACTCAGGGCCATCTGCCTGATGAGCGAGACCCTCGAGCCCACCGCCCTCTGCTCGGTACTGCTGGTGGACAGCGAACGCAAGCGCCTGCGCCTGGGCGCCGCGCCGAGCCTGCCGGAAGGGTTCATCCAGACGCTGGACGGCCTGCCCATCGGCCCCCTGTCCGGCGCCTGCGGCACCGCCGTGTTCCGTCGGCAGATGGTGGTGAGCAAGGACATCAGCGAAGACCCGCTCTGGCATGAGCACCGCGACCCCGCCCTGCGTCACGGCCTGCGCGCCTGCTGGGCCATCCCGCTGGTGTCCCATCATGGCGACGTGCTCGGCACCTTCGCCGTCTACCTGCGCCACCCTTGCGCGCCGGACGATGAGGCGCTGCAGCTGATCGGCACCGCCGGCCAACTGGCCGCCATCGCCATCGAGCGCCAGCACGACCGACTGCGCCTGCAGGAAAGCGAACAGCGCTATCGCTCGCTGTTCACCTTCAACCCCGACCCGGTGTTCTCCTTCGACCGCGACGGGCGCTTCGTCAGCCTCAACCAGGCGGGCTGCGAGCTGATCGGCTACAGCGCCGCGGAACTCCTCGGCCACCCCTTCTCCCGCCTGGTACGGGATGACGACGCCGAGCGCGTGCGCCAGCACTTCCGCGCGGTGCTCGACGGCCAGGCCCAGCGCCATGAAGTGCGCTGCCGCAACCGCGACGGACAGTTGCTGGAACTGGACTTCACCAACCTGCCGATCGTGGTCGAGGGGCAGATCGTCGGGGGCTTCGGCATTGCCAAGGACATCAGCGAACGAAACAGCATGACCCGCGCGCTGCAGCAAACGCTGACCCAGTCCGAGCGCAAGGCACAGCTGCTGCGCGGCCTCAGCGAAACCGCCCTGCGCATCGGCGGCATCCTCGATACCCGCCCGCTGCTGGACTTCATGTGCGAACAGCTGCGCCTGCTGGTGGGCAGCCATATGTCGCTGCTCGACCTGGCCGACGGCGAAGGCCTGGGCGCGGTCTCCCTGTCCGCCAAGTACCAGGACTGGCACCCGCCCTACCCGCGCGCCGAAGGTCCCGGCCTTCATGCCCGCGACTGCGCCGGGAACCTGCCGGTGCTGCTGACCCGCGCCGAGCTCACGGCCCCCGGCGACCAGGGCAGCGGCCAGTTGCCCCTGCAAGGTTGGCTGGCCGTCCCGCTGATCGACCACGGCGGGCACAACCTCGGTCTGATCCAGCTCTCCGACAAGTTCGAAGGCGACTTCGACGAGGACGATCTGGCCATTGCCCAGCAGTTCGCTCGAATGGCGGTGGCGGCGCTGGAAAACATCCGCCTGGTGCAGCAGGTGCTCTCCGGCGAACAGCGCCTGCAGGAACAGCTGGATTTCACCTCAGCCATCACCGACAGCGTCGGCGAAGGCTTGCTGGCCGTGGACCGCCAGGGCCGGCTGACCTTCGTCAACCCGGCCGGCGCCGAGTTGCTCGGGCAACCTGTCGAGGCGCTGCTCGGCCAGACGCTGGTCGACCACCTGCCACTGGATCTCTACAGCGCCCCGGAACCGGGTACCCGCCATGGCGAAGTGAGCCTGGGCGGCGACCGCCACATCGCCTACGACTGTGCCCCCCTGCTGCACGCCCAGACCCTCGGCGGCTGGGTCATCGCCTTCCGCGACATCAGCCGTGCCAAGGCGTCCGAGAAACAGCTGCGCATCCTCCAGCGCAGCATCGAGGCCAGTTACAACGGCGCGCTGATCTGTGACGCCACCGCCCCCGACCTGCCCATCATCTACGTCAATCCGTCCTTCGAGCGCATCACCGGCTACGCCGCGGAGGAAGCCCTGGGACGCAATTGCCGCTTTCTCCAGGGTGCCGACCGGGAACAGGCGGGCATCGCGGAAGTCCGTCACGCGATTGCGGAGAAGCGCGAAGTGCATGTGGTCCTGCGTAACTTCCGCAAGGACGGCACGCCCTTCTGGAACGACCTCTACATCGCCCCGGTGCCCGACGAGAACGGCGAGATCACCCACTTCATCGGCGTGCAGAACGACATCTCCGAGCAGAAGCGGGTGGAGTCCGAACTGGCCTACAACGCCAGCCACGACGTGCTCACCGGGCTGCCCAACCGCTCCCTGCTGGAAGATCGCCTGCGCCAGGGCTGCCAGATCAGCCAGCGCTACCAGCGCAAGCTGGCGGTGATGTTCATCGACCTCGACGGTTTCAAGCCGATCAACGACTCCATGGGCCACGGCATCGGCGACCAGATACTGGTGGAAGTGGCGCGGCGGCTGGTGCAGCAGGTGCGTCCCGGCGACACGGTGGCACGCCTGGGGGGCGACGAATTCATCCTGATCCTGCCCGACCTCGCCCGCGAGGAAGACGTGCTGCAGGTCGCCGAACGGGTCATCGACTGCATCGCCCGGCCGTACCCGATTGCCGGTAGCGAGCTGCACATCACCGCCAGCCTCGGCATCGCCTTGAGCGAACAGGGCATGCAGCAGCCCATGCAGCTGATCCAGCAGGCGGACCTGGCCATGTACAAGGCCAAACAACATGGACGCAATTGCTACCAGTGGTACACCACCGACCTGGAACAGAAGGTCAGCGAACGGGTGACCCTGCGCAACGAACTGCAGAAGGCCATCGAAGCCAATGCCTTCATGCTCTACTACCAGCCGCAGATAGACGGCCGCAATGGACGGGTCACCGGCTACGAAGCCCTGTTGCGCTGGCAGCACCCGCTGCTGGGCTTCATCGCCCCGGCGCAGTTCATACCGGTCGCCGAAGACACCGGGCAGATCATCCCGCTCAGCGAATGGGTGCTGTCCACCGCCTGCCGCGACTGCCGCGACCTGCTCGACCGCGGCATGAACGGAACCGTGGTGGCGGTGAACATCTCGGCGGTGCACTTCCAGCGCAATATCTTCGTCGACAGCGTGCGGCGCATCCTCGAAGAGACCCGGCTGCCGGCCGAGATGCTGGAACTGGAGATCACCGAAACCGTGCTGCTGGATAACGCCGAACGCGCCATCGCAACCCTGCAGGCGCTGAAGGCCCTGGGTGTGCGCCTGTCCATCGACGACTTCGGCACGGGCTTCTCCAGCCTCAACTACCTCAAGCGCCTGCCCATCGACAAGGTGAAGATCGACCGTGCCTTCGTCCAGGAGATCATCAGCGACCACCACGACGCCGCCATCACCCAGGGCATCATCTCCATGGCCCATCACCTGCGCCTGCGGGTGATCGCCGAAGGGGTGGAGAACGAGTCACAGTTCGCCTTCCTCAAGAAAAGCCACTGCGACGAGTTTCAGGGCTACTACTTCGCCCGCCCGATGCCATTCGAGCAGCTGGAGCAATTCCTCCACGAACACCACAAGAGCCCGGCCGCCTACCTGGAATCCCGACCTGGCGTCGGCAGCGCCCAGACCCTGCTGCTGCTCGACGATGAAGAGAACATCCTCCGTGCCCTGACCCGCGTGCTGCGCCGCGACGGCTACCAGATCCTCACCGCCACCCGCGCCCAGGACGCCTTCGCGCAACTGGCCAAGCACGACATCCAGGTGATCCTCTCCGACCAGCGCATGCCGGAAATGAACGGCACCGAGTTCCTCAGCCGGGTCAAGGACCTCTACCCCGACACCATCCGCATCGTGCTGTCCGGTTACACCGACCTGAAATCCGTCACCGATGCCATCAACCAGGGCGCCATCTACAAGTTCCTCACCAAGCCCTGGGACGACGACCAGCTACGCGCCGTGATCGCCCAGGCCTTCCTCCACCACAGCCTGGCCAAAGCCAAGGAGGAGAGCGCAGTGGTGGAACAGGGCGCGGAATGAGCCCGTAGGGTGGACCACGCTTTACCGGTCCACCATTCAGGGATCGTCATGGCTCGAATGGTGGAAATGAAGAGCGATTTCCACCCTACGCACCGAAGGTGTAGGCCAATCCTTTGTAGGGGCGAATTCATTCGCCAAGCAGGCCGCAGGCCTGCCCCGCCAAGCCCCATTGGGCTGCTGCGCATCCCTTGGCGAATGAATTCGCCCCTACAGGTCAAGCGCCTGCAGCACGCTGGCCCCGGTGAAGAGGAACAACACCTGCTCCTCCGCTTCGGCACGGATGGCCTCACGACGCTCCGGCTCGCCGATGTAGTCCAGGGACATCTGGAACAGGTTGCGGCTGACCAGACGTGACACCCGCCGCACCACCGGCTCGGCCACCAGCGCCGGCAGCAGCTGGTATTCACGGACGTCCTCGGCCATGTCGGCGGCGAAATCGTCCATGACCTCGCCCAAGGCGGCGCGCAGCACCGGGGAGGCGCCATGCAGCTCGCGCACGCCGATGATGAAGGCCTCGGCATGGCCGTCGACGAAGTCGAAGAACAGCTGCACCGTCTCATGGCAGACCCGGCGGCCGCGGCCGAGGTCGATGCCCAGTAGCTTCGGCACTCCCCCGCCGTCGCCCTGCACGGCGCGGGCCGCGGCCTCGCGGCGCAAGTCGCGCAGGGGCTGGCGCAGCTGGGTGGCGATGTTGCGGATGATGGCCAGGCCGAGGTCGTCCACATCCTTGAAATGGCGATAGAAGGTGTTGGGGTTCAACCCGGCCTCCCGCGCCAGCTCGCGCAGCCCCAGGCTGCCCAGGCTGCGGCTGCGCGAGCCCAGTCGCAGCGCGGCCTCCATGAGCAGGCGCTTGCCCGGGGCGTCCATGACAGGTTCTGGCGACTGCGGCTCGTCGCCACTGGCGGAATTCATCTCTGGCCCTACCTAAGGTTGGTTGTGACGGCGTTGGATTGCCGGCGAGTATACAGCTGTCTACCTTGGTATACAGCTGTATACGTCGCAACTAACAAGAACAGGAGCCCGGCCCATGACAGCCCCAGCCTCACCCCGCCCCCCTGCCCGCCATTGCAAGATCGCCATCATAGGTTCCGGCTTCTCCGGCCTCGGCATGGCGATCCGCCTGAAGCAGAAGGGCGAGAACGACTTCCTCATGTTCGAGAAGGAGCCCGGCATCGGCGGCACCTGGCGGGTGAACAACTACCCGGGCTGCGGCTGCGACGTGCAGTCCCATCTCTATTCCTTCTCCTTCGAGCCGAACCCGAACTGGACGCGGATGTTCGCCAAGCAGGAAGAAATCAAGACCTACCTGGAAGGCTGCTGGGAGAAGTACCGGCTGCAGGACAAGACCCTGCTCGGCACCGAGATCACCCGCCTGGCCTGGAACGACCTGGACGAGCTGTGGCAGATCGAGGACGCCGCCGGCAACCAGTACAGCGCCCAGTTCGTGGTCTCCGGCATGGGCGCCCTGTCCACCCCGTCGATCCCGGCGCTGAACGGCCTGGAGCACTTCCAGGGGATGCGCTTCCACTCCCAGCGGTGGAACCACGAGTACGATCTTTCCGGCAAGCGCGTCGCGGTGATCGGCACCGGCGCCTCCAGCATCCAGTTCGTGCCGCAGATCCAGAAGCAGGTGGCACAGTTGGACCTCTACCAGCGCACCGCGCCCTGGATCATGCCCAAGCCCGACCGTGCCATCGGCGAGGGCGAGCGCTCCCGCTTCAAGCGCTTCCCGATCCTGCAGCAGCTCTGGCGCGGCGCCATCTACGCAGTGCTGGAGAGCCGTGTGGTGGGCTTTGCCCTGACGCCGAAGGTGATGAAGCTCGCCGAGCTGGTCGCCAGGGGCTACATCAAGCGCAAGATCAAGGACCCGGTGCTGCGCTCCAAGGTCACCCCGGACTACACCATGGGCTGCAAGCGGGTGCTGATCTCCAACGACTACTACCCGGCACTGACCCAGTCCAACGTCGAGGTGATCACCGACGGCATCCGCGAGATCCGCGCGGGCAGCATCGTTACCGCCGACGGCAGCGAGCGCGAGATCGACGCCATCATCTTCGGCACCGGCTTCACCCCCAGCGATCCGCTGCCGCGCAACGTGGTCTTCGGCCGTGGCGGCGTCGACCTGCTGGACACCTGGCCGCAAGGCCCCGAGGCCTACAAGGGCACCATGACCGCCGGCTTCCCCAACCTGTTCTTCCTCATGGGGCCGAACACGGGCCTGGGCCACAACTCCATGGTCTACATGATCGAGTCGCAGATCCATTACGTGCTCGGCGCCCTCGACCTGCTGGGCGAACGCCGCCTGCGCAGCCTGGAGGTCAAGCGCGAGGTGCAGGACAGCTTCAACGGCAAGCTCCAGGGCAGCCTCGGCAATACCGTGTGGAATGCCGGCGGCTGCACGAGCTGGTACCTGCACCCGGTGAGCGGCCGCAACTGCACCGTCTGGCCGGGCTTCACCTGGCGCTTCCGCCTGCTGACCCGCAACTTCGACCCGGCGGCCTACCACTTCAGCCGCAGCGTGCCGGTGCACGCCGCCCAGGGCGCCCTGCATCTGAACACCCAGGAGGTGCCAGCATGAAATCCTTCGAGAACAAGGTGGCCGCCGTCACCGGCGCCGGCTCCGGCATCGGTCGTGCGCTGGCCTGCACCCTCGCCCGCCAGGGCTGCCACCTGGCGCTGGCCGACGTGAACACCGAAGGCCTGGCGGAAACCGCTGTCCTGGTGCGCAAGCTCGGCGTCGAGGTCACCGAAACCCGCGTCGACGTCGCCGACCGCGACGCCGTGCACGCCTGGGCCGAACAAGTGGTACTGGACCATGGCCGGGTCAACCTGGTGATCAACAACGCCGGCGTCGCCCACGCCGGCACCGTGGACGGCAGCGACTACTCGGAATACGAGTGGATCATGAACATCAACTTCTGGGGCGTGGTGTACGGCACCAAGGCCTTCCTGCCGCACCTCAAGGCCAGCGGCGAAGGCCATGTGGTCAACGTCTCCAGCGTGTTCGGCCTGTTCGCCCAGCCGGGCATGAGCGCCTACAACGCCACCAAGTTCGCCGTGCGCGGTTTCACCGAATCCCTGCGCCAGGAACTGGACATGGAAAACTGCGGCGTATCGGCCAGCTGCGTGCACCCCGGCGGCATCCGGACCAATATCGCCCGGACCGCGCGGATGAACGACAGCCTGGTAAAGGTCACCGGCCAGGAGGCCAGCCGCGCCCGCCAGCAGTTCAACGACCAGCTGCTGCGCACCAGCCCGGACAAGGCCGCCGAGGTGATCCTGCGCGGCGTGCTCAAGGACAACCGGCGCATCCTCATCGGCGCCGACGCCTGGGCCCTGGATGGCATGCAGCGCCTGCTGCCGACCCTCTACCAACGCCTGGTCACCGGCTCCATGCGCCTGGCGGCCAGGTTCGCGCCCAGGCCGAGGGCGGGCGAGGTGTCCAAGGCGGCCGACTGAGGCACCTGGACCAACTCGCCCCCACGGGCCTTGCGGGGGCGAGTTCATTCGCCATGCGGTCATCCCCGCTCTTGTCCTAGAACAGACTCAACGGATACTCCACGATCACCCGCACCTCATCATGGTCCGGGTAGCGATACCCGGTGGTGCCCCGGTGGGTCGACTGCCGCAGTCGCAGGGACAGATTCTTCGCCGGCCCGTCCTGCACCACGTAGCGCACTTCCACGTTGCGCTCCCAGTGCTCGTTGTCCTTGTCCGGGTCGTAGACGAATCGCGCGGTGTAGAACGGGTTGTCACTGTCCGCGTTATCCATGCCATCGCCGCGGATGTAGCGGGTCATCACGCTCAGGCCGGGCACGCCGAAGGCGGCCATGTCGAGGTCATAGCGGGCCTGCCAGGAACGCTCGTTGGCCTCGCTGAAGGTCACCACCTGGCCCACGTTGCCCATATACAGGCTGCCACCCTGGGTGCGGTCGAAGCCGACCCAGTCCAGCGGCTCGTCGCCATCCACCACCTGCCGGCCGACCGTGAAGCTGTGTGGGCCGCGCACGTATGTGGCGGTGAGAGACCAGGCGGTGGTATCGATGTCCCCGCCCCTTGCCGATCCACTGTCGTGGGTGTCGTAGAGGTTGAACGCGAAGCTCATAGCCTGCCCCGCGCCCAGGCCGATTCGGTATTTGGCGCCGGCGTAATGCTGCCGCCAGATGTCCTGCAGCTCCGAGGTGTACAGGCTCAGGTTGAAGCGGTCATTCGGCGTCCAGCTGCCGCCCAGGTAGCCAATGCTGCGTGCCGTCGGCAGCACGGCATAGTCGGTGGTCAGCTCGCCGTCGCTGTTGCTGGAGTCCACCCCACGCGTGCGGGTGAAATGGCCGGCCTGCAGGTTCAGCCCGCTGACTTCGTCCGACGCCAGGCTGAAGCCGGTGGCCATGCTCGGCAGCAGCCGAGCCTGGTTTGCGGCGAACACCGGCACTTCGGGCATTATCTCGCCATACTTCAGCACCGTGCGGGACAGCCGCAGCTTCAGCGCACCACCGAGGGTCGAGTAGTCGTCGCGGGGGTCGCCATCGCGGTCGACCGGCAGCAGACTGGTGCCAGTGCGCCCGGCGCCGCTGTCCAGCTTCAGGCCGAGCATGGCGTGGGCGTCCAGGCCGAAACCGAAGGTCCCTCGGGTGAAGCCCGAACGGTAGAAGGCCATGATCCCGTGGGCCCATTCCTCGCGGTAGCCGTTGCGCTCGGCCAACGGCTTGCCGGCATTGCTGCCCAGGCCGTTGGCGCTGCCGTGGCGCAAATCGCGGTTGAAGTAGTAATTGCGGTTGAGCAGGTCCAGGTGGCTGTCTTCGAGGAAACCCCGGGCATCGGCCTGATCGGCCTCGACGCACAGGGACACGCAGAGCGCCGCAGCACCCAGCAGGAAGCGGTGAGTCATTTCGCGTCTCTCTTGTTGTTGTGCACGAACGCCTTCCCGCCGCGAAGGGATACACCATTCGCGCTCCGGCGGGAGGTCAGGAAGAAAAGGGACAGGCGCCGCCCCGAGCCAGGCGGCGCCCGTCAATCAGGACGGATCGAGGCCCAGGGCCTGCGCCCGGGAAGATCGCGCCGCCCTGCGTCCCTGGGCATGCACCGCCAGCCCCGCCAGCCCGGCGGGAATCACCAGCACGGCGAACACCTGGGACAGGGACCAGCCAAGGGCCATCATCTGCGCGCCGGCAAAGGCACTCAGGATGGCGCCGAAGCGACCGATGCCGCTCATCCAGCTGGCGCCCGTGGCACGGGCCTCGGTGGGGTAGAAGCAGGCGGCGAGGGCATTCATGCCGACGCTGGAACCGTTGAGGCAGAAGCCCACGGCCCAGGCGATGGCGCAGAGCAGCTTGAAGTCCGACGTGGCGTGGCCAATGGCGAAAATCACCACACCACTGACAAGGAAGGTCAGCATGATCACCCGCTGCTTGCTCCAGCGATCCATGGCCCAGCCCACGGTCAGTGCGCCCACCGGCCCACCGATCTGGAACATCGACGTGATGATGGCTGCGTCGGACACGCTGTAGCCGCCGCCTTCCTTCACCAGGGTCGGCAGCCAGCTGCTGAACAGGTAGACCAGGAACAAAGAGAGGAAGTAACCGCCCCAGAGCATCAGGGTGCCGAAGCGGTAGCGCGATGACAGGACGATGCCAATGGCCCCGCCCTGTCCGGCCACCGCGCGGGGCAGTTGGAACTGGCTGTCGGGTCCGGCCACGCCGGGAGCCAGGCGCTCGACGATCCGGCGGATGCGACTGGCCGGCGCCTTGCGCGCCACCAGGAAACTCACCGACTCGGGCAGGCCGAACAACAGCACCGGCGCCACCAGCAACGGCAGCACGCCCCCCAGCACCAGCACGCAGTGCCAGCCGAAGGCGGGGATCATCCAGGCGGACAGAAAGCCGCCACCCGCCGCGCCGAGGGAGAAACCGCAGAAGGCCACCGTGATGAGGAAGGAGCGGCTGCGTTCCGGCGCGTACTCCGAAACCAGGGTACTGGCGTTGGGCATGGCAGCGCCCAGGCCGAGCCCGGTGAGAAATCGAAAGGCAACCATCATCTCGACATGGGTGGAGAAGGCTGTGGCCAAGGTCCAGAAGCCGAAGAAGAACACACTGCACACCAACACCACCTTGCGCCCATAGCGGTCGGCCAGGGGCCCCGCCACCAGCGCGCCCACCGCCAGGCCGATCAGCGCGGCGCTGAGCACTGGCCCCAGGGCTGTCGGCTCCAGGCCCCAGTCCATTTTCAGCTGCGGTGCGATGAAGCCCATGATGGCCACGTCGAATCCGTCCAGGGCGATGATCAGGAAGCCCAGGAACACCACCCACTTCTGAAAGCCGCCCAGGGGCCGGCTGTTGATCAGTTCACGCACGTCTATGGCTTGCGTTCTGTTCACGTCTTTCACCTCTCGCATCGGGCGGTCCGGGCCGAGCCGGTGCCGCCGCTTTCTTGTTGTTGTGCAGCGATTTAGCGCATGCCTGCGCGCCTCGCCCGCCGGGGCAAGGCAAGTTCCACCCGGGTTGACGGCGCCCCGGTTACGAAGCACGCCCCTCCAGCGCGCGGAAGCGGACGGGGCGGATGATCCGCGTCTCCTGGGCCAGCACCAGGCCGGTGGTGGCGTGCAGGTATTCGGCGAAATCCGGATCGCGGTCGCGGGCCAGGCTGCGCTTCTCGAAATCGTCCAGGCTGTCGTAGCCCCAGAGGTGCACCACCTGGTTCAGCGGACCGATGCTGCTGGTGTAGAACGCCAGCGGCGGGCCCAGATGGCGGAGCAGCACGGGCATGGCCAGGCGGTCGAAGAGGTCGAGAAACTCGGCCATGCCGCGGGGGCGGATGGTGTAGATGCGGTGGTCGACCACCGGCTTCTGGCTCATCAGGCCACCTCCTGGCGCTTGGCCCTGACGCTCGTGACGCCGGCGAGGTGGCGGCCGGTGATGTAGCCGAAGGTCATGATCGGCCCCAGGGTGATGCCCGCGCCGGGGTAGTTGCCGCCCATCATGCTGGCGCGGTCGTTGCCCACCGAGTAGAGCCCCGCAATGGCCTGGCCGCTGGCATCCAGCACTTCACCGTGCACACTGGTGCGGATGCCATCGAAAGTACCCAGGTCGCCCATCACCACCTTGAGGGCGTAGAAGGGGCCTTCGCTGACCGGCGCAAC
Source organism: Metapseudomonas cellulosilytica (assembly GCF_049334135.1). Classification (NCBI taxonomy): domain Bacteria; kingdom Pseudomonadati; phylum Pseudomonadota; class Gammaproteobacteria; order Pseudomonadales; family Pseudomonadaceae; genus Metapseudomonas; species Metapseudomonas cellulosilytica. The sequence continues at coordinate 149,418 of NZ_JBHZGN010000006.1, read as the reverse complement.
GCAGGGGTTGGGGCGGTGCTCCGGATCGGCCAGGTAGCGGTTGAAGGACGTGCTGCCACGGCCGAACTCAGGGTCCTCGCCCCGCCCCGCTCCCTGGTTGTATTCACGGACGGTCCGCTCCAGCCCGGCAACGTCCAGGCCGGCATTGCGCGCCAGTTCGGCCAGGGTGCGGCCCTTGGCCAGGTAACCGTTGCGTATCAGAGGCGACAGCGGCATGGGCGCCGGCTTGGCATAGCCCAGGCCGTACTTGGCGATGGTGCGGCTGTCGCAGATCAGCCACATGGCGGTTTCCCGCTCGCCTTCGCAGCCCCGGATCATCGCCGCGCCGACATCGTGGTAGGAGTTCGATTCGTTGGTGAAGCGCCGGCCATTGCGCAGCACGCCGATCACCCCCGGCTTGTAGCGGTCCAGCAGGTGCGGGAAGGCAACATGTCCGCTGCCCATGGGCACCCTGGATACCGGCATCCAGGCCGCGGCCTCGGGATAGCGGATATCCACCTGCCCTCCCGCCGCTTCGGCCATGCGCAGGCCGTCGCCGGTGTTGCCCGCCGGCACCGGCGAGAAGTGCTCGCCACCCCGGCGCACATGGGGGTAGGCCTCGGACAGGCGCTTCAGGTCATGGGAGAAACCACCACAGGCCAGCACCACGCCACGCCGCGCTTCGATGCGCAGGTCACCGGAGCCGCCCTGGGCAAGTGCGCCGCGCACCTTGCCGTTTTCCAGCAGCAGTTCACGGGCACCGGTGCCGGTATGGATGGGTATGCCCAGGTCCAGCGCCGACCTGGCCAGGCGTGCCGCCAGGGCGTTGCCGCTGGTGACCTGGATCCCGCGCCGATACAGCAGCAGTTCCTTCATGTGGGTGGCCAGACGCCGCACCACATAGACGAAGGACTTCAGGGAGCGGGTGGCATTGAAGAAATGCTTCAGGTCGGCGTTGGACGAGTTGAACATCATGCCGATGAAGGTGATGGTCTTCAGCGGCGGGCGCAGGCGCGCCATGTCCTGTCCCAGGCCACGAATGTCGTAGGGGGCGGCAAGGATGGAACGGCCGATGTCGACGCCGCCGCCGATCTGCGGGTGGTAGTCCGGGTAGAGCGTGGGGACGAATTTCACCTCGGTCTCGCGCTCGAAGAAATCCACCATCTGCGGACCGGCATCGAGGAAGGCGTCCACCGCCTCGGCGTCGAAGAAGGCGCCGGTCTCGTTCTGCAGGTAGGTGCGCGCGGCTTCGCGGCTGTCCTCGATGCCGTTGGCGCGGGCGTGACGGTTGCCGGGAATCCACAGCACGCCGCCGGAAAAGGCGGTCGTGCCGCCGAAGCAGGTGTCCTTCTCGATCACCACCACGTCCAGGCCCTGCTTCTTCGCGGTGATGGCGGTGGACAGGCCACCGGCGCCGGCGCCTATCACCAGTACATCGCACTGGATTCGGTTGGCTGTCTGTTGGTTCATGGGTCGAATCTCTCGAAATCCGGGCCGAGCGCGCCCCACCCGGCGTCATGCGGGCAAGGCCGTTCAGCGATCAAAGGGGACGGTCAGACGTGACTGACGGGCGACTCGTAGCCGGGGCGTGGGATCAGCGCCATCAGCATCGACTCCAGCCCCCCATCGACGGTGATCTCGGCACCGTTGACGTAGTCCGAGCGCGGACTGGCGAGGAACAGCACGGCGTTGGCTATGTCGGTGGGTTCGCCGATGCGGCCACTGGCGGTCATCGCTTTTCGCGCCTGCTCGACCCGGGCGTCGGCGTAGAAGGCCGCCGACAGAGGGGTGCGGATCAGCCCCGGGCAGATGGCGTTGCTGCGCACGCCCCGGCTGCCCCACTCCGCCGCCAGCTGGCGCGACAGCATGCTCACCGCCGACTTCGCCGCGCTGTAGGCACCGCTCCAGGTCTGTGGGTAGTGGGAGGCGATGGAGGCCACATGCACGATGCGCCCGGCGCCCTGTGCCAGCATCGAGCGGCCGAAGGCCTGGGAGCAGAGCAGGTAGCCGTTCAGGTTGACCGAGAGCACCTGGTTCCACTGCTCCAGGCTGACCTCTTCCAGCGCTGCGGGGCGCAGCACGCTGGCGTTGTTCACCAGCACGTCGCAACGGCCATAGCGTGCCTCCACCTCGGCGGCGGCAGACTGCACGCTGGCGGGGTCGGCGATGTTGCAGGCGATTGCGGGAATCGCTTCGCCGGTCTCCCGGGAAAGCTCGCCGGCGAGGTCGCGGCATTTGTCCAGGTCGAGGTCCAGCAGCGCCACACGGGCGCCCTGCCGCACCAGGGCGGTGGCGATCCGGGCACCTATGCCACCAGCGGCGCCGGTGACGACGCACACGGCGCCAGCAAGGTCGAGCCAGGAATCTTGTGCTTGGGATATGTTCATTGTTGTCTCCAGGCCAGGCACGAAAGGCGGATGGCGGCGGGAACGATTGGCAGCCCGCGCCTGGAATCCAGCTTATGGCCGGTGGCGACTGGCGCAGAATGGACAAAAACCGCAAGCAGCCAGACATTTTCGACAAAGTGTCCGAAAAGCGGCCGGACGGGTTTGCCCGGTCCCGTCGGGCTGGATAGGGTTGGGCGAGGCCATCATCCGTGTAGCGAATCGATTCGCGCCTGCAGAGACCCTTCCCGCTGCCAGCCCTGGGACTACAAGAACAATGAGCACCATCCCCAACTACGACCTCTATGGCGAGGCGCCGCAGCCGATCTGGCACGAGTCGCTGCACGTGGAATCCATCTCCAAGCGCTCCGGGGCCTACAACTGGGAAATCGCACCGCACCGGCACGACGGCCAGTTGCAGATCCTCTACCTGATGCAGGGTGCTGGCGAGGTCCTGCTGGAAAGCGAGAAGGTTCATGCCACAGCGCCCTGCGTGATCCACATCCCGGCACAGTTCGTCCACGGCTTCCATTGGGCCGGACAGGTGGAAGGGCATGTGATCACCGCCCTGCAGCCCCCCCTGGAAAGCGCCGCGCGGGTGCTCTCCCCGGCTCTGCTGCCGCAATTGCAGAAACCCCACCTGATCCACCTGCCACGCTGGGAAGCCTGCGAAGACCCACTGCTGCCGCTGTGCCTGGCGCTGCACCAGGAGTACCACGACCGCCCCCGCGAACACGTGGCCTGCAGCATGTCGCTGCTGTTGGCGCTGGTGATCCACATCTTCCGCTTCGCCGTTGCCGATAACGCCCAGCCAACCCCTGCCCAGGGCCGGCGCAGCCAGCAGGTGCGTGTCTTTCGCGAACTGGTGGAGGTGCATTTCCGCAACCACCGGCCGGTGAACGACTACGCGGGCGATCTGGGCATGACCACGGCGACCCTCGGCCGCCTCTGCCAGGAGCAGCTCGGCATGAACCCCATGGCGGTGATCAACGCCCGCCTGGTGCTGGAGGCCAAGCGCGAACTGGCCCATTCCAGCCAGAGCATCAAGACCATCGCCCACGACCTGGGATATTCCGATGTGGGCTATTTCAGCCGCTTCTTCCGCAAGAACACCGGGCTGACGCCAAGCGAGTTTCGCGAAGCGGCGCAGGGCGATGGTTAGGGCGACTTTTGCGCTGCCCTCGACGAATGAATCAATCCCCGGAATTCGACCACCAGGTCACTCGTTCGGAAATCCGAACGACGTTAGGAGCGAATATTCGGAAGCCCGGACAGGGTTAAGTTCCAGTTAGCACCCTATCTAAATAAAATCATTAAATATCAATGGCTTAACTATAAATCCAGACCACCATACAGATGGCACGCATCCTGCGAATACAGATCCCGACGGACGCGAACTTCCTTGTCGCGCCGATAAGAACAAACATCATCGAGGACTGTCGTTCATGCGTATGCTCCCCAAGGTTCTGGCCACCGCTATCGCAGCAACCCTGATTTCTGCTCCGGCCTTCGCCGCCGAGCTGACCGGTACCCTGAAGAAGATCAAGGAGACCGGCACCATCACCCTCGGTCACCGTGACGCTTCCATCCCCTTCTCCTACCTCGGCACCGAGCCGGGCAAGCCCGTCGGCTACTCCCATGACATCCAGCTGAAAGTGGTCGAGGCCATCAAGCAGGAACTGGGCATGCCGGCGCTGAAGGTCCGCTACAACCTGGTGACCTCCCAGACCCGTATCCCGCTGGTGCAGAACGGCACCGTGGACCTGGAGTGCGGCTCCACCACCAACAACCTGGAGCGCCAGAAGCAGGTCGGCTTCTCCGTCGGCATCTTCGAAGTGGGCACCCGCCTGCTGTCGAAGAAGAGCGCCAGCATCAACGAGTTCGACGACCTGAAAGGCAAGAACGTGGTGACCACCGCCGGCACCACCTCCGAGCGTCTGCTCAAGTCCATGAACGCCGAGAAGCAGATGGGCATGAACATCATCTCGGCCAAGGACCACGGCGAGTCCTTCCTGATGCTCGAATCCGGCCGCGCGGTGGCCTTCATGATGGACGACGCCCTGCTCTACGGCGAAATGGCCAAGGCCAAGAAGCCGGATGACTGGGTCGTGACCGGCAAGCCGCAGTCCTTCGAAATCTACGGCTGCATGGTTCGCAAGGACGACGAAGCCTTCAAGAAAGTGGTCGACAAGGCCATCGCCGACACCTTCGCCTCCGGCGAGATCAACGGCATCTACGACAAGTGGTTCACCCAGCCCATCCCGCCCAAGGGCCTGAACCTGAACTTCCCCATGAGCGACGAGCTGAAGAAGCTGGTGGCCAACCCCACCGACAAGTCGGCTGAAGAAATCTGACCTGTCGCGCCTCTCTCCTAGCGGGAGAGAGGCCGCTCTTCTCCCCTCTCCCTTTGGGGTGAAGAGGCACGCTTTTGGAAGCGCAACTTCCAGTGCCGATGAACGCCCAAGCGCGAAGCGTTTGGGCAGGGGCGCAGGGCGGGGGCCGGGGGTGAGGGATGGTGGGCTCCGTGCAAAGTCATGCAGCCCTCACCCCAACCCTCTCCCAGAGGGAGAGGGAGCTTCCCCCCCTCCACTGCCTTCAACCGCAGACAGATCGACCTGATAGGGGACAACCCTGATGAATTACAACTGGGACTGGGGCGTGTTCTTCAAGTCCACCGGGATCGGCAGCGAAATCTACCTGGACTGGTTCGTCACCGGCCTGGGCTGGACCATCGCCATCGCCCTGGCGGGCTGGATCATCGCCTTGTTGCTGGGCTCGCTGCTCGGCGTGATGCGCACCGTACCGAACCGCTGGATCTCCGGCATCGCCACCGTCTATGTGGAAGCCTTCCGTAACGTGCCGCTGCTGGTGCAACTGTTCCTCTGGTACTTCCTGGTGCCGGACCTGTTGCCCGAGTCGCTGGAAATCTGGTTCAAGCAGGACTTGAACCCCGCCACCTCGGCGTACCTGAGCGTGGTGGTCTGCCTCGGCCTGTTCACCGCCGCCCGCGTCTGCGAGCAGGTGCGCACCGGTATCCAGGCGCTGCCCAAGGGCCAGCTCGGCGCCGCCCGCGCCATGGGCTTCCGCCTGCCGCAGATCTATCGCTACGTGCTGCTGCCCCAAGCCTACCGCATCATCATCCCGCCACTGACTTCCGAGTTCCTCAACATCTTCAAGAACTCCTCCGTGGCCTCCCTGATCGGCCTGATGGAGCTGCTCGCGCAGACCAAGCAGACCGCCGAGTTCTCCGCCAACCTGTTCGAGGCCTTCACCCTGGCCACCCTGATCTACTTCACCCTGAACATGAGCCTGATGCTGTTCATGCGCCTGGTGGAGAAGAAGGTGGCGGTGCCCGGCCTGATCTCCGTAGGGGGTAAATGATGGACTTTTCCGCGATCGTCCCCGCCCTGCCGGGCCTCGGCGACGGCCTGCTGATGACCTTCCAGCTGATGCTGCTGGGCGTTTTCGGCGGCGTGGCCCTGGGTACCGTCCTGGCCCTCATGCGCCTGTCCCACAGCCCGCTGCTGTCGAAGATTGCCGGGCTGTACGTCAACTACTTCCGCTCCATCCCGCTGCTGCTGGTGATCACCTGGTTCTACTTCGCGGTGCCCTTCCTGCTGCGCGCGATCACCGGCGAAGACACCCCGGTGGGGGCGTTCACCTCCTGCCTGGTGGCGTTCATGATGTTCGAGGCGGCGTATTTCTGCGAAATCGTCCGCGCCGGCATTCAGGCCATTCCCAAGGGCCAGATGGGCGCGGCCTCTGCCCTCGGCATGACCTACGGCCAGAGCATGCGCCTGATCATCCTGCCCCAGGCCTTCCGCAAGATGACCCCGCTGCTGCTGCAGCAGAGCATCATCCTGTTCCAGGACACCTCGCTGGTCTACACCGTGGGCCTGATGGACTTCCTCAACGCCGCCCGCTCCCGCGGCGACATCATCGGCCAGCCCCATGAGTTCCTCATCTTCGCCGGCCTGGTCTACTTCAGCGTCAGCTTCATCGCCTCCCAGTCGGTCAAACTCCTGCAGAAAAGGTTAGCCGTATGATTTCCATCAAGAACGTCAACAAGTGGTATGGGGACTTCCAGGTGCTGACCAACTGCAGCACCGAGGTGAAGAAAGGTGAAGTGGTGGTGGTGTGCGGCCCCTCGGGTTCCGGCAAGTCCACCCTGATCAAGTGCGTGAACGCCCTGGAACCCTTCCAGAAGGGCGACATCGTGGTCGACGGCACCTCCATCGCCGACAAGGCCACCAACCTGCCCAAGCTGCGTTCCCGCGTCGGCATGGTGTTCCAGCACTTCGAGCTGTTCCCGCACCTGTCGATCACCGAGAACCTGACCATCGCCCAGACCAAGGTGCTCGGCCGCGGCAAGGACGAAGCCATGGACAAGGGCCTCAAACTGCTCGATCGCGTCGGCCTCAAGGCCCATGCCCACAAGCACCCCGGCCAGCTCTCCGGCGGCCAGCAGCAGCGCGTGGCCATCGCCCGGGCCCTGGCCATGGACCCGGTGGTGATGCTGTTCGACGAACCCACCTCGGCCCTGGACCCGGAAATGGTCAACGAGGTGCTGGACGTGATGGTCGAGCTGGCCCAGGAAGGCATGACCATGATGTGCGTGACCCACGAGATGGGTTTTGCCCGCAAGGTGGCCGACCGGGTGATCTTCATGGACCGCGGGCAGATCGTCGAAGACTGCGCCAAGAACGAGTTCTTCGGCGACGTCAACGCCCGCTCCGACCGCGCCCAGCAGTTCCTCGCGAAGATCCTGCAACACTGATCGACGCTCCACCCCGCCGCTCGGCGCCCTGCGCCGAGCCGCGACTGGCAAGGCCCGGATGTCTATGATGCAATGCCCCACCGCCAGCCTCCGCGCCATACCGCCAGCCCTGAACGTGAAACCGCGCCTGCTCCGCCATCTCTTGCTGTTCCTGCTGCTCGTCCTGTGCATGCTGGGATTCGGCTATGTCGGCTATCACCTCAGCGAGGAGTCGGGCATCCGCGCGCTGCGGGACAACGGCGAACGGCAGCTGGAACTCCACGCCCGCGCCGTGGAAAGCGAGATCAACCGCTACACCTACCTGCCCAGCCTGCTGGAGCTTGAATCCAGCGTCAGTCACCTGCTGCTCAACCCCACCCCTTACCGGCGCAATCTGGTCAACGATTACCTCGAAGGCCTGAACCGCCGCAGTGGCGCCCGCGCGATCTTCCTGCTGGACACCAGCGGCCGGGTATTGGCCACCAGCAACTGGCGCGATGCCGACAGCTTCCTGGGCGAGGACCTGGCCTTCCGCGCCTATTTCCAGGAAGCGGTGCAGGGCCGGCCCGGCCGCTTCTACGGTATCGGCAGCACCACGGGCGAGGCCGGCTACTACCTGGCCCACGGCCTGCGCTACCAGGGCCGGATCATCGGCGTGGCGGTGGTCAAGGTGAAGCTGGAAGCGCTCCAGGAACGTTGGGAAAAGGCCCGTCTGCAGGCCTTCGTCAGCGACGAGAACGGCATCATCATCCTCTCCAGCGACCCGGCCCTGCGCATGAAGGCCGTGCGCCCGCTTTCGGCCGAAGACAAGGAACGCCTGGCGCGCAGCCTGCAGTACTACTGGTGGGCGCTGAACGAATGGGAACCGCGCTCCCGCGAGGTGCTGGGCGAAGGATTGGAAGCCATCAGCTTCGCCGCCAGCGGCCCCCGGGGCGAGGCGGAAGACGAAGTCGCCTACCTGGCCCAGACCCGTACCCTCAACGACACGCCCTGGCATTTCACCCTGCTCTCGCCGCTCGCCGACCTGCGCCACGAAGCGGTAATCCAGGGCATGCTCGCCGCCGTCGGCGTCGCCCTGTTGGCCTTCCTGCTGATCGCCTGGAACGAGCGGCGCAAGGCCATCGCCACCCGCCTGGCCGCCCGCGAGGCGCTGCTGGCGGCCAACAACGAACTGGAACGCAAGATCGCCGAACGCACCCAGGACCTGCGCGCCAGCAACAGCCGCCTGCTGGCGGAAATCCGTGAACGCAAGCAGACCGAAGAGAACCTGCGCAAGGCCCAGGACAGCCTGGTGCAGGCCGGCAAGCTGGCGGTGATCGGACAGATGTCCACCAGCATCGCCCACGAACTCAACCAGCCCCTGGCGGCACTGCGCACGCTCTCCGGCAACACCGTGCGGTTCCTCGCGCGCGGCGCCCTGGACACCGCCAGCACCAACCTCGCGGCGATCAACGAACTGGTCGACCGCATGGGCCGCATCACCGCCAGCCTGCGCGCCTTCGCCCGGCGCTCCGACGACCACGGCCAGGCACGCCTGGGCAAGGCGGTGGACGCCGCCCTGTTCCTCCTGCACACGCGCCTGGAGCGCACCTCCCTGACCCTGCACCGGGACTTCGCCGATGTGCTGCTGGCGATCGACCAGACCCGCCTGGAGCAGATCCTGGTCAACCTCATCGCCAACGCCCTGGACGCCATGAGCGGCCAGGCCGACTGCCAGCTCTGGCTGGCCGGCGCCGTCGACGGCAAAACCTACCGCCTGCAGGTGCGCGACAACGGCCCCGGCATCGACCCGGCCAACCGCGTGCACCTGTTCGAGCCCTTCTTCACCACCAAGCCCGGCGAACACGGCCTGGGCCTGGGCCTGACCCTCTCCGCCAGCCTGGCCACCGCCGCCGGCGGCAGCCTGGCGGCCCATCACCCGGAAAGCGGCGGCACCGCCTTCGAACTCTGCCTGCCGCTGCTGGAAAGCCCCGACGACTCCGCGAGCCCCGTCCAATGACCGAGCCCCTCAACGTCCTCATCGTCGAAGACGACCCCCACGTCCTGATGGGCTGCCAGCAGGCGCTGGCCCTGGAAGACATCCCCAGCATCGGTTTCGGCAGCGCCGAGGAAGCCCTGGCCCAGGTGGGCGAAGACTTCGCCGGGATCGTCATCAGCGATATCCGCCTGCCCGGCATGGACGGCCTCACCCTGCTGGAACGCCTCAAGGCCCGCGACCGCAGCCTGCCGGTGGTACTGATCACCGGCCACGGCGACATTTCCATGGCGGTGGGCGCCATGCGCAACGGCGCCTACGACTTCATGGAGAAACCCTTCTCCCCCGAACGCCTGGTGGACGTCGCCCGCCGCGCCCTGGAGCAGCGTGCCCTCGCCCGCGAAGTGTCCAGCCTGCGCCGCCAACTGGCCGGCCGGCAGTCACTGGAGCAACGCATCATCGGCCGTTCGCCGGCCATCCAGGCCCTGCGCGAGCTGATCGCCAACGTCGCCGACACCTCGGCCAATGTGCTGATCGAAGGCGAGACCGGTACTGGCAAGGAACTGGTCGCCCGCTGCCTGCACGACTACAGCCGGCGCCAGTCGAAGGAGTTCGTCGCCCTCAACTGCGGTGGCCTGCCGGAGAACCTGTTCGACAGCGAGATCTTCGGCCACGAGGCCCACGCCTTCACCGGTGCCGGCAAGCGCCGCATCGGCAAGATCGAGCACGCCCACCAGGGCACCTTGTTCCTCGACGAGATCGAGAGCATGCCGATCAACCTGCAGATCAAGTTCCTCCGCGTGCTGCAGGAGCAGACCCTGGAGCGCCTGGGCTCCAATCAGCCGATCCCGGTGGATTGCCGCGTCATCGCCGCGACCAAGTTCGACCTGGACGAGGAAGGCCGCGCCGGGCGCTTTCGCAGCGACCTCTACTACCGCCTCAACGTGGTCACCCTGGAGCTGCCACCGCTGCGCGACCGGCGTGAAGACATCCTGCTGCTGTTCGAGCACTTCCTGCAGCTGTCCTCCCTGCGCTTCGACCGCCCCGCACCGGAACTCGACAACGCCACGGTCTCCACCCTGATGGCCCACGACTGGCCAGGCAACGTGCGCGAGTTGCGCAATGTCGCCGAACGCTTCGCCCTCGGCCTGCCGGTGTTCAAGAAGAGCGGCCAGGCGCCGGATGGCAACGAACCGCGCTTCGCCGAAGCGGTGGAGGCCTTCGAGAAAAGCCTGCTCGGCGCCGCCCTGGAGCGCCACGGCGGCAACCTCAGCCAGGCGAGCATCGCCCTGGGCATGGCCAAGACCACCCTGTTCGACAAGGTGAAGAAATACGGGCTGTAGGACGGCTGCGCGGCGAAATGAACCTGTAGGGGCGAATTCATTCGCCAAGCAGGCCGAAGGTCTGCCAATCAATCCCGAATGGGGCAGCTGTGCTGCCCTTGGCGAATGAATTCGCCCCTACAAGAGAATCCTGCCCCTACAAGCAATTCCCGCCTCTCCAATGGTCTAAAACCTCCAGACCACACCACACGAACCACCGCCATGTCCCCGCTGCACCGTGCCATCCACGCCAAGGCCGGTGAACTGGCCCCGGCCCTGGCCGCCTTCGCCCTGCTGCTGTGCCTGTTCGGCGGCTATTTCATGCTGCGCCCGGTGCGCGAGACCATGGGCATCGCCGGCGGCGTGGAGAACCTGCAATGGCTGTTCAGTGCCACCTTCGTCGCCATGCTGCTGGCCGTGCCAGCCTATGGCTGGCTGAACGCGCGGGTGCCGCGGCGGGTATTCCTCGACTGGGTCTACCTGTTCTTCGCCGCCAACCTGCTGGGCTTCGCCTGGCTGCTGTGGCGCATCCCCGATCCGCTGTGGGCGGCGCGGGCCTTCTATGTCTGGCTGTCGGTCTACAACCTGTTCGTGGTATCGCTCGCCTGGAGCCTGCTGGCCGACGTGTTCGACCGCCGCCAGTCCAAGCGGCTGTTTCCCTCCATCGCCGCCGGAGCCAGTCTGGGCGGGTTGCTCGGCCCGCTGCTCGGCGGCCTGCTGGTGGGCGCGCTGGGTACGGCGGGCCTGCTGGCACTGGCCGCCCTGCTCCTGCTGCCCACCCTGCCCCTGCGCCGCTACCTGATGGCCTGGCGCGGCAAGGGGGGCGCCGGTCGGCCCGGCATGGAAAGCGATTCGCCGGAACGGCCGGTGCCCGGCAACCCCTTCGCCGGCATCAGCCTGGTATTCGGCTCACCGTACCTGCTGGGCATCTGCGCCTTCGTCCTGCTGCTGTCCTGCACCAGCACCTTCCTCTACTTCGAGCAGGCGCGACTGGTGGCGGCGCTGTTCCCGGACAGCCAGCAACAGATCCGCATCTTCGCCCTGATCGACTTCGCCGTGCAGGCCCTGTCGCTGGCCAGCCAGCTGTTCATTGCCGGCCGCGTGGCCCAGCGTTTCGGTGTCGGCGCCCTGCTGGGCGTGGTGCCGCTGCTGGTGGCCCTGGGCTTCCTCGCCCTGGCGCTGATGCCGCAATTCGCCGTGCTGGCGGCGGTGATGGTGGTGCGCCGGGTGGGGGAATACGCCTTCGTGCGCCCGGGCCGCGAGATGCTTTTCGTGCCCCTCGACGCCCAGCAGAAATATCGGGCGAAGAACTTCATCGATACCGTGGTCTACCGCGGAGGCGATGCCGTCAGTGCCTGGCTCAAGGCCTTGCTCGACGGCATCGGCCTCGGCGCGGCCCTGGTGGCCCTGGTGGGCGCGGGCGTCGCGCTCGCCTGGTCCGCGCTCGGCTGGCGCCTCGGCCGGCGCCACGAACATTCAGCAACAGCACAGGAGGTCGAACCATGACAACCGGCATCACCCGCGCCGAATTCCTCCGCCTGGGCGCAGGAGCGGCTCTGCTCGCCATGAGCCCTTTCAGCCTGGGCGCCGACATGGGTCAGCAGCCCCTGCGTCGCCGGGCGATCCCCGTCAGCGGTGAGCAGATACCGGTGATCGGTCTGGGCACCTACCGGGGTTTCGACATTTCCCATGACGCCGCCGAGGCCTGGGCCGACTGCCGCAAGGTGCTGCAGGAACTCTTCGCCGCCGGCGGCTCGGTGATCGACAGCTCCCCCATGTACGGCCAGGCGGAAGAAGTGGTGGGCGGCCTGCTGAACGAGCTCCAGGCCCATGAGCGCGCCTTCGTCGCCACCAAGGTCTGGACCCAGGGCCGTCAGCGCGGCGTGGCACAGATGCAACACTCCATGCGCCTGCTGCAACGCCAGCGCATCGACCTGATGCAGGTGCACAACCTGGTGGACTGGAAGGAACACCTGACGACCCTGCGGCTGTGGAAGGAAGAGGGCCGCATCCGCTACCTGGGCGTCACCCATTACACCTCCAGCGCCTACGACGAGCTGGAAAAGGTCCTGCGCGCCGAACAATTGGACTTCCTGCAGATCGACTACGCCTTGAACGACCGCGATGCGGAAGAACGTATCCTGCCACTGGCCCGGGAGCGCGGCGTGGCAGTGCTGATCAACCGCCCCTTCGGCGGCGGCAACCTGCTGCGCAACCTGTCGCAGCAGCCCGTGCCGGACTGGGCCGGCGACTACGACTGCAGCAGTTGGCCGCAACTGTTGCTGAAGTTCTGCCTGAGCCACCCGGCGGTGACCTGTGTGATCCCCGGAACGGGAAACCCCCGCCATATGCTGGACAATCTCCAGGCCGGGCGGGGGAAGGAAGCGGATCAGGTCTTCCGCGAGCGCCTGATCCAGGCGGTCTGACATCCCTCGTCTCGTAGGGTGGATGTCGCTTTTTACATCCACCAGCGGAGCCAAGCTCGGCACCGATGGTGGATCGATAAGGCGTGATCCACCCTTGCACTACGAATCTCGCGCGCGACGGCCCACGTAGGATGTGGTGGAGCGCAGCGATACCCATCAACGTCCTGTCCGACGAACTCATCGGGCTTTATCAGGCCGAGAACCCGCCATCGACCATCAGGTTGGCCCCGGTGATGTAGCCCGCTTCCGGGCCGGCCAGGTAGGCCACGAAGCTGGCGATCTCCTCAGCCTGGCCGTAGCGTGGCAGGGCCATGAGTTGCTTCAGGCCCTCGGCGAATTCGCCGCTGTCGGGGTTCATGTCGGTATCCACCGGGCCCGGCTGCACATTGTTGACGGTGATGCCGCGCGGCCCCAGGTCACGGGCCAGGCCCTTGGTGAAGCCGGCCACCGCCGCCTTGCTCAGGGCGTAGACCGAGCCGCCGGCGAACGGCATGCGCTCGGCGTTGGTGCTGCCGATGGTGATGATGCGGCCGCCCTCGCCCATGACGCGGGCGGCTTCCTGGCTGGCGATCACCACGCTGCGGACGTTCACCGCCAGGGTGCGATCCAGGTCTTCGATCTTGAACTCTTCTATCGGGGCCACCGCCAGCACCCCGGCGTTGTTCACCAGGATGTCGAGGCGACCGAACGTCTCCACGGTATGGCGGATGGAGGCGCGGATGGCGTGCTCGTCACTGCTGTCGGCCTGGATGGCGATGGCGCGGCCGCCGGCGGCTTCGATCGCTGCGACCACCTCGAGGGCGGCACTGGCGGAAGCGACATAGGTCAGGGCGACGGCGGCGCCGTCCTTCGCCAGACGCTGGGCGATGGCGGCGCCGATGCCGCGGGAACCGCCCTGGATGAAGGCGACTTTGCCGTTGAGGGATTTCAGAGTGCTCATGTGGGATCTCCTGAAACTTGGGAGTGGAGTGGAAGACGGCCCCAGTATCGAGCGTAGATTCACAACCGATAAGCCGGCAATCGCTATATTCAGTCGATACCAATGGTTTACGGAGAGCCCATGGAAACCCTCAGCAGCATCGAGTGCTTCGTCCGCGCCGCAGAGGCCGGCAGCTTCGCCGAGGCCGCACGGCGCCTGGGCCTTACACCTGCTGCCGTGGGCAAGAACGTGGCCCGGCTGGAAAGCAATCTGGGCGTGCGACTGTTCCTGCGCAGCACCCGCCGCCTGACCCTGACCGAGGCGGGCGAGCGCTTTCTCGCCGAAGTGAGCGGCGGCTTGGCGAGCATCCAGGGCGCGGTGGCCAACCTCGCCAGCAGCCAGGGCCAGCCGGCCGGCGCCCTCAAGGTGAGCATGGGCGTGGCCTTCGGCCGCGACTACATCCTGCCGCACCTGGCCGACTTCCTCGCCCGCTACCCGGCCATCATTCCCGACTGGCATTTCGACAACCGCCCCGTGGACCTCATCGGCGAAGGCTTCGACGCAGCCATCGGCGGCGGCTTCGAACTACCGCCCGGGGTGATCGCCCGGCAACTGGCACCGGCCCATCGGGTGCTGCTGGCGTCGAAGGACTATCTGGCGCGGCACCCGGCCATCGAATCGCCGGAAGACCTGGCCCGGCACGACGGCATCCTCATCCGCTCACCCCAGACCGGCCGCGTACGCGCCTGGCCGCTGCGCACCCGTGACGATCGCCAGGCGACTTTCGAGCTGAAGATGCGCATGGCCATGAGCGACCCGGAAGCGGCCTGCCATGCGGCCATGCAAGGGCTGGGCATCACCCTGGTGAGCACGGTGCACGCCCTGCCCCACCTGGAGCGCGGCAGCCTGGAGCGGGTGCTGCCGGACTGGTACGTGGACACCGGCGGCCTGTCCCTCTACTTCAGCGCGCAGAAGCTGCTGCCGGCCAAGACCCGCGTGTTCATCGACTTCATCGTCGAGCGTTTCCGCCAGCAGAAGCTGGCGGAGAAGTTCAATGCCAACTGGCGGTCTGCAAATAGGGAGCATCCGTAGTCGTAGGGTGGATGTCGCTTTTTACATCCACCAGCGAGGCCAGGCTCGGCACCGATGGTGGATCGGTGAAGCGTGATCCACCCTTGCACGACGATCCCATCAAACATCGCCGATGGGTATCGCTCCGCTCCACCACATCCTACGCCCCCACAGTAGTCGGGTGGATGTCGCTTTTTACATCCACCAACGAGGCCAGGCTCGGCGCCGATGGTGGATCGGTGAAGCGTGCGTCCGGCGTCAGATGTGCTCGCTGCGGGCGGCCACATGCAGATTGCGCCCCGCGCCCAGGCCGAACGCCGTGGCGGCCAGGCTCACCACCACGAAGATGATTCCCACCGTGCTCCAGCCGTGGGTCAGGTCGTGCACCACGCCCACCATCAGCGGCCCCATGGCGGCCAGGGTATAGCCCACGCCCTGGGCCATGCCGGAGAGGTTGGCGGCGACATGGGCGTCCCGCGAGCGCAGCACGATCAGCGCCAGTGCGATGCTGAAGGTGCCGCCCTGCCCCAGGCCCAGCACCACGGCCCAGCCCCAGATGCCGGACAGCGGTGCGTAAAGCATGCCCAGCAGCCCGGCCAGGGTCAGGCCCATCACCAGCACCACGGCGGCGCGCTGGTCGCGGCCACGGCTGGCCAGCCAGGGCGCGCCGAGGGCGCTGATCAGTTGGGTCATCACCGAGCCGGACAGCACCAGGCCCGCCTCCACCGCGGAGAGGCCCCGATCGATCAGGATCGATGGCAGCCAGCCGAACACGATGTACGCCAGGGACGACTGCAGGCCCATGTAGAGGGTCACCTGCCAGGCCAGCGGGTCGCGCCACAGGCCGGTCACCTTGTAGGCCTGGCGGTGGGCCTGCTGGGCCTGGCGCGCCTGGGGCAGCCAGACCAGCGCGGCGAGCACCGCCGGCAGCGCCCAGAAGGCCAGGGCCGGCTGCCAGGCCCGGTCCATCCCTTCTGCCAGCGGCACCGTGGCGCCGGCGGCCAGGGCGGCGCCCAGGCACAGGGCCATGGTGTAGACCCCGGTCATCAGCCCGGCGATATGGGGGAAATCGCGCTTGACGATACCCGGCAGCAGCACGCCGATGATGCCGATGCTCGCTCCCGCCACCAGGCTGCCGAGGAACAGCCCGGCCACCGGGAACAGGCTGCGCAGCAGGATGCCGCCGGCCAGGGTGAGGAGGATCAGCAGCACCGTGCGCTCGCTGCCCAGGCGCCGCGCCAGAATCGGCGCCAGCGGCGCGAACAGGCCGAGACAGAGCACCGGCAAGGTGGTCAGCAGACCGGCGCCGGAGGCCGAGAGGCCGGTGGCCTCGCGTACCAGGTTGAGCAGCGGCGCCAGGCTGGAGAGTGCCGGGCGCAGGTTCAGCGCCACCATCACCAGGCCGACCAGCAACAGCCAGGCGCTGCCGGGCAGCGCGTGGGGCCGGGGCTCGTCGTCGGCCTCGGCGTCGATCAGCAATTCTTCCGGGGGGCAGGCCGGCGTCTCGGGGGCTTCATCCAGGGAAGGGGCAGTGGACATGAAGGCAATTCCGCAATAGGGGCAAGGTCAGATCAGCAACGCGCGGTTGGCCGCTGCGGCGGCGTCCGCGTCCTGGCGCTCGATGGCGTCCAGCAGTTCGCGGTGCAGGTCGAAGCTCGGCTGTGGCCGCTCGGGATCGGAGATGGTGCGTTCCAGCCCCACGCGGATCACCTGGGAGAAATAGCGGTACAGCTCGCTGAGCACCGGGTTGTGGGCGCTGTCCACCACCCGCTGGTGGAAGGCCAGGTCATGCACGATGTAATCCTGCAGGTCCTCATAGCTGGAACGCGCGCTGGAGGCGGCCAGCGCCACATGCAGGGCCGCAAGGTCGTCCTCGGTGCGGCGCAGTGCGGCCAACCGGGAGGCCTCGATCTCGATCATCCCGCGCGCCTCCAGGGCCTGCTCCACCGAACTGCGCGCCAGGGCCTGCATGGTGGCCAGCGGGTCGGCGCAGGCACGCACATAGGTGCCGTCGCCCTGGCGCACTTCCAGCACGCCGGAGAAGGTCAGCACCCGCACCGCCTCGCGCACGGTGTTGCGGCTGATGCCGATGATCTCGGCCAGTTCGGGCTCCGGGGGCAGGCGATGGCCCAGCGGCCAGGTGCCGTCATCGATGCGCTGGCGGATCTGCTCCAGGGCGATATCCACCAGGGAGCGCTTGAGTGCGGGTGCGGGCATGGCAAACATCCAATCATCGGATGAATTTGAAGAAGGCAAAGGTTAGTCATCGAGCCAGCTCGCCGCAACCACCATCCTTGCGAGTAACGAAATAGTCATTATCGGCCGGGATGATTTTTCCCCCTCCCCGGCCGTTGGTAGCCTGCACGCACTCACCCATGCATCGCTCGGGGAACCCCCATGAAGCACGCCCACATCCTTGCGCTGGCCGTAATGGCACTGATCCTCGCTGGCTGCGCCAGCCAGCCGGCCCCCGAGCAACGCCCCTATACCGACGCCGAGGTGAAGCAGTTCGCCCTGGAAATGCTCAGCCGCAGCAGCCTGCCCTACGACGACTACGAACGGCTGCGCCAGGCCATCCTGCATCCCAGGGTGCCGGAAGCGGGAAAGGATCTGCCCAAGGACATGCCGAAGAAAGGCTGAGGCCAGGTCGCTGATGACGAACGACCGCTCCCGGCGTGCGTGAAATACCGCACGCCGGAAATGAAAAAGGGGCTCGATGAGCCCCTTTTTCCTTGCCGATCAATCAGCGCTTGCGGCCGAAACCCGGACGCTGGCCCTCGCCACCCGCCGGGCCACTGCGCCTGTGCTGCGGGCTCTGTGGCTTGCGGTTGGGGCGGTCGGCCAGTTCGACGGCCGGACGTTCGCCCTGGGGCTTGGCCGGGCGCTTCTTGTTGGTGTCGCGCGGACGCTCGGCCACCGGCGTGCCACGCGGGGCGCGGGCTGGGCGCTCGTCGCCGTCGCGGCGCTGGCCACGAGCCGGACGCTCGTCACCCTCGCGGCGCTGGCCACGGGCCGGACGCTCGTCACCGTCACGGCGCGGGCCACGGGCCGGACGCTCGTCACCGTCGCGGCGCTGGCCACGGGCCGGACGCTCGTCACCCTCGCGGCGCTGGCCACGGGCCGGGCGCTCGTCACCCTCACGACGCGGACCACGGGCCGGACGCTCATCCCCCTCACGGCGCTGGCCACGAGTCGGACGCTCGTCACCCTCGCGGCGCGGGCCACGGGCCGGGCGCTCTTCCCCTTCATGACGCGGCCCACGCGCCGGACGCTCATCGCCTTCGCGGCGCGGCGCACGGGCGCCGACGGGCTTGGCCGACTTGCGCTGCAAGCGATCCAGGCGGTCGCGGAACTTTTCCTTCATGTTCGGCAGGGCAACGGGCTTGAGGCCCACCTCGGCGCTGAGGATATCCACTTCACTCTGGGACATTTCGCGCCAGCGGCCCATGGTCAGGTCGGAGGTGATGAACACCGGCCCGAAGCGCACACGCTTCAGACGGCTGACCACCAGGCCCTGGGATTCCCAGAGACGGCGCACTTCGCGGTTGCGGCCTTCCATCACCACGCAGTGGTACCAGTGGTTGAGGCCATCGCCGCCGGGGGCTTCCTGGATGTCGGTGAACTTCGCCGGACCGTCTTCCAGCATCACGCCGTGCTTGAGGTTTTCCAGCATCTCCTCGGTGACTTCGCCACGCACGCGCACGGCGTACTCGCGGTCCATCTCGAAGGAGGGGTGCATCAGGCGGTTGGCCAGTTCACCGTCGGTGGTGAACAGCAGCAGGCCGGTGGTGTTGATGTCCAGGCGGCCGACATTGATCCAGCGACCGGACTTCACTCGCGGCAGGCGCTCGAATACGGTGGCGCGGCCTTCCGGGTCGTCACGGGTGCAGACTTCGCCTTCGGGCTTGTTGTAGATCAGCACGCGGCGGACGCTTTCGGCTTCTTCCTCGCGCTTGAGCAGACGACCGTCGACGCTGATGGCGTCATGGCGATCAACGCGCTGGCCGAGGGTGGCGACTTCGCCATTGACCTTTACCCGGCCCTCGTTGATCCAGGCCTCGATATCACGGCGCGAAGCAAGCCCCATGCGGGCCAGGACCTTTTGCAGCTTCTCCCCTGCGGGGCTGTATTCGATGTCACTCATCTGGGCACCTCCCGGTGTAGCAGTAAAAAGGCCGCGCATCATACGCGGCCGGTGGCACTCAGGCTAGTTGAGCCCCGCCGCCGCGCCAGCCTCGCCGCCGGGCGGTGATCATCAATGGACGCTTTCGTCGGGCAGCGGCTCGTCCCCGCCTTCGGTGGCCACGGCTTCCGGCTCGTCCACCGAGGCGAGGAGCAGGTCGTCGAAGTCGGTCTTCAGGCCCTCTTCCATGCTGTCCAGTTCGGCCAGCAGGCTGCGGAAGCTGGTTTCTTCCCGCGGCTCGTCCGGCTGCTCGGCATCGGCGCGGGCCTGCAGCGCCTCGGGCACCGGGGCCTCGCCGTCTTCCAGGGCCAGCACCGGCTCGGGTTCCAGCTCGCGCAGGGCGGCGAGCGGCGGCAGTTCTTCCAGGCTCTTCAGATTGAAGTGGTCGAGGAAGGCGCGGGTGGTGGCGAACATCGCCGGCTTGCCGGGCACATCGCGGTAGCCGACCACGCGAATCCACTCCCGCTCCAGCAGGGTCTTGACGATCTGGCTGTTCACCGCGACGCCACGGATGTCCTCGATCTCGCCGCGGGTGATGGGCTGGCGGTAGGCCACCAGGGCGAGGGTTTCCAGCATGGCGCGGGAGTAGCGCTGCGGGCGCTCTTCCCAGAGCCGGCCGACCCAGGGAGAAAAACGCTCGCGGACCTGCAGGCGGTAGCCAGACGCCACTTCGCGCAACTCGAAGGCACGGCCTTCGCAGCTGCGCGCCAGGATCGCCAATGCCGAGCGGATCACCGACAGCTCCGGGCGCTCGGCTTCCTCGAAGAGCTCGGCCAGGCGCTCCAGCGACAGGGGTTTGCCGGAAGCGAGGAGAAAGGCCTCCAGCAGCGAGGCGAGTTCGTTGGGATCGTTGAGGTTCATCTACTCGGCCCGGGCGCGTACATGAATGGGGGCGAAGGGCTCATTCTGCACCAGTTCCACCAACTGTTCCTTGATCAGCTCCAGCACCGCCATGAAGGTGACGACCACGCCCAGGCGCCCCTCCTCCGCCGTGAACAGGGCGACGAAGGGCACGAACGCGCCGCCCTTGAGCCTCTCCAGCACTTCGCTCATGCGCTCGCGGGTGGACAGCGCCTCGCGGGTGACCTGGTGGCTCTCGAACATGTCGGCGCGGCGCAGCACCTCGGCCATGGACAGCAGCAGTTCTTCCAGGGCGACATCCGGCAGCAGCTTGCGCGCCCGCGCCTCCGGGGCGTCCAGGCGGGGCACCGTGAGGTCGCGACCGACCCGCGGCAGCTGGTCGATGCCTTCCGCCGCCTGCTTGAAGCGCTCGTACTCCTGGAGGCGGCGGATCAGCTCGGCGCGCGGGTCTTCTTCCTCTTCCTCCACCTCGCTGGAGCGCGGCAGCAGCATGCGCGACTTGATCTCGGCCAGCATGGCAGCCATCACCAGGTACTCGGCGGCCAGCTCCAGGCGCACCGACTTCATCAGCTCGACATAGGCCATGTACTGGTGGGTGATGGCCGCCACCGGGATGTCGAGGATGTCGATGTTCTGCTTGCGGATCAGGTAGAGCAGCAGGTCGAGGGGGCCTTCGAAGGCTTCGAGGAAGACTTCCAGGGCGTCCGGCGGGATATAGAGGTCCTGTGGCAGCTCGGTGACCGCCTGGCCATAGACCAGGGCGAAGGGCAGCTCCTGCTGGGCGCCTGCCTGGCTGTCCTCGACCTCATGGGGCGGTGTCTCGTGCATCAACGTCTCTCGCAGCTCCACCGCTGCCTGGTAAATGGCCGACCAGCGGTACCGGTCGGCGGGAAAGCGGGCAAATTAGCACCATGTGCCAGACTAAAAAAGCAAGACGCAGCACCCCTGGTCAGGTCTGGAGCAGAAAAGCCCATGGAGGTTTCGATGAAACTCTTTTCCCTGATGTTCAGTGCCGTCCTGATGTTCCTCTGCCTAACCCTCGTGCCGGCAACCACGGCAGAAGCGGGCATGATCGGTACCAGCGAGGCGGTTTCGGCCCAACAGCAGCCGAACGATCACGCCAGGATCGATGCGTTTCTCAGCAAGTCCGAGGTTCAGGACCAGATGCGCGCCATGGGCGTGGATGCCGCCACGGCCCGGGCCAGGGTCCAGGCCCTGACCAACGAGGAAGCGGCACAGCTGGCGCAGAAGCTGGATGCGACTCCCGCCGGCGGCAATATCGGTACCACCGATTTCATCATCATCCTGCTGGTGATCATCCTGCTTGCGATCGTCCTGTGAACGGCGACGTCACTCTTCGCCGAGGAAGGGTTGCGGATCACCGCAACCCACGCGCACCACCTCGGGCTCGCCATCGGCCAGGTTGATCACGGTGGAAGCCTCCATGCCACCGTGGCCGCCATCGATGATCAGGTCCACCTGGTGTTCGAGGATCTGCCGCATCTCGTAGGGATCGCTCATGGGCAGGCTCTCGCCGGGGAGGATCAGGCTCGTACTCATCAGCGGTGCACCGAGTTGCTCCAGCAGCGCCAGGGCGATGGGGTGGTCCGGCACGCGCATGCCGATGGTGCGCCGCTTCGGATGCATCAGCATGCGCGGCACTTCGCGGGTGGCGCTGAGGATGAAGGTGTAAGGTCCCGGCGTGTGCGCCTTGATCAGTCGGAAGGCGGCGGTATCTACCTTGGCGAAGACCCCGATCTCTGAAAGATCCCGGCACACCAGGGTGAAATTGTGCTTGTCGTCCAGCCGGCGCAGGCGGCGGATACGGTCCACGGCGCCCTTGTCGCCGATCAGGCAGCCCAGGGCGTAGGACGAATCGGTGGGATAGACGATCACCCCGCCCGCCTTGATGATTTCCACGGCCTGCTTGATCAGGCGCGCCTGTGGATTTTCCGGGTGTACCTGGAAAAATTGACTCACGACATCTCCCTGTTCAGAGGGCAGCAGTAGGGCTGTGTGCATGGCGGAAGCGCCCCCAGATCGGCGGCAGGTCATCCGGCAAGGGTCGGTACATGCCCAGCTCCGACCACTCACAGGGTGCATGGAAATCACTACCGGCACTGACCAGCATGCCGAACTCTCGCGCCAGGACGGCCAGATTTCCCACCTGGTCGGCCGGCTGCAGACCGTTCACCACTTCCAGCGCATGGCCGCCCGCCTGGATGAAATCCGCCACCAGCTTGCGCCGCTTGGCCCCTGTGAAGTTGTACTGCCAGGGGTGCGCCAGGCTGATCCAGGCTCCGGCGGAGCGCAGGGTGCCCACCGCCTCGGCGAGGGTCGGCCAATGTTGCTTGACGTCCCCCAGCTTGCCGGCCCCGAGCCACTTGCGAAACGCCTCGGCGCGATCGCTGACGAAACCGCCCCTTACCAGGAACTCGGCAAAATGCGGCCGCGCGGGTGCGTTGCCGCTGTCGCCCAGCTCCTGCTGCACCGCCCTCGCGCCTTCCAGGGCGCCGGGCATGCCCTTGGCGGCCAGGCGCCGGTCGATTTCCTCGGCCCGCGCCCAGCGGCCGCGACGCAGGTCGGCGATGGCCTGCTGCAGGACCGGGGCATCGGTGGCGAAGGCATAACCCAGTACGTGGATGGTGGCGCCGCCCCAGGTGCAGGACAGCTCGATACCGTTGATCAGCTGCATATCCAGTGCATTGGCCGCCTCGCGGGCCTCATCCAGGCCTTCCAGGGTGTCGTGGTCGGTCAGCGCCAGCACGCGGACGCCGCGCTCGAAGGCGCGCGCAACCAGGGCGGCGGGGGCAAGGGCGCCGTCGGAGGCCGTACTGTGGCAATGCAGGTCGATCTGCATGGGGTTCGCTTTCGCTAGGGGAATGGTTTGTTATTATGCCGCCACATCCCGCTTCTGGCTGCCGCCGTGAAACAATTCATCGACTTCATCCCGCTCATTCTCTTCTTCATCGTCTACAAACTGGATCCGCGCGCCGTCGAGCTGGCCGGGCATACCTATATGCTAGGCGGTATTTTCAGCGCCACCGCGGTTCTGATCATCAGCTCGGTGATCGTCTATGGGGCGATCTTCCTGCACCAGCGCCGCCTGGAAAAAGGCCAGTGGCTGACCCTGGTGGCCTGCCTGGTGTTCGGCGGAATGACCCTGGCCTTCCACAGCGAAACTTTCCTCAAGTGGAAGGCGCCCGTGGTGAACTGGCTGTTCGCGCTGGCGTTCGCCGGCAGCCACTTCATCGGCGACAGGCCCCTGATCCAGCGGGTGATGGGCCATGCGCTGAACCTTCCGCAGCCGATCTGGGTGCGCCTGAACCTCGCCTGGATCGCCTTCTTCCTGGTCTGCGGCTTCGCCAACCTCTTCGTGGCCTTCACCTTCCACGAGTTCTGGGTGGACTTCAAAGTCTTCGGCAGCCTCGGCATGACCGTGCTCTTCCTGGTCGGCCAGGGCGTCTATCTGGCTCGTCACATCCACGACGGCGAAACCGAAAAGCCCCAACAGTAAGGACTCCCATGCTCTACGCCATCATCGCCACCGACGTGGCCGGTTCCCTGGAAAACCGCCTCGCCGCCCGCCCCGCGCACCTCGCTCGCCTGGAGCAGCTCAAGGCCGAAGGCCGCCTCGTGCTGGCCGGCCCGCACCCGGCGGTGGACAGCAACGACCCGGGCAGCGCCGGCTTCACCGGCAGCCTGATCGTCGCCGAGTTCGAATCCCTCGAAGCGGCCAGGGCCTGGGCCGATGCCGACCCCTATCGCGCCGCCGGCGTCTACGCCGAGGTGGTGGTCAAGCCGTTCAAGAAGGTACTGCCCTGACCTGACGATCTTCAGCCACCCAAGCCAGGAAATCGGAGGTCCTATGCACGCTGGTCAATTGCCCATGCTGTTTACCGCCGCGCTGCTCTGCAGCCTGGCCCAGGCTGAAGAACCCCGACAACTGTCGACTAGCGGCGCGGCAGTTGCCGCCGCACCGGGCAATGCCCTGGTCGCCCAGCTGCAGCGCCAGTTGGCTGAAAGCGAACGCCAGCGCAACGAGCTGAGTTCAAGACTCGAAGCCGCAAGCGGCGCGCCGGACAATGCCCAGCTCGCCCGCCTGCGCCAGGAAAACCAGCGCCTCAAGCTGCAACTGGAAGAGGTCCGGGCCTTGCAGGCTCCGCGCCTGCTCAGCGAACAACAGACCTGGTTCGCGGTCGGCGCGGGTGTCGCCCTGCTCTCCCTGGTAACCGGCCTGATCGCCCGCGGCGGGCGCCGCCAGCGCCGTCAATGGATCAACTGAACCGCACCATGAGCGAACTGCTGCTAATCGACGACGACCAGGAACTCTGCGAACTCCTGATCAGCTGGCTCAGCCAGGAAGGCTTCAGCGTCCGCGCCTGCCATGACGGCCAGTCGGCACGGACCGCCCTGGCCGAGCACGCGCCGGCAGCGGTCGTGCTGGACGTGATGCTGCCCGATGGCAGCGGCCTGGAATTGCTCAAGCAGCTGCGCACCGACCATCCGGAGTTGCCGGTCGTCATGCTTTCCGCCCGCGGCGAACCGCTGGACCGGATTCTCGGCCTGGAACTGGGTGCCGACGACTACCTCGCCAAACCCTGCGACCCCCGCGAGCTCACCGCGAGGCTGCGCGCGGTGCTGCGCCGCACCCAGCCACCGCAGCCCTCCAGCCAGCTGGAACTGGGCGACCTCTGCTACAGCCCGGTGCGCGGCATCGTCACCATCGGCAGCCACGAGATCAGCCTGACCCTGTCCGAGGGCCGTCTGCTCGAAGCGCTGCTGCGCCAACCCGGCGAGCCCCTGGACAAGCAGCAACTGGCGCAGCTGGCCCTGGGCCGCAAGCTGACCCTCTACGACCGCAGCCTGGACATGCATGTCAGCAACCTGCGCAAGAAGCTCGGCCCGCATGCCGACGGCCGTCCGCGCATCCTGGCGCTGCGGAGTCGCGGCTACTACTACAGCGCCTGAGAACCTGCCCACGATCAGCTGCGCGTCGGCCCTGCGGCGTTGAAAACAGGCTCGGAATGCTCATTTACAACTGTAAACTCGCATGCGAGCCCAGTCCGCTTCCTCGCCTGTTTTCGCCTTGCATGGCTCTAGCTCGCAAGATCGTGAACAGGTTCTGTATTTACCCAGGCTTTACCCAGGACTGACCGCACTTGACCTTGCCCTCCCTAGACTGGGCACATCCGGCAACCGGCCGGAATCGAGACTAGGAGAAACACCATGCGCAAGACCCTCATCGCCCTGCTGCTCGCCGCTACCCTGCCGACCCTGGCCATGGCCATGCCGGAAGGCGGCCCGCGCCATGAGCATGGTTTCGGCGGCCACATGTTCCGGGAGCTGGACCTCACCCAGGAGCAGCGCCACGAAATCGGCAAGTTGATGCGCGAACAGATGAAAGCCCGCCACGAGATCACCCAGCGCTACCTGGACAAGCTGCCGGCCGCCGAGCAGAAAGCCATGCAGGACGAGCTCAAGGCTGCCGAGACCAAGAACCGCGAAGCCATCCGTGCCCAGCTCAAGCCGGAGCAGCAGAAGACCTTCGACGAGATGCAGAAGCAGATGGAAGAACGCCGCGCGGAACGCGCCGAATTCGAAGCCTGGAAGGCCGAGAAAGCCAAGAAGGCCGAGTAAATCCGTGCGGCTTGTCCGCAAACCCCAGTCCCGCCCATCAGGTCAACCGGCCTGATGGGCTTTGTCGTTCGGGAGCTCCACTTGCGCTCACTTTTCTGGCGAATCCTGGCCACCCTCTGGCTGGCCCTGGCCCTGGTGGCCGGCCTTTCCATCCTGCTCGGCCGCGCCCTGAACCAGGACGCCTGGATCCTCAGCCACCACCCGTCCCTGCAGGGGCTGGCCGAACGCCTGGTGCAGCGCTACGAGGACCAGGGCGCGGACGACACCCAGCGCTACCTGGAACACTTCCGCCATCGCGCGCGAATCGACGTGCAGATCCTCAACGACACCGGTCAACTGGTGGTGGAAGGCACCTTCCCGCACCGCGCCGCCGCCTTCGAGGCGCGCCAGAAGAATCCGCGACGCCTGCCCTGGCGACGCCTCACCGAGGAATACACCAGCCCGTCCAGCGGCGAGTCCTACCTGCTGATCTACCGTATCCCTTACCCCGAGCTGGACGCCTGGCACCGCGACAGCCTGCTCTGGCCGGTCAGCGCCCTGGGCATCGCCCTGGTGGTGATGACCCTGTTCAGCCTGGCCCTGACCCTCTCGATCACCCGCCCGCTCAATCGCCTGCGCAGCGCGGTGCATGACCTCGGCCAGACCACCTACCAGCAGGACAGCCTGGCCCGCCTGGCGCGTCGGCGCGACGAACTGGGCGTGCTGGCCGGCGACTTCAACCGCATGGGCCAGCGCCTGCAGGGCCTGATCGGCAGCCAGCGCCAGTTGCTGCGTGACGTTTCCCACGAATTGCGCTCGCCATTGGCGCGCCTGCGCATCGCCCTGGCCTTGGCGGAACGGGCCGAACCCCAGCAGCGCGAGGCCCTCTGGCCACGTTTGGACCGGGAGTGCGACCGGCTGGAAGCCCTGATCAGCGAAATCCTCGCCCTCGCCCGCCTGGACGCCGAACCCGGCGCGCGCCACGTCATCGCGCTGCGGCCGTTACTGGAAAAGCTGCGGGAAGATGCGCGGTTGCTGGCGCCGGACCAGGAGATCCGCATCGACTGCGCAGGCGATCCACAGCTCGAAGGCTGGCCCGACATGCTGGAGCGGGCGCTGGACAACCTGCTGCGCAATGCCCTGCGGTTCAATCCACAGGGGCAGCCGGTGGAGGTGACGGTGAAGGAACAAGCGAGCGGTCTGGAGATCACGGTCCGCGACCACGGCCCGGGCGTTGCCGCCGAACACCTGGCGCAACTGGGCGAGCCCTTCTTCCGCGCGCCCAATCAGTCCGGCGCCGGCCACGGCCTGGGTCTGGCCATCGCACGCCGGGCCGTGGAGCGCCACAGCGGCAGCCTGCGCCTGGGCAATCATGCCGAGGGCGGCTTCATCGCCACCCTGGAACTGCCGCTGCCGGTAAACGCCTGATCAGCCCCAGGCCTGGACGAAGTCCGCCGGAGCCAGCTCCGGCGCGGCGCGGCGGTCACCCTCGACACTGCCCAGGTAGAGGAAGCCGACGACCCGCTCCTGCTCGCCGAGCCCCAGGCCGGCGGCCACGGTGCGGTCGTAAGCCAGCTCGCCGGTACGCCACATGGCCCCCAGGCCCTGGGCGTGGGCGGCCAGCAGGATGCCATGGGCGGCGCAGCCGGCGGAGAGGAGTTGCTCGACCTCCGGCACTTTGTGCCCGGCCTGCAGGGTAGCGATCACCACCACCATCAGCGGCGCCCGCAGCGGCATGTTGCGCGCCTTGCTGATGGCTGCCTCGGGGGCCTGCGGGTCCTTGGCCAGCACGGCGGAAACGAAGAGCTCGCCAAGCTTCTCGCGGGCCTCGCCTTCGATGGTGAGGAAACGCCAGGGGCGCAGGTAGCCATGGTCCGGTGCACGCAGGGCGGCCCGGAACAGCAGTTCGCGCTGGGCGGCATTCGGCGCCGGCTCCTGCAGGCGGGCCAGGGATACGCGGTTGAGCAGAGCGTCGAGAGCCTCCATCGGCTACCTCCAGAAAACAGAAAGCCGGCATTCTAGCCCGATAACGCGACTCAGTCTCACGCGACCCGGTCTGGTACCAGATGGGGTCTCAGTGGCGGCAGGCCATAGGCGACGCGGGCGGTGTCGCAGTGGGCATTGTGCTCGCCATTCTCCCGGGATGCCTCGAACTCGCGGCAGCCGCCATTTCCACGCCGGGTTTACAGGGCGCGGGGCGCGGTTAGAATTGCGCCTTTCGCCCATCAACCAGAAAAAGAACCCATGGCCCTGCCGACCCTCCGCATTATCGGCTTCCTCATCGGCATCTTCCTGATCACCCTCGCGGTCAGCATGGCCATTCCCGTCTTGACCCTGGTGTTCTATGACCGCACCGGCGACATCAATTCCTTTATCTGGTCGAGCCTGATCACCTTCGTCGCCGGCCTGGCGCTGGTGATTCCCGGGCGTCCGGAGCAGGTGCACCTGCGTCCCCGCGACATGTACCTGCTGACGGTGTCGAGCTGGATAGTCGTCGGCATCTTCGCCGCCCTGCCCTTTCTCCTGACCCAGCACATCAGCTACACCGATGCCTACTTCGAAAGCATGTCCGGTATCACCGCCACCGGCGCCACGGTGCTGAGCGGGCTGGACAGCATGTCGCCGGGCATCCTGATCTGGCGCTCGCTGCTGCACTGGCTGGGCGGCATCGGCTTCATCGGCATGGCGGTGGCGATCCTGCCATTGCTGCGCATCGGTGGCATGCGCCTGTTCCAGACCGAGTCCTCCGACCGCTCGGAAAAGGTCATGCCGCGCTCGCACATGGTGGCCAAGTACATTGTCGCGGTTT
Source organism: Metapseudomonas cellulosilytica (assembly GCF_049334135.1). Taxonomy (NCBI): domain Bacteria; kingdom Pseudomonadati; phylum Pseudomonadota; class Gammaproteobacteria; order Pseudomonadales; family Pseudomonadaceae; genus Metapseudomonas; species Metapseudomonas cellulosilytica. The sequence goes on along the minus strand of NZ_JBHZGN010000006.1, from coordinate 121,114 downwards.
ATATCGGCTTCACCCTGCTCGGCAGCCTGGCCTTCTGGGCCGCCGGCATGGGCCTGTTCGACGCGGTCAACCACGCCATGTCCGCCATTTCCACCGGCGGCTTCTCCACCTCCGACCAGTCCCTGGCCAAATGGGAACAGCCGGCGGTGCACTGGGTGGCGGTGGTGGTGATGATCCTCGGCAGCCTGCCCTTCATGCTCTATGTGTCGGTGCTGCGCGGCCACCGCATGGCGCTGTTCAAGGATGAGCAGGTGCAAGGCTTCCTCGCCCTGCTGCTGGTCATCTGGCTGGTGCTCGGCACCTGGTACTGGCTGACCACCCAGCTGCACTGGCTGGATGCCCTGCGCCACGTGGCGGTGAACACCACCTCGGTGCTCACCACCACCGGCTTCGCCCTCGGCGACTACAGCCTGTGGGGCAACTTCTCGCTGATGCTGTTCTTCTACCTGGGCTTCGTCGGCGGCTGTTCCGGCTCCACCGCCGGCGGCATCAAGATCTTCCGCTTCCAGGTGGCCTACATCCTGCTCATGGCCAACCTCAAGCAACTGGTGCACCCGCGCGCGGTGATCAAGCAGATCTACAACGGCCATCGCCTGGACGACGATATCGTCCGCTCGATCCTGACCTTCTCCTTCTTCTTCACCATCATCATCTGCGCCATCGCCCTGGGCCTGTCCCTGCTGGGGCTGGACTGGATCACCGCCCTCACCGGTGCGGCCGCCACGGTATCCGGCGTCGGTCCTGGCCTGGGCGAGATCATCGGCCCGGCGGGCAACTTCTCCACCCTGCCGGACAGCGCCAAGTGGCTGCTGACCCTCGGCATGCTGCTGGGCCGCCTGGAAATCCTCACCGTGCTGGTGCTGATGACGCCTTACTTCTGGCGGCATTGAGGCAGGGAGCCTCGGCACGATCCACTGTGGGGGCGATTTCAATCGCGAAGCAGGCCGAAGGCCTGCCCTGCAACTTCCGCCGGATGGGCTGCTGGCGAAGCGCAACGCAGCGAGCCCAAGCCGCGCAACGTTGGGCCTCGTTCCTCGGCGCCAACCTACGCCCCCCGAAATCGCGAATGAATTCGCTCCTACAGCCGCGCGCGGTATTCCCCGGGCGTGCTGTCGAACCAGCGGCGGAAGGCGCGGAAGAAATTGCTCGGATCGGCAAAACCCAGCAGGTAGGCGATTTCCAGCAGGGTCAGGTTGGCTTGCGCCAGGTACTGCTCGGCCAGCTCACGGCGGGTGTCGTCGAGCAGTTGCTGGAAGCTCACCCCCTCTTCCTGCAGGCGTCGCTGCAGGGTGCGCTGGGACAGGTGCATGGAGCTGGCCACCACCTCGCGCTTGGGCTCGCCCTGGGGCAGCAGGCGGCAGAGCACCTGGCGCACCTGGTGAGTGACCCGGGTGCCGGAGAAGCGCACCAGGTAGTCACCGGCGAAACGATCATGCAACTGGGCCAGGGATTCGTTGGCCGTGGGCAGTGGCGTCTCCATGTCGGCGCGGCTGAACAGCAGCGCGCAATGCTCGGCATGGAAACGCAGCGGCGCCTGGAACACCTGGCGATAAGGGTCGAGGTCGCTCGGCTGCGGCCCCTGGAAGCGGATCTCCAGTGGATTGATCGGCCGTCCGGTCATCCAGCGGCAGAAGGCCAGGCAGTAGGCCATGGACGCCTCCGCACTCTGTCGCGCCGGCGGTAGCCGATCACCATGGATCGAAAGGCGCAGTTCGTAGCCTTCGGGGGTGGCGCAGAAGCTGAGATCGGCGCCTTCGGCGATGATCCGCTGGTAGCGCACCAGGCGAGCGAAGCCTTCCTTGAGGCTACGGCTGGACATCAGCGCATAGCCCACCACGTGAAACGAAGCCGGGCGCACCACCTTGGCCATGTTCAGGCCGATCGCGGGGTTGCCGGACAGCTCCACGGCGCGCAGCCACAGGCGCGTCATGCCGTCCTGGGGGAAGCGGGCGTCGGGATCATTCAGTGCCTGGTAATCGAGACCGAGTTCGGGAAACAGGTTGCGGCAGTCCACTCCGCCCATTTCCAGGGCCTGGACGATCCCCAGGGCCCAGCTCGAAGATGTCGTGCGTTCGCTCATGGCGCCTTCTTGTTCTGAGGTTCAAGGCAGCCGCCGGCAGGCCGGCGGCGTGCCGGCAAGGATACTAAAGTGGCGCTCATTGTCACTGGCTCGCGCAAGCACCGGCCCTACACTCAGCAGACAACAAGAACCTGGAGCCGCCGCCATGCCCGCCGAGTCCGCCAACCGCTTCCAAAGCTTCGCCGAGTTCTACCCGTACTACCTGCAGGAACACAGCAACGACACCTGCCGCCGCCTCCACTACGTGGGCAGCCTGCTGGTGCTGGGCATCCTTGGTTACGCCCTGGCCACCCAGCAGTGGCTCTGGCTGCTGGCCCTGCCGTTGGCCGGCTACGGCTTCGCCTGGGTCGGCCACTTCGTTTTCGAGAAAAACAAGCCGGCCACCTTCAAGTATCCGTTCTACAGTTTCATGGGCGACTGGGTGATGCTCAAGGACGCCCTGACCGGCCGTATCCGCTTCTGACCCGGCAGCCCGGACCGCCGGCCCTCTGGCCGCAGGTGCCGGGCTTGGTTATGATCCCGCTCCTGCCAATGCCGTGGCCCAGGACTTGCAGCGTTCCCCGAACGCCCCAGCCCGGCGTCAAGAAAGCATCAGGGACAGAGCCCAGCCATGAAGCCCTTGCTCGACACTTCCTCCGCGACGCCCGTCCTGCGCGAGTACTACTCCCGGGTCCTGGCCTACATGGCCATCGCCGCGAGCATCGCCGCCGGCACTTACGCCCAGCATTTCAGCGTCGACATCCTCTGGATGGTGCCTTACGCCCTGCTCTACCCGCACCTGGCCCATCACATCGGCCTGCGTTTCCCGGGCGAGCGCACCGATCGCATCCTGCTCGCGGTCGACACCTTCCACTCCGGCGCCACAGTGGCCCTGCTGGGTTTCTCCGTGGTACCCGCGCTGATGATCCTGCTCACCCTCGGCTTCAGCGCCATGATCCTCGGCGGCCTGCGCCAGACGGCCCTGGTGCTGTCCGGCACGCTGGCCAGCATGGGCGCCGTCGGCGTCCTGCTGCAGCCTGAGTTCAAGGGCGGTACCCCGGCGCTGGTGGCGCTGATCAGCGTGCTCTTCACCAGCCTCTACATCTGCATCATCGCCTTCTTCGTCCACCAGCAGGGCCTGCGCCTGGCCCAGGCCCGCAGCGAGATCAAGCGCGAACAGGAAAAGGCCGCGCGGCTGGCGCGCAACCTCGCCAAATACCTGTCGCCCCAGGTCTGGGAAATGATCTTCAGCGGCAAGAAGAGCGTGCGTCTGGAAACCCAGCGCAAGAAGCTCAGCGTGTTCTTCTCCGACATCAAGGGCTTCACCGAACTGTCCGAGGAACTGGAAGCCGAGCAACTGACCGACCTGCTCAACAACTACCTCAACGACATGTCGAAGATCGCCCTCAAGTACGGTGGCACCATCGACAAGTTCGTCGGCGACGCCGTCATGGTGTTCTTCGGCGACCCCGCCACCCAGGGTGCCAAGAAGGACGCCGTGGCAGCCGTGTCCATGGCGGTGGCCATGCGCAAGCACATGAAGGTCCTGCGCCAGCAGTGGCGCGCCCAGGGCATCACCAAGCCCCTGGAAATCCGCATGGGCATCAACACCGGCTACTGCACCGTGGGCAACTTCGGCGCCGACACGCGCATGGACTACACCATCATCGGCCGCGAGGTGAACCTGGCCAGCCGCCTGGAAAACGCCTCCGAAACCGGCGAAATCCTTATTTCCCACGAGACCTACTCGCTGGTGAAGGACGTGATCATGTGCCGCGACAAGGGCCAGATAAACGTCAAGGGCTTCACCCGCCCGGTGCAGATCTACCAGGTGGTGGATTTCCGCCGCGACCTGGGCGCCGCCTCCAGCTACGTCGAGCACGAACTGCCGGGCTTTTCCATGTACCTGGATACCAACAGCATCGAGACCTACGACAAGGCCAAGGTCATCCAGGCCCTGCAGCAGGCGGCGGAAAAGCTGAAGGACAAGATCATTCCCTGAACCCCGACTGCCAGGGTTGCAACCTCACTTGTAGGGGCGAATTCATTCGCCAAGCAGGCCGAAGGGCTGCCTATCGAGGTTGAAAGGGGGCAGCTGCGCTGCCCTTGGCGAATGAATTCGCCCCTACAGCTCAGGGATCGCCCTCATGGACGGTTCAAGGCACGGCTCGCCATCCAGCAACGGCTGCCGCGCCAGGAACTCCAGCGCCGAAGCCCGCCAGGACAACCGCCCCGCCCGCTCGGCACAGCCTTCGCGATCCAGTTCCAGGGCCGCCAGGCAGGCGCGCTGCAGGTCCTCGTCCAGGCATCCGGTGACGCCAGGCTCCAGCACATCCAGCGGCCCCGTCACGGGGAAAGCCGCCACCGGCGTGCCGCAGGCCAGGGCCTCGAGCATCACCAGGCCATAGGTATCGGTCAGCGAGGGGAAGACCAGCACGCTGGCGCTGGCGTAGAAACGCGCCAGATCCTCGCCCTGGCGATAGCCGAAGAAACGCGCTTCGGGATAGCACGCTTCCAGCTCGCCACGCAGCGGACCGTCGCCCACCACCCATTTCTCCCCCGGCAACTCCAGCTTGAGGAAGGCCTCCAGGTTCTTCTCGGGAGCCAGGCGGCCGACGCAGAGGAACACCGGTTGCTCCGGCCTGGGCAGCGCCAGGGGGCGGAACACTTTCGTGTCCACACCCTTGCGCCACAGGTTCAGCCAGACCAGGCCGCGGCTGGCGAAGGTCTCGCGCATCCGCTCGGTGGTCACCAGCACCGCCCGGCTGGGCCAATGGAACAGCCGCAGGTAGGCGTAGCCCCAGGCAAGGGGTATCCAGGGCCAGCGTCCGTGCACGTATTCGGGAAAGCGGGTGTGGATGGCGCTGGAAAAAACCAGGCCGCGCCTGACCAGCCAGCGCCTGGCCGCCCAGCCCAGCGGACCCTCGGTGGCCAGGTGCACGCAGTCGGGCTGGAAGGCTTCGATCATCGGTCCCATCCGCCAGAGGTCCCAGGCCAGGGGGATTTCCGGATAGCTCGGGCAAGGCCGGCAGCGGAATGCCTGGGGCGACAACAGCAACACCTGATGACCGAGAGCCTCGAGTTCGGCCACCAGGTGTTGCAGGCTGGTGACCACTCCGTTCACCTGGGGCAGCCAGGCGTCGCTGACGATCAGAATCCTCATGCCGCCGGCTCGGCCAGCTCCACCGCGCGGGCCTCCAGTTCCCGCGCCTGGGCGTCGGCCAGGCGATAGAGTTCGATGCTGCCGTCCCAGTGCTCGATCAGCGCCGTGCAGGACTCCACCCAGTCGCCGCAATTGAGGTAGTCCACCTCGCCCACCTTGCGGATTTCCGCGTGGTGGATGTGACCGCAGACCACGCCGTCCAGGCCGCGCTTGACGCACTCGTGGGCGATGGCTTCCTCGAAGTCGCTGATGAAGTTCACCGCGCTCTTCACCTTGTGCTTGAGGTAGGCCGACAACGACCAGTAACCGTAACCCCAGCGCTCGCGCCAGTGATTGAGCCAGCGATTGAGGGTCAGGGTGAATTCGTAGGCGGAGTCGCCGAGAAAGGCCAGCCACTTGTGGTAGCGGGTGATCACATCGAACTGGTCGCCGTGGATCACCAGCATGCGGCGGCCGTCAGCGGTCTCGTGTACCGCCTCGTCCACCAGCTGGATGTTGCCCAGCATCAAGGCCGAGTAGCGGCGCAGGAATTCGTCGTGGTTGCCGGTGACATAGATCACCTCGGTGCCGCGCTTGCTCATGGTCAGCAGGCGGCGGATCACGTTGGTGTGCGCCTGGGGCCAGTAAATGCCGCCTCTGAGCTTCCAGCCGTCGATGATGTCGCCCACCAGGTAGATGCGGTCGGCGTGGTACTGCTTGAGGAACCGCGCCAGGTGCTCGGCCTGGCAGTCGCGGGTGCCGAGGTGGACGTCAGATATCCACAGGGTGCGCACGCGCTGCTTGCGGGGCTTGGTCTTGCTGACGGGTTCCAGGCGTTCGACGCTGCTCATGTGGCGACCTCCGGCGGGGTTTCGCCGATGGTGGGCCCAGGCGGTGAAGTGCGAATGACGGCGAAATTGCAGACCGATGACAGCGCATCCGCGACGACTGGCGGTAAACTGGCCGCCTGTTTCGAGGTGACCGCCATGCATTCGATCCTGTCCCTGCGCCAGTACAACCACGATCTGCTGGTCCACAGCCACAGCCACGCCCAATTGGTGTTCGGCCTGAACGGCAGCCTGGACTTCGAAGTGGATGGCCATGGCGCGCGGGTCGAACGCCAGACCCTGGCGGTGGTGCCGCCCGAAGCCCGGCATGCCTGCGGCAGCCCCGGCGGCAGCCTGTGCCTGGTGGTGGACGTGCCCGACGATGACTGGCTGCGCAGCACCCTGGGCCGGCACTTCGACGCCGGCCGGCGCCTGCTGGAACGCCCCGGCGCTTTGAACCTGAATCCGGCGCAGAGCCAGCTGGTCAGCTGGATCGCCGCCAGCCCCCTGGCCGACGAAGTGATTTCCGGTCAATCTGCCGGCCTGCTCCTGGCCAGCCTGGCCGCGCCGGGCGTCCAGGTGGAAGAAAGCAGCGCCCTGCCCCTGGCGGCCCTGGAGGCCCATATCGACCAGCACGCCGCCCACCCCCTGCAGGTGGCCGATCTGGCGCGCCTCTGCGGTCTGTCGGTAGCGCGCTTCCATGCGCGTTTCCTCGCCGAGACCGGGCAGACGCCCATGGACTACGTGCGCTCCCGGCGCCTGCATCTGGGCCGCCAGTTGCTGCTGGAAAGCCGCCTGGCGGTGGGCGAGATCGCCGCAAAGGTCGGTTACAGCTCCCAGAGCGCCTTCACCGCCGCCCTTTCCCGCGAGTTCGGCGTCACTCCGCGCGCCTTGCGCAACGTCCGCGAGTAACGCGACAAATCCCACGAGCCTGGCGACAGACAAGTCCTCCCGAGGCCACTAGACTGGCTCGATCATTTTCAGGGAGAACGCCATGTCCACCATCGAATGGGATGACTTCCAGCGCGTCGAATTGCGCGTCGGCACCATCCTGTCCGCCGCCCCCAATGCCAAGGCGATCAAGCCGGCCTACGTGCTGGAAGTGGACCTGGGCGAGCTCGGGGTGAAGACGTCCAGCGCCCAGGTCACCGCTCACTACGAGGCAGAAGAACTGGTCGGACGCCAGGTGCTCTGCGTCTGCAACTTCGCGCCCAAGCGCATTGCCGGCGTCCGCTCGGAAATCCTGGTCACCGGCGTGCATGACGATGACAACAAGGTGGTGCTGGCCAGCTTCGACAAGCCGCTGCCCAACGGGGCGCGCCTGGCATGAAGGAACGCCACGCGCTGCTGGCCATCCACCTGGGCGCCCTGCTGTTCGGGCTGTCCGGGATCTTCGGCAAGCTCGCCGATACCGCGCCCATGGTCATCACCGTTGGCCGCGGCCTGTTCGCGGTGATCGCCCTGGCGCTCTTCGCCCAGCTCATCACCCGGACCCGCAGCGCCAATCCGAGCCTGCGCCAGCTGGCCATGCTGGCCCTCGGCGGCGTGCTGCTGGGCACCCACTGGATCACCTTTTTCCACGCGGTGCAGGTGGGCGGCGTGGCCATCGCCACCCTCGGCTTCGCCAGCTTCCCGGCCTTCACCCTGTTGCTGGAAGGGCTGCTGTTCCGCGAACGCATCCGCACCCAGGAAATCCTCATCGTTGCCCTGGTGAGCCTGGGCCTGGTGCTGGTCACGCCCAGTTTCGAGTTCGCCAGCCAGGCTACCCAGGGGTTGCTCTCGGCGATTCTCTCGGGGCTGCTGTTCTCCCTGCTGTCGCTGCTCAACCGCGTCAGCGTCAAGGGCCTGGACCCGGTGAAGGCCGCGCTTTGCCAGAACCTCACCATCGTTCTCCTGCTGGCGCCCTTCTGCTGGCCGCTGCTGGCTGGGGTGAAGGCCATGGACTGGCTGTGGATCGCCCTGCTCGGGGTGTTCTGCACGGGTCTTGCCCACAGCCTGTTCGTCGCCAGCCTGAAGGTGCTGAAGGCGCGTACCACGGCGGTGATCTTCGCCCTGGAACCGGTCTACGGCATCGCCTTCGCCTGGTGGCTGTTCGACGAACAACCCGGCCTGCGCATGCTGGCCGGCGGCGCGCTGATCATCTTTGCCATCGCCCTGTCGGCGCGCAAAGGTGCGTCGGCCGAGACCAAGGCGGCGCCAGCGACGCCGTGATTCCTTGTAGGGGCGAATTCATTCGCCAAGGGCCGCACAGCGGCCCCTGACGGCTGATGGGTATCAGGAACGGTCGTTGTGGCCCAGGTCCCGCGCCGGGTCGATCTGGTCGCGCACCCGCTGCTTCAGCACCTTGGCCTCGGGGAAACCGCCATCGGCCTTGCGTTCCCAGATCTGCACGCCGTCGCAGGTGATGCGGAACACCCCGCCAGTACCCGGCTCCAGGCTCACCCGGCCGAGGTCGTCGCTGAAGGTACTGAGCAGTTCCTGGGCCAGCCAGGCGGCGCGCAGCAGCCACTGGCATTGGGTGCAATAGGTGATGACAATTTCGGGCTTGGGCGTGGGCATGGTCAGCTCGGCGACAGGATCGGGCGCCCTATAATAGCCGCCTTCCGCCTTCCGCCTGACCAGGGATGTGTTATGCGCCGCCTGCTGCTTTGCCTGCTGTTCCTCCCCCTGCTCTGCCTCGCCCAGCCCGAACCGCGCATCGGCCTGGTGCTGTCCGGCGGCGCCGCCCGCGGGCTGGCCCATATCGGCGTGCTCAAGGCTCTGGAGGAACAGGGCATCAAGGTCGACGCCATCGCCGGCACCAGCATGGGCGCGGTGATCGGCGGGCTCTACGCCGCGGGCTACCAGGTGGACGAACTGGAAAAGCTGGCCACCCGCCTGGACTGGCAACAGGCCCTGTCCGACGACCCGCCGCGGCAGGAAGTCCCCTTCCGCCGCAAGCAGGACGACCGGGATTTCCTGGTCAAGCAGCGCCTGAGCTTTCGCGATGACGGCAGCCTCGGCCTGCCGCTCGGGGTGATCCAGGGCCAGAACCTCGCCCTGTTGCTGGAAAGCCTGCTGGTGCACACCAGCGATACCCGCGACTTCGACAAGCTGGCCATCCCCTTCCGCGCCGTCGCCACCGATATCGCCACCGGTGAAAAGGTGGTGTTCCGCCGCGGCCACCTGCCCCAGGCGATCCGCGCCAGCATGTCCATTCCCGCCGTGTTCGCCCCCGTCGAGGTGAACGGCAAACTGCTGGTGGACGGCGGCATGGTGGACAACATCCCGGTGGACGTGGCCCGGGAGATGGGTGTCGACCGCGTGATAGTGGTGGACATCGGCACACCGCTGCGCTCGCGCAAGGAACTGGCCACAGTGGTGGACGTGCTCAACCAGTCCGTCACCCTGATGACGCGCACCAACTCCGAAGCCCAACTGGCCACCCTGGAGCCCACGGACGTGCTGATCCAGCCGCCATTGGCCGGTTACAGCGCCACCGACTTCGGCCGCTCCCGCGACATGATCGAGGCCGGCTACCGCGCCACCCGGATCCTCGCCGGCCGCCTGGCCGAACTTCGCCCGCAGGCCACCGACCACGACCTGGCCCTGGACAGCGCGCGGCTACCCAACGAACGCACACCGGTGATCCGCAGCATCCTGATCGAGAACGACTCGAAGATCAGCGACGCGGTGATCCGCCGCTACATCCGCCAGCCCCTTGGCGAACGGCTGGACCTGGAACGCCTGCAGAGCGACATGAGCACGCTCTACGGCCTGGATTACTTCGAGCAGGTGCAGTACCGGCTGGTCAAACGCAAGGACGGCAACGCCCTGGTGATCAACGCCCGTGGCAAGCGTGCCGGCACCGACTACCTGCGCCTGGGGCTCAACCTCTCCGACGACATGCGCGGCGACAGTGCCTTCAATCTGGGTGCCAGCTACCGCAAGAACGGCATCAACGAACTGGGTGCCGAATGGCTGACGCGCCTGCAGCTGGGCGACCACCAGGAGCTCTACAGCGAGTTCTACCAGCCGCTGGATGCCGGCTCGCGCTACTTCGTCGCCCCCTACCTGTTCGGCGAGGCGCAGAACGTCGAGGCCATCGAAGACAACGACCCCATCGCCGAATATCGCCTGGAACGCTACGGCTACGGCCTCAACCTCGGCCGGCAGATCGCCAACAACGGCGAGATCCGCTTCGGCGTCGGCCAGGCCTGGGGCCAGGCCGATGTACGGGTGGGTGAGCGCGACCTGCCCAGCTTCGAGTTCACCGAAGGCTACTACGAGCTGAAGTACTCCTTCGACACCCTGGACAACGTGGACTTCCCCCACGAGGGCGAGGACGTCGGCCTGACCTTCCGCCAGTACGACCCGAGCCTGGGTTCGGACGACCGCTATCGACAGTGGCAGCTCAGCCTGGACAAGGCGCTGGGCTCAGGCCCGGACACCTTCGTCCTCGGCGGCCGCTACGGGCGCACCCTGGACCAGGCCGACGTGATCACCTCCAGCTTCCTGCTGGGCGGCGCGCGGCAGCTCTCGGGCTTCCGCCAGGACGCCCTCAGCGGACAGAACATCAGCCTGGCGCGAGGGATCTACTACCGTCGGCTGACGCGCCGCTCCTTTCTGCCGCTGGATTTCCCGGTGTACCTCGGCGGCAGCCTCGAGCGCGGCCGCGCCTGGAACAACGACAACAGTTTCGACAGCGGCTACATCAATGCAGCGAGCATCTTCATCAGCTTCGACACACCCCTGGGCCCCCTGGACTTCAGCTACGGCCTCAACGACGAAGCGGAACGGGCGCTCTACCTCAACCTCGGCAGGGTGTTCTGACCGCATGGGGCCTGCCCTTGTAGGAGCGAATTCATTCGCGAATGCAGGACGCAGTCCTGCCGTAGGGTGGATGACGCTCTTTTCATCCACCATCGATGCCCCAACCGGCCCCCGAATGGTGGACCGGTGAAGCGTGGTCCACCCTACGAATTTTGTAGAGTAGGAGCGAATTCATTCGCGAATGCAGGACACAGTCCTGCCGTAGGGTGGATGACGCTCTTTTCATCCACCAGCGGCGCCCGACCGGACCTCGAATGGTGGACCGATGAAGCGTGGTCCACCCTACGACTGCCGTGGTTCCGGAATAACCAAATGACGTTTCAGTATTAAAAAGACATATGTCATTCCGCTATAGTCGGGCGCTCACACTGCCCAGAAGGAACGCCACGTGAAACGACTGTTCTCCGCCTCCCTCCTTGCCGCCGGCCTGGCCCTGGCCCTGGCCAGCACCGTCCAGGCCGCGCCGACCCTGCTCAACGTTTCCTACGACGTGATGCGCGACTTCTACAAGGATTACAACGCTGCCTTCCAGAAGCACTGGCAAGCGGAAAAGGGCGAGAACATCACCCTGCAGATGTCCCACGGCGGCTCCAGCAAGCAGGCTCGCGCCGTGATCGACGGCCTGCCGGCCGACGTCATCACCATGAACCAGGCGACCGACATCAACGCCCTCGCCGACAACGGCGGCCTGGTGCCGCAGAACTGGGCCAGTCGCCTGCCGAACAACAGCGCGCCCTTCACCTCGGCCACCGTGTTCATCGTGCGCAAGGGCAACCCCAAGGGCCTGAAGGATTGGCCCGACCTGCTCAAGGACGGTGTGCAGGTAGTGGTGCCCAACCCCAAGACGTCCGGCAATGGCCGCTACACCTACCTCTCCGCCTGGGGCTACGTGCTGAAGAACGGCGGTGACGAGAACAAGGCCAAGGAATTCGTCGGCAAGCTGTTCAAACAGGCGCCGGTACTGGACACCGGTGGCCGCGCCGCCACCACCACCTTCATCCAGAACCAGATCGGCGACGTGCTGGTGACCTTCGAGAACGAAGCCGAGATGATCGCCCGCGAGTTCGGCCGCGGCGGCTTCGAAGTGGTCTACCCCAGCGTTTCCGCCGAGGCCGAACCGCCGGTGGCCGTGGTCGACAAGGTAGTGGACAAGAAAGGCACCCGCGCCGCCGCCGAGGCCTACCTCAAGTACCTGTGGAGCGACGAAGGCCAGACCATCGCCGCCAACAACTACCTGCGTCCGCGCAACCCGGAGATCCTCGCCAAGTTCGCCGATCGCTTCCCCAAGGTGGAGTTCCTCTCCGTGGAGAAAACCTTCGGCGACTGGCGTGAGGTGCAGAAGACCCACTTCAACGACGGTGGCGTCTTCGACCAGATCTACAGCGGTCAGTAAAACCCGGACCTGCCCGCGTCAGCGGGCAGGTTTCCATCCCTGGGCCTTCAGGGCCTCCAGCAACACCTCTCCCTCCAGTGCCGGCACCCGCCGGCCATCCGCGCAGCGCATCTCCTGCCCGGCCAGCAGCGCATTGATGATGGCCTCCTCCACCACTTCAGCGGCCGCCAGGAACAGCGGCGAGATGTGGTCGTTGTTGACCATCTGCAGCGGCGTGCTGAATGGCAGGTCCTTGCGCCCGTAGTCCGCCGTCGGCAGGTCGTGGTTGCCGGTGGCGAAGGCGACGAAAATGTCGCCGCTGGCGTCCTCGGTGCCGCCGCCGGTGCGGGCGATACCGATGGAGGCGCGCTGGGCCAGGCGTTGGCACTGGTGCGGCAGCAGGGGCGCGTCCGTGGCCAGGATCACCACGATCGAGCCCATGCCCGGCGTGTCGCGCTCGGCGAAGGGCGACTCGATCTCCCCCAGCAACCGCCCCACCGGGTAACCGTCCACCCGCAGCTCGCGGCGCATGCCGTGGTTGGCCTGCACCAGCGCGCCCACCGTCCAGCCGCCCTGCTCCGCCGCCAGGCGCCGGGAGGCGGTGCCGATGCCGCCCTTGAACTCGTGGCAGATCATCCCCGTACCGCCGCCCACCGGCCCCTCTGCCACCGCACCGCCGTGCGCATCGGCCAGGGCTTCGGCCACCTGGGCCGGACCGACATGCTGGCCCCAGATATCGTTGAGCAGGCCATCGTAGGTTTCCATCACCACCGGCATGCACCAGTAGACAGTGTCCCCTGCCTGTTCCCGCTCCGCGGCCACCAGGGCGTCGCGCACCACCCCAACGCTGTGGGTGTTGGTGATGGCCAGTGGCGTGGTCAGCAGGCCCGCCTCGCGTATCCATTCCAGGCCGGTGGCGTCGCCGTTGCCATTGAGCACATGGCAACCGGCGAAGCAGGGTTTCTCCCGCGCCGAGCCGGCGCGGGGCTGCACCAGGGTCACGCCGGTGCGCACCGGCTTGCCGTCGTGCTCCGTGCAGAGGGTGCTGTGGCCGACCCGTACCCCCGGGACATCCGTGATGGCGTTGAATTCACCCGGCGTGCCGAGTCCGATGTTGATTCCAAGTTGACGCGCGCGCATGACGACTCCTGTGTCTCAGAGTTTCTGGAAAGCCGGGCTGAGCTTGCCGTAGGTACCGTAGAGGATGACCGACAGCGCCAGCAGCCCGCAGATGATCAAGAGGTCCTGGGCGGAGGCTTCCAGCGCCAGGTTGAGCAGCAGATACCCCGCCCCGATCGTTGCCGCCAGCGCCGGCAGGGGCCAGAGCGGCATGCGGTAGCTGTGCTCGACATCGCGCCGCAGCACCCGGCTGAACAGCGCGCAGAGGGCGACGATCAGGTAGACCAGGACGATCAGCAGCACGGTGAAGGAGGTCATTTCCGCCAGGTTGGAGCTGAAGCTGAGCAGCGCCGAAGGGATCGCCAGGAACAGGGTGGCCAGCCAGGGCGACTCCCAGCGTGGATGGATACGGGTGAAGGCGCGGTTCAGGGCGGGCATCCACAGCTCGTCGCGGCCGCTGCTGAAGATCACCCGGCCGATCTGGATCACGATGGCGATGATGGCGTTGAACACCGAGAGGAAGATGCCGGCCGCCACCAGCCGCGAGAGGGTTTCGTTGCCCAGGTTGGACAGCAGATAGCCGATGGGGTCCGGGCTGGCGATCAGCTCGGCGAGCGACGGCGCACCGATCAGGATGGCGGTCAGCGGCACCAGTTCGATTACCACCACCAGCAGCAGCGACCAGAGCACTGCCTTGTGCACATGCCGGCCACCGCACTTCATGTCCTCGGCCATCAGCACCGCGCCGCCGAAGCCGTTGTAGGAAAACAGTGCGGTACCCACGGCCGCGAACACCAGCGCCAGGGGCGCCGCACCCAGCACGCCGTTGTCGACGATCTGCGGTTGCAGCAGCACGCTGGCCGGCTGGTTGGCATTGCCGAAGCCGAGCACCACTATCACCAGCAGGGCGGCCACTTCCAGCAACAGGCAGATACCGGTTACCCAGGCGTTGAGCTTGATATTGAGAATGCCCAGCGCATAGCTGGCGGCGACCACCACCAGCGCCACGACCTGGGAATCGAAGTTGGTGCCCAGGGCGACATTCAGGTAGGTCGCCGCGCCGGTGGCCAGCACCGGCGGAATGAACAGCAGCATCGCCAGCACCATGAGGAAGGTGGCGTAACCGGCCATGCCGCCGAATACCCGCTTGGAGTAGACGTACTCGCCCCCGGCGGAGCAGTGGGCACGGCCCAGCTCCGAGTAGCACCAGGCGAACATCAGCGCCAGTACCGCGGCCAGCAGGAACGCCAGGAAGGCGCCGCTACCGGCCTGCTGGATGGCGAAGGGGGCGATGACGAAGACGGAACTGGCCGGCGTGACCGACGACACGGTGATGGCGACCACATCGGCGGTGCCCAGGGTGGGTTTCAGCGAACCCGTGGAAGAGCTCATATCCTGATCCTCTTGCTTGTTATTGGATTGAGGCAGAAACGAAGCGGGCCCCGCCGCGATGGCGGGAGAAGGCGTTGTTGTGGGGCGGATTCTGGGCGGGGCCATCCGGTGCGCCAATCACCCTATTGGAGTACGCCTCTTGAGGGGCCGGGCCCGCATCGGCCAAGCTTGCCCCCCGCCCCCACGCAATCGGAGAACCGGATGGACAGCCTGTTCAGGGAAGTCGGCCTGCACGCCAGCCTGGGCCGCACCATCGAGCAGATCGGCGGCGACCGCTTCTGGAAGCAACTGATCCTGCTGCTGCACCAGTGGCTGCCCTTCGACAATGCCCTGGCCACCTTCTACCCGGCCGACGGTGCGCCCCAACCCCTGGAGGAATACGACGCCGAGCCCCAGGCCGGCGGCGCCGCCATGGCCAGCTACCTGGACGGCCTCTACCTGCTCGATCCCTTCTACCAGGCCTGCCGCGAGGGCCTGGCAAGCGGCTTCTACCGTCTGGAAGAGATCGCCCCGGACCAGTTCCGCCAGAGCGAGTACTACCTCAGCTACTTCCACGACAATGTGCTGGAAGACGAGGTGCAGTTCATCGCACAGCTACCGGGCCAGGGCAGCCTGTCGCTGTCCCTGGGTATGCGCCGGCGGTTCAGCGCCGAAGAGTGCGGAACGCTGGGGCTGGTGAGCGGCTGGGTGCTGGCGCTGATGCAGCAGCACTGGCAGCAACGCAATCGTGCGCCCGCAGCGCCGCGTCACGATGAAGTGGCCTCGCAGGTGCGCGACGCCCTGAGCCAGTTCGGCGCGGGGGTATTGTCGGAAAGGGAACTGGAGATTGCCCGGCTGATATTGCGGGGTTACTCCTCCAAGGCCATGGCCGAGCGCCTGGCCATTTCGCCGGAAACGGTCAAGGTGCATCGCCGGCACCTCTACGCCAAGCTGGATATCTCGTCCCAGCCGGAGCTGTTCTCGCTGTTCATCCAGGCCCTGGGGCACGACCCGGAAAACCCCTGACCCCGGAAGACCGGGGCCGTCGGCCCCCTCTCCCCCCTTTTTCCCAGTCCTGACGACCGCTCATCCGAACATGCACAAACCGGAACGGCGTCACCATTTCTTCTTTTGACATTAATAATTATTTACAAATAACATCGCCGGCCGCACGGGAATAAGTCTCGGTCAGTCTCTCGCCATGGGCCGGCCGAACCGCTGCAGCTCGCGTCCATCCGGGCGCGAATGGGGATGGCGATTGCATAGAACAAGAGACAGAGCATGGAATTCTTTCATCTGGTGACCGCGCTGCTGCAGCAGGAAGCCAATTTCGAACTGGTGCGCCTCGCAATCCTGTACATGCACTTGATCGCCTGCTGCGTTGCGGTCGGCCTGGTCCTCACCAGCGACCTCGCCATGGCCCGGCAGCTGCTGCGCGGCGACGACTCCGCCCACTGTGGAAGTGCCCACCTCGAATCCCTGCAACGCACCATCTCGCGGGCCCTGCTGGTGCTCTGGCTGACCGGTGCCGCCATCATCCTGCTGGACATGTCCGTCAAGGGCTTGGCCTACCTGCTCAATCCCAAGCTGCAGGCCAAGGTTCTGATCGTTTCCCTGCTGACGCTGAACGGCATGCTGCTGCACCGCGCGGTGATGCCTGCCCTGGCCCGCGCCGGGAGCCTGCTCGGCCTCGAACCCGGCATGCGCGCCCTGACGCTGTTCGCCGGCACCGTTTCGGCGGTGTCCTGGTTCTACGCCGCACTGTTGGGGGTTGGGCGGCCGCTGGCGTGGAAGTACAGCCTGGTCGAACTGATGATGGCGTACCCGCTGCTGATCGTCGCCGGCTACGGCGCCATGCGCCTGCTGGTGACCATGGCAAGCAGACGCAACAGGGCGGAAGCGTCTCCCGCTACCCTCCCCGACCGCCAGTGATCCCCGCTCCGGGCGCCGCCGCGCCCGGTCCACCTAGCGGAACGTCTCTACCCAGTCGGCGAATTCCATGCACTGGCCGAAACTCACCACATCGGGGGTATCGGCCAGACAGTCGATGGAAGTACGGCTCCTGTCGTTGCTCACGTAGTCACTGATGCACTCGCGCTCATTGCGCTTCAGACCCTTGTAGAAGTCGTCCATCTTGTACATGGCCTGGTCCAGCTGATTCTGGGTGATCTTCTGCTTGCGCAGCGCATCGCGGCCGAGCTTCTGCGTCTCGTTGATCAGCGTGGGCATCCGGGCGATGGCCGTGGAGCACTGTTGCCTGCCCTTCTCATGCAACTGGCCAGGATCGGGCGAGCGCTGCGCGACTTTCGTCTCGGCAACCGGGCCCGGCGCGGCCGGCTGCGCCTGCCCCCCATCCATGGCATTGACCTGCAGGTGCTGGGTTTCCACCGAGCGGCTCTGGGGCGGCGGTGTATCGGTGAAATGCAACTTCCCGTCGGCATCGCGCCACTGGTAGACCTGGGCGGCAAGGGGCTGGGCCAGCAATACGGCAAGGGTGGCGAGCGCGATACGGTGTAGCATCCATGGCCTCCGAGATAGCGGAATGCCAGCACAGTACCCAAGCTGTTTCAGCGGTGCAACAGGGGCATGCCTTGCTTTGCCTGCGGGGGCGAATTCGTTGGCTATACCTGCGTTAGCTGTTGCAGAACCGAATAGAAGCGGGGCCTTTCAGGTTTCCGTGCCTGCCTGGAACCTCCCTCATCCGACCGCGGCCCGCCCCGGCCCCCGCCCTGCGCCCCGGCCCGATCGCTTCGCGCTCAGGCGTTCATCGGCACCGGAAGCGGTGCTTCCGAAACGTGCCTCTTCACCCCGGAGGGAGAGGGGTGACTCGCGCCGGATGCGATCAATCATTCCTGATGCCAACTCGCTGCCTGCCAGTTTGCAGAAAAGGTGGGGCGGGGACTGCGCCCCGTCAGGAGGCCGAGCGGAATCGTTGCGCAGGGGGACGAGCGGCATGGATGCCGCGAGAGGCGTGCGGGGCCATGGATGGCCCCTCACGCCGCGCCCCCGGCGCAACGATGGAGCGAGGGGAGTTTGGCGAAGCCAAACCCGGATGCAGGGGCAAGCGTTCTTGGTTACTTCTTTGTGGTGCGGCATCCCGACGTTTGAAAGAAGTGACTCGCCGGGAGGCGAAACAGGAACTCGACGCCCACTCGATAATCAGCTTGGCTCAGAACGATCCAGCAGCACTGGACGCACTGCCAAGCGGGCCGCAGGCCCGCCCGTCAAAGGCGACTCAGTGAAAGCGCCGCCCCAGTCCCGCCGGAACGCCGCTGGCATCGGTGGGCAGCCAGGGACCCTGCGGCCCGTTGGAATAGCTCCAGCCGTTATCCCAGCGGTAATAGACCCGCTCGCGGTAGAAGACATTCTGCTGGCCTTCCAGCACGTAGACACCCAGGCCGGTATCCCAGTAGCAATTGCCCCCCGGCGGCGGCGCGAAGCGCGGGTGCGCCTTCATGCGCGGGGCCTGCTTGGGCGGCTGCGGCTGGGTCGGCTGTGTGACGCGCGGCTGCTGCGGAGGGGGCGTCTGAACCGCTGGCGGCTTGCGGGAAGGTTCCCACTCGGGCTCGTCGGGTTCGTGGTAGGGGCCTTGGCCGGCGCAACCGGCCAGGGTCAGGAGGAGGCAGATCAGGGGCAGGCCGAAGCGGGTGCTCGGCGCTGCCGGAAGTAGGCTCTGGGTGGTCATTTCTTGTCCGGGCTGTCGATGGTCAGTCGTTGGGTATCCGACGTACCAGTAGACAGCGGCGAACTGCTTCCGATCCATTCACCCGCGGTCGCATTGCCACTGCGGGAAATCCGCGCGACCAGTTGCACCTGGGGGAAGTTGGACAGCTTGAGCTGCGGCATCATGGCATCCGCATCGCTCAGGCTGACTTCCACCGGCAGGTCGGCCACGGTCATGCGCTTGACCGCCAGCGGCATGGGCGGGCCGGAGGTGGCGCGGGCGAAGATGAACACGCTGTCGCCGGGCTGTACCTTGTCCTTCAGCGCCGCGGCCAGGTCGACGCGAACCTTGAGCTCGGCGCCGGCCGGTGCCGGTGCCGAAGCCGGCTGTTCGACGACCACGCCGCTTGCCTTGAGCCTCTCGCGAGCCTTGTCGATGCCGCCCTGCAGCGCGCCACGGGACGGATCGTCGGCCGGCAACTGGGTGATCAGGCGTTCCCAGTAGGTGATGGCGTCCTGGAAGCGACCCTCTTCGAAGCCGGCGATACCCAGCAGCCCAAGGCTGGTGATCTCGTTGGGATCAGCCTTCAGCGCTTCCTCGGTCAGGGCCTTGACCTCGGGGGTCAGCTTCTTCTGGCTGGCGAAATACAGCGCCTGGGCCCACTGGCCGAGCAGTTCGGGCTGGCGACCGCCACGCTTGACCGCCTGCTCGTAGGCGCGCGCGGCATCGGCCGGACGATCCTGGGCCATGTAGGTGCGGCCAAGGAAGTACCAGCCCTCGGCGGATTCCGGCTGGGCTTCGACCACCCGTTCCAGACGCGAGGTCATCTCTTCGATGCTGCGCGGTTGTTCGCGCAGCTCGCGGGCCAGTTCCACCTTGTCGCTGGCGCCCCAGTGCAGATAGAGGCCGAAGCCGAGCGCCGGGACCAGGATCGCCGCCAGCAGCGGCAGCGCCTTGCCCAGACGGGAGGAGCGGCCGTTGTCGGCGCCCTCGGTATCGGCCAGCAGTTCACGGGCGGCCTCGGCGCGGCCGTCCTCGTAGTGTTCGGCAGTCAGGGTGCCGGCAGCGCGCTGGGATTCCAGCTCGTCCAGGCGTTCCTGGTAAAGGGCGACGTTGAGGGACGTGCGGTCTTCCTCGGTCTGGGCCTTGCGGCCGCGCAGCACGGGAATCAGCAGGAAGGCCAGGGCGACCAGCAGGAGCAGGCCGGCGGCGAGCCAGAAATCGATCATGGGTCTTTCTTGTCCTGGTTCTCGGAGTTCAGCAGCGCATCGAGGCGCGCCTGCTCATCAGCGGAAAGCAATACCTGGCCGAGCCTGTTCTCCACCCGGCGACGGCGCACGACGATGATGCCCAGCACCACCAGGCCACCCACCAGCAGGCCGGCAGGACCGTACCAGAGCAGCAGGGTGCGAGCGTTCACCGGTGGCTTGTAGCGCACGAAGTCGCCATAACGGGCCACCAGGAAGTCGACGATCTCCTGGTTGCTCTTGCCCTCTTCCAGCATGCGGTGGATTTCCCGGCGCAGGTCAGTGGCGATGGGCGCGTTGGAGTCGGCGATGTTCTGGTTCTGGCACTTGGGGCAGCGCAGCTCTTCGGTGAGGGTGCGGAAGCGCTCGCGCTCGGCCTCGTCCTTGAACTCGTAGGTGTCGATGGCGGCGCGGGCGATGCCGGTCAGGGCCAGGCCCAGGGCGGCGGCGGCAAGGAGGCGCTTCATTTGCCCTCCCCGTCCAGCAGAGCCTGATACAGCGGCGCCAGCTGCTCACGCCAGACGGTCTCGTCGATCACGCCGACGAACTTGTGGCGGATGATGCCGTCCTTGTCGATCAGGAAGGTCTCCGGCGCCCCATAGACGCCCAGGTCGACGCCAAGGGTGCCCTGCTCGTCGCGGATGTCCAGTTGGTAGGGGTTGTGGAATTCATTCAGCCATTTCAGCGCGGCGGCGTTGTCATCCTTGTAGTTGACGCCATGGATGGTCACGCCCATCTGCGCCAGCTTGTTCAGCACCGGGTGCTCCACGCGGCAGGACACGCACCAGGTGCCCCAGACGTTGACCAGTGCCGGCTTGCCCTTGAGGTCGGCCTCGGTGAGGGTACGCTCGCCGCTGACATTGGGCAGGGCAAAGGCCGGGAACGGCTTGCCGATCAGGGCCGAGGGCAGCTCGGCCGGATCGAGGAACAGGCCGCGATAGAGAAATACCGCGATGGCCAGGAAGCCCAGCAGGGGCAGTACGAGGATCAGACGCTTCATGCTTGGGCTCCAGCCATGCCCAGCGCCTCACGGACGCGGGTCTTCACTTTCACCCGGTAGCGGCGGTCGAAGGCCGCCAGCAGGCCGCCGAGGCCCATCAGCAGGCCGCCCAGCCAGATCCAGCGGACGAAGGGTTTGACATGCACACGCACCGCCCAGGCACCGTCGCCCAGGGGCTCGCCGAGGGCGACGTAGAGGTCGCGGGTAAAGCCCGCGTCGATGCCGGCCTCGGTCATCATGGATTGCTGCACGGTGTAGAGGCGCTTCTCCGGGTGCAGCACGGTGATCTGCCGATCGCCTTCGAAAATGACCACGGTGCCCTTGTCGGAGGTGAAGTTCGGCCCCTCATGGTGCGCCGCGCCTTCGAAGAGGAAGCGGTAACCCCCGAGTTCCACCGACTCGCCCGGCGCAAGGCGCAGGTCGCGTTCGGCGCTGTACTGGCTGGAAAGCACCACGCCCAGGGCGCAGACGGCGATACCGGCGTGGGCCAGCTGCATGCCCCAGTAGCTGCGGGTCAGGCCCGCGGCGCCCTTGAGCAGGCCCTTGTGGCGGGTCTTGTCGAGCAGATCACGCAGACCGGCCAGCACCACCCAGGCGGAGAGGAAACCCACGGCCAGCACGGCCCAGTGGAAGTCGCCATAAAGGAAGGCAGCCAGGACACCGAACAGCAGGCCGCCGATCAGCACCGGGCCGAGCATGCCCAGCAGCCACTTCAGCGGGGTGTCCTTCCAGCGCACCAGCACGCCGACGGCGAGCGCCAGCATGAGCACGGCCATCAGCGGCAGGAACAGGGCATTGAAGTACGGCGGGCCCACCGACAGCTTGGCGCCGGAGAGGGCGTCGAGCACCAGCGGGTAGAGGGTGCCGAGCAGGATCATGGACGCCGCCACCACCAGCACCAGGTTGTTCGCCAGCAGCAGGGTCTCGCGCGACCAGAGGGCGAAGCCCACCTGGCTCTTGACCACCGGCGCGCGCACGGCGAACAGGGTCAGCGAGCCGCCCACCACCACCAGCAGGAAGGCGAGGATGAACACGCCGCGCTCCGGGTCGGAGGCGAAGGCATGGACCGAGGTCAGCACGCCGGAGCGCACCAGGAAGGTGCCCAGCAGGCTCAGGGAGAAGGCCGCGATGGCCAGCAGCACGGTCCAGCTCTTGAACACGCCGCGCTTCTCGGTCACCGCCAGGGAGTGGATCAGCGCGGTGCCCACCAGCCAGGGCATGAACGAGGCGTTTTCCACCGGGTCCCAGAACCACCAGCCGCCCCAGCCCAGCTCGTAGTAGGCCCACCATGAGCCGAGCACGATACCGACGCTGAGGAAGGCCCAGGCGATGATGGTCCAGGGCCGCGACCAGCGCGCCCAGGCGGCGTCCAGGCGGCCGCCGAGCAGCGCGGCGATGGCGAAGGCGAAGGCCACCGAGAAGCCCACGTAGCCCATGTAGAGCATCGGCGGGTGGACGATCAGGCCGAAGTCCTGCAGCAGCGGGTTGAGGTCGTTGCCGTCGGCCGGCATGTTCGGCAGCACGCGATTGAAGGGGTTGGAGGTGATGATCAGGAACAGCAGGAAGCCGATGCTGATCATCCCCATCACCGCCAGCACGCGGGCCAGCATCACTTCCGGGAGCTGCCGGGAAAAGATCGATACAGCGAAGGTCCAGCTGCCGAGGATCAGCGCCCAGAGCAGCAGCGAGCCTTCGTGGGCGCCCCATACGGCGCTGAACTTGTAGTACCAGGGCAGCGCGCTGTTGGAGTTGCTGGCGACATAGGCGACGGAGAAGTCATCCGTCATGAACGCGTAGGTGAGGCAGCCAAAGGCGAAGGCCAGGAAGGCGAACTGCCCCCAGGCGGCCGGCTGGGCCAGGCTCATCCACTGGCGATCACCGCGCCAGGCGCCGATCAGCGGCAGGCTCGCCTGCACCACGGCCATGCACAGGGCAAGAATCAGGGCCAGGTGGCCGAGTTCGGGAATCATCGATTCAACCCTCTTTCTTGGGGAGCTGGCCGCTGTCCTTGAGGGCCTTGGTCACTTCCGGCGGCATGTAGTTCTCGTCGTGCTTGGCCAGCACTTCGTCGGCCACCAGCACACCGTCGGCATTCAGCTTGCCGAGGGCGACGATGCCCTGCCCCTCGCGGAACAGGTCGGGGAGGATGCCGTGGTAACGGATGGTCACGCTCTTGGCGAAGTCGGTGACCACGAACTGCACATCCAGGGAATCACCCGAACGTTGCACCGAGCCCTTCTCCACCATGCCGCCTGCGCGGATGCGGGTGTCCTGCGGCGCCTCGCCATTGGCGATCTGGGTGGGGGTGTAGAACAGGTTGATGTTCTGTTGCAGCGCAGACAGCGCCAGCGCCACGGCGATCCCCACCCCCGCCAGGATGGCGATGATGATGATCAGGCGCTTCTTGCGTACAGGATTCACTTCGACTCCTCCCGGCGCAGACGGCGCGCCTCGTCTTGCAGGTAACGCCGCCGCGCGATCAGCGGCATGGCGACGTTGATGGCCAGTACCACCAGGCTGATGCCATAGGCGGTCCAGACATAAAGACCATGGTCACCCATGGCGAGAAATTCGGTGAAGGAAGAAAAACTCATCAGCCCTTACCCACTTGTGCCTGAATCTCGGTCTTGGCCCAGCTGGCGCGGGACTCGCGCTTGAGCACTTCCAGGCGCATGCGCATCAGCACCACGGCGCCGAAGAAGCAATAGAAACCGAGCACCATGATCAGCAGCGGTAGCCACATTTCCGGCGGCATGGCCGGTCTCTCGGTGATCTTGAAGGTGGCCGGCTGGTGCAGGGTGTTCCACCACTCCACCGAGTACTTGATGATCGGGATGTTGATTACCCCGACGATGGCCAGCACCGCGCAGGCCTTGGCGGCGCTGTCACGATTGCTGATCGCCTGGCCGAGGGCAATCACACCGAAGTACAGGAAAAGGAGGATGAGCATCGACGTAAGTCGCGCATCCCACACCCACCAGGCGCCCCAGGTGGGCTTGCCCCAGATGGCGCCGGTGAGCAGCGCGATGAAGGTCATCCACGCGCCGATGGGGGCGGCGGCCTGCATGGCGACGTCGGCCAGTTTCATCTTCCAGACCAGCCCGACCACACCGCAGACCGCCAGCATGATGTAGCAGGACTGGGCGAGGAAGGCCGCCGGCACGTGGATATAGATGATGCGGAAGCTGTTGCCCTGCTGGTAGTCCGGCGGCGCGAAGGCCAGGCCCCAGACCAGGCCGACGCCGATCAGGATCACCGCGCCCCAGGCGAACCAGGGCAGCCAGCGACCGCTGATCTCATAAAACCACTTGGGCGAGCCGAGTTTGTGGAACCACGCCCAGCTCATCGGGACCACCTGCTCGTTGCTGCAGCCTGTTCGGACATCGGCAGTTTTCTCATCAGGGCAACTCTATTTCTTATTCACCGACGCTGATGGTCAGGCCGGCGGCAATGGCAAAGGGTGTCAGGGTCACCGCCAGGGCGGTGAGGCTGGCCAGCCACAACAGGTGGCCGACAGCCGGCAGTCCTTGCAGGGCCGCCTGCAACGCCCCGCTGCCGAGGATCAGCACCGGGATGTACAGCGGCAGGATCAGCAGCGCCAGGAGCAGGCCGCCGCGCTTGAGACCCACGGTCAGCGCGGCGCCCACCGCACCCAGCAGGCTCAGCACCGGGGTGCCGAGCAGCAGCGAGAGCAGCAGCACCGGCAGGCAGCGGGCCGGCAGGCCGAGCATCAGCGCCAGCAGCGGCGCCAGCAGCACCAGGGCCAATCCGGAAAAAAGCCAGTGTGCCAGCACCTTGGCCAGAACCAGAAGCGGCAGGGGGTGCGGCGAAACGACCCACTGCTCCAGCGAACCATCCTCGAAATCACTGCGGAAAAGCCCGTCCAGCGAGAGCAGCACGGCCAACAGGGCCGCGACCCAGACCAGGCCGGGAGAAAGGCTTTGCAACAATTGGCTCTCGGGGCCCACGGCCAGCGGAAACAATGCGACCACTATGGCGAAGAACACCAGGGGGTTGGCCAATTCCGCCGGACGGCGCACCAGCAACCGTGCTTCGCGGGCTACCAGCAGGGTAAAGACATTGCTCATGCTTGGCGCTGCCCCAGGTCGAGTTCGCGATAGCCGGCAGGCACCAGGCCCATGCTGTGGTGGGTGGTGAAGACCACCAGGCCGCCCTGTTCGCAGTGCCGCGCCAGGTGCGCCTCGAGTTGCGCCACGCCCTGCTTGTCGAGGGCGGTGAAGGGTTCGTCGAGGATCCACAGGGGCGGCGCGTCCAGGTACAGGCGTGCCAGGGCGACGCGGCGTTGCTGGCCGGCCGACAGGGTATGGCAGGGCACGTCTTCGAAACCGCGCAGGCCCACCGCGTCCAGGGCCTTCCAGATGGCCTCGCGCTCGGCCGGCTGATGCAAGGCACAAAGCCAGCGCAGGTTTTCTTCGGCGGTCAGCAGGCCCTTGATGCCGGCGGCATGGCCGATCCACAGCAGGTTGCGTGCCAGCTCGCTGCGTTGGCTGGCCAGCGGTTTGCCATTCAGGCGCACGTCCCCGGCGGTGGGTTGCATCAGGCCGCAGAGCAGGCGCAGCAGGCTGGTCTTGCCGCTGCCGTTGGGGCCGGCGACCTGGAGCATCTCGCCCCGGGCCAGTTGCAGGTCCAGCCGGTCGAACAGCAGACGCCAGTCCCGCTCGCAGGCGAGGGCCACGGTCTCGAGATAGGGACTGGTCACGGCATGGATACCCGGGAAGCGTTCAAGTCAGGGAGGTGCCGGCCGCTATACTGGTGAGCGCCAAGGCTCGTGGCCGGCCCGGACGGGGCGGCATTATACATGCCAACCCCGGCCCCCGAAGCGAGCTTTTTCGACAGGTTGTAACCCCTTGATGACCGAAATCAGCGGTACTCGCCCTCTCCCGCCCAGCCAGCCGCTCGCCCTTCCTGCGCAGAACGCCGCCGACCTGGCGCTCAAGCTGCTGCAGCCGCTCGACGGCCTGCTGGCCGCAGGGGAAAGCGCCGAGGCCGAAGTCGTCGCCGTCAAGGAAACCGCCCAGAGCTTTCAGGTCCTGCTGAAACTCACCCTGGCCAATGGCAGCCAGGCCACGCTGGAAGCCGTCAGCCCGCAGCCGCTGGCCCAGGGCAGCCAGGTGAACGTCACCGCGCTCTCGGACACCCGCCTGGCCATGGTCCTCAAATCAGCCGAAGCGGCCCTCGGCAGCCTCGACCTGGAGTTGCTGCCGCTGGGCACCCTGGTCCAGGGCAAGGTGGTGGCCAGCGAGCGGGCTGCCCAGGGCAAGGCCAGGGCGGCGGTCTACCAGGTGCTGGTCAAGTTGCTCAATACGCCGCTCGCCGGCCGCCAGCTGAGCCTCGAAAGCCCGCGGCCGCCGGTGGTCGGCAGCCTGCTCAGCGCCCAGGTCCAGGGCAGCCGGATGCTGCAGTTCCTGCCCCTGGCCACGCAACTCGACCAGCTCGAACTCAACCTGCAGCTTGCCGGCCAGCAGCGCCGCCAAGGTTCCCTGGACGGCCTGCTCGGCGCGCTCCAGGCGACGAACCGGGAAAACCTGCCGGAAAGCCTGCGGGTCGCCGTGGACAAGCTGCTGGGCGCGCTGCCCGACATCCGCCAGCTCGGTGACCCCAAGGTCCTGGCGCAGGCCCTGGAGAACAGCGGCGCCCTGCTGGAGTCGCGCCTGCTGGCCGGCCAGGCCGGCGCCCTGCCCCAGGATTTCAAGGCCAACCTGCTGCGCCTGGTGGCCCAGCTGCTGCCGGCCCTGCCAACCCCGGCCAGCTTGCCGGGCGCCGGCACCAGCACTGCCGTGGCCCAGGCCCTGCCGGCCTTCATTCGCAATGCCCTGGGCGCCCTTGGCCAGGCCAATGCCCGCCAGCAGGCGCTGAGCTTCCCGCTGCCCTCGCGCCTGGCCCAGGCGGCGGCGGAGGAAGGCGACCTGGAAGCCCTGCTCAAGCTGGCCGCCGCCGCCGTCTCGCGGCTGCAGACCCATCAGCTCGCCAGCCTCGCCCAGACCCAGGTGACGCCCGAGGGTAATCTCCTGACCACCTGGCAGCTGGAAGTGCCCATGCGCAACCAGCAGGACATCGTCCCGCTGCAGATCAAGCTGCAGCAGGAACAGGACGGCCGCCAGGAAAAGCACGAGCGCAAGGAGAGCCTCTGGCGCGTCGAACTGGCCTTCGACCTGGCCCCCCTCGGGCCGCTGCAGGTCCAGGCGCAACTGACGCAGGGCAGCCTGTCTGGCCAACTGTGGACCGAGCGCGCCGACACCGCCGGACTGATCGAACGTGAACTGCCGTACCTGCGCGACCGCCTGCAGGCTGCCGGCCTCAACGTCGGTGAACTGGCCTGCCGCCAGGGCCGACCGCCCCAGGGGCAACGCACGACACTGGAACAACGCTGGGTGGACGAGACCGCATGATTCCAACGTTCAGCTTTGTCGGCTGCACATTTGCAGGGAAGCCGGAATGAGCGACAAGCAACCCCGCCAGGCCATCGCCCTCTCCTACGACGGCGTCAGCGCCCCCAACCTGACCGCCAAGGGCGACGCCGAGTTGGCCGAAGCCATCCTCGCCATTGCTCGCGAATGCGAAGTGCCGATCTACGAAAACGCCGACCTGGTACGCCTGCTGGCGCGGCTGGAACTGGGCGACGCCATCCCCGAGACGCTCTACCGCACCATCGCCGAGATCATCGCCTTCGCCTGGTATCTCAAGGGCAAATGCCCGGCCGGCTTCGCCACCGATACCGAGGGCGATGCCACCTTGCCGCTGGCGCGACTCAGCGGGCCGGACGATTGAATACCAGGCGCTCGCCGTGCAGGCCCTTGCCCTGGGGGAAGTCCTGCAGCTGCCAGGCGAAGTAGCCCTCGCGGAAATAGAACACCTGCCGGTAGCCCCAGCTCACCGCCAGCCGCACAGCCTCCGCGCCATGGGGGCAGACTTCGCTGTCGCAGTAGATCACCAGTGGCACCTGGCGCGGCCAGTGCGGCTGGGACAGGTCATTGAAGCGGCCCAGCAGGTCGAGGTGCAGGGCGCCGTGGATATGGCCCCACGCCCACTCGCGGGTGGGCCGTATATCGATGAAGACCGCGCCGCGCTCGTACAGATACCGCGCCTGCAGCACGTTCACCGTCATTGCGCCCTCTACTTCCATGGGGGCTTCCTGGGCCTGCAGCAGTGGCACCAGGCAGAAGAGCAGAATTGGAAGTAGACGCATGGCCGGACCTCCCCGGAGAGAAGCCCCGGAATTTCAGCTTAGGCCAGGCGGGATGCGGCGAGTTGGAACTCTTGGCGACGCCCGAAAGCAGGCTAAGAACGCGCCGCTCTAAGCCCTCGCAAATGCCCCCGAAAAATGCTGGAACCCGCGTGCCAAGCGGCCTCCAGACGATGAGCGGCGTTTTACACACGCCGGCGCAGGGCCATACTTTTGACGTCATGCGATTGTCGCCGTGCATGACCTGACCTCAGTGAAGGAAACAAGACCAGGGGCGCCGTACCGGATCAGTGCAGTAGCCCGCGCAGGCGTTGGATTTCACGGGCAAGGTACGCCCCCTGTTGAATAGGAGTGTTCAACGTGTCCAACCTGCCAGAAACGTTCAGCGTCCCCCCCATGCCCGACCTGATCCTCCCCACCCAGGAAGACGGTCCGGCAGCCACCCCCACCGCCCTCAACCCCAACCTGCCGCTGGCCAGCCCCGGGCGCATCATCCTGCCGCCGATCCGCAGCGTGCGCGCCGGTTGCTGGCTGCTGAACTACAAGCCCAGCGGCGCGCCCCTGGTGTCCTACGACGGGACCCTGCGGGTGGAGAGCCACAGCGAAGGGCGCACCGCCAGCGGCGACCTCTATCAGCGGCCGGTGATCTTCCTGCCGATTCCCATCCCCTCGCCCTTCCCGGTCCTGAATAACCAGCCGGGCATCAACCAGGACCTGCCGCTCAAGCCGATCCTGCTCGCCGGCCCCAACCCGGCCTCAGGCATCCCGATCCTGGCGCGCTCGCGTTACCGCTACTACCTCCGCGTCACCGCATTGCCGGAGTACTTCTACCTCGGCAACAGCTTCGGCCTGACCTTCCAGCTCTACCGCTTCACCGCGCCAAACAGCTGGGCCCTGGAATCCACCCTTACCGCGCAGATGACGCGGATGACGGCACCAGCCGGCTATCCCTCGCCGTCGGACTACGCCGAGGGCGATGTGAAGAACGCCGCCAACACCGTGGTCGGACGCCTGACCATGGGCTGGTTGTCCAGCTACTTCCGCCGCTGCAGCATCGAGATCGACACGGTGGCCGGCTCCGAGCAGCCCACCAACAGCGGCGCCGGCCACACCTGGGCCACGGTGATGGACGCCATCGGCTTCCAGACCACGGTGAACCTCAGCGACACCAACGTCGTCGAACCCACCGGCAACTCGTGGTCCGACGCCGAGATGCACGCCGCGATGCTGGCCCGCCGCGCGGTGGTGAACCTCGACAGCGAGTGGCGCTACCACATCCTCGCGGTGAAGAACATCGACTCCACGCCGCGCGGGATCATGTACGACGCCGGCGGCACCGACTCCAACAACGTGCCCCGCGAAGGCCTCGGCATCGCCTCCCACTGGATCATCGACCCGGGCTGGGGCACCGTCAGCGGCCAGCGCTTCGGCACGGCGGCCGCTCCTTACTTCCGCACCGCGGTGCATGAACTGGGGCACGCCCTGGGGCTCTATCACAACTTCGCCGACCACGGTTTCATGTGCACCAGCGATGTGATCGCCGCCGCCGGCACACCTGCCACGCCCTTCCCCAGCAACATCCAGTGGTCCTTCCACCCGGACAACCTCAAGCAACTGCGCCACTACCCCGACCCCTTCGTGCGTCCCGGCTCGGTGGCCTTCGGCGGTGCGTCCACCAGCACCCCGGCGATCACCCCGACCGATCTCGAAGCCGAAGTCTTCGGCCTGGCGGTGGAGATCGCGCCACTGCTCGGCGAAGTGCCACTGGGAGCGCCTGTGCGCGTCGGCGTGGCCCTGGTCAACCAGGGTGACCAGCCGGTGCGGGTGCCGGCGACCCTGAGCCTGAAGAGCGACTTCGTCAGCGGCAGCGTCACCGACCCGGCCGGCAGCGTGCGCAGCTTCCGCACCCTGGTGCACTGCATCGAGGACCGCCCGCTCCGGGTCCTGCAGCCCGGCGAGCGCCTGGAAGACTCCATGACCCTGCTGCGGGGTGCCGAAGGTGCGCTGTTCGGGGTGCCCGGCATCCACGACGTCAGGGTCGAGGTGCACTGGGAAATCGACGGCATGGTCGCCCGCGCCGCCGGCAGCGCCACCGTGATGGTCACCGCCGCGGTGGACGCGCGGCATGCCGAGGCGGCGCACAAGGTGCTCGTCACCCCCGACCTGCACCTGGTGCTGGCCCTTGGCGGCGATCACCTGAGCGAAGGCCTGGATGCACTGGAAGCGGCCCTCGACTCGGCCGTGCTGCGGCCGCACTTCGCCGCCATCGCGGCCAAGCGCCTGGCGCGCCGTTTCATCAAGCGCAGACCCGACGTCAAGGCCGCAGCAGCCCTGCTCGAACACGACGCCGTAATGAGCGACGCGGAACGCAGCAAACTCACTGCGCTGATCGACGACGCGGGCGGCGCCGCCTCCAAGGACCTGGCGAAGGCGCTCAAGGGCAAGGCCAAGTCGGCCAACCTGGTTCGCGCCAAATGACCCACTGACCGAAGGCGATGCGTCGGCCCCGCCGGCGTATCGCCTCGATCGATCCGGGAGGAGACTCGAAGATGGCGGAACTGGATCCGCAATTGGTGGGCAAGTGGCGAAGGATCACGGAGAAGGCGTGCGCGAACGGATATGCCGCGCACCTCTGCTTCGAAGTCAATGGACTGTACTTCGGCCTGGGCGACCCACCTGGCAGCTTCACCTGGTGGGATGGCGGCACCTGGGCGCTGCGGGCACCCGGTCAACTCGCGCTCGCCACTGCCAACGATGCCGTGGTCACCTACGCCTACCGGCTGGACGTCGACATCCTCACCATCACCGATGCCTCGGGCTGCCAGGTCGCCTACCTGCGCGACCCCTGAGCCCCGGCCTGAACCGTTGCCAGGAGGGCGATATGCCAGGCCCCTACCCCACCACGGTCTTCTTTGACCTGGGCGACACCCTGGTCACCACCGTCGGCGGCGTGCGCCAGCGCTACGCCGACACCCTCGACTGCCTGCAGATCCTCAAGGCCCGCGGCTATCGCCTGGGCCTGCTGAGCAACCAGCCGGCCGGAACCGGCGTCGCCGCCATCCAGGCCCAGCTCGAGCAACTGCGCCTGGCCCGCTACATAGAGTCCGAGCTGATCACCCTGTCCACGGAGATCCCGGGCAATGTCGGCAAACCGGCGCAGCCGATCTTCGACCTGGCCCTGGTCAAGGCCGGGCATGATGCGGCCAGCCCGGGGGCGATCTTCGTCAGCGAAACAGCGGCGGACGTGCTCGCCGCGCGCGGCTTCGGCTGGCGCGCGATCCGCAGGCGCAATGGCGGCGCCTGCGTGCCCGGCGACGGCGAGTGCGTCGCCAGCCTCTGGGCACTGCTCGACCGACTGCCGACACTGGCCGACAGCGCCGGCGGCAACCTCGACCTGGCGCCACCACCACGCCTGGTGGACGGCCTCTGGGCGGTTCCGGTGGACATCGCGCAAATCAGCGCGGCCCTGCGCTTTGACGCCGCGACCCAGCAGGCCAGCGGCGATGCAACCCTGGAGTTTCGCCTGGGCGCCAACGCCGGATGCCCCATCTTCGACCTGCGCCAGACACCCACGGGCGCCTGGCTGGATGGCGCCCCCATTTCGCTCACCGAGGTGGCCGCCCACGACTTCGGCGGCGGCCCCCACTCCAACCTGCGGGTGCTCGCCCGTGTGCTGGAGGCCGGCAGCAATCACAACCTGCGCCTGACTTACGCAGTCGGCCTGCCGCAAGCTTCGACAGCCGGCTCCTACCAGCCGCAGATCACCTGGAGCGCAGGGCCGCGCCTGGTGTTCAACTTCGGTTTCACCGACCTCGGCGCCGGGCGTTACCTGGAGGCATTCGTGCCGGCCAACTTGGTCTACGACCAGTTCGAACTGAACCTGGACCTGCAACTGCTGAACACCGCCATCCCCCACACCCCCATCAGCAACGGCGTGGTCGGCTCGCTGGGCAGCAATCACTGGAGCATCGCTTTTCCATCGCGCAGCACGGCCTTCTCACCGCTGCTGGAACTGCGCCCGACGGACAGCCTGCAGAGTGCCACGGCCAACGCCCTGCTCCCGGTCTCAGGAAGCAATGTCACGGTGACGGCCTGGAAGCTCACCAGCAGCGCTGTGGATATAGCTGCCCAGGCCAGCGCCATCGCCGGTTTCCTGGCGAACAACGAGACCAGTTCGGGACGCTACGTCCATGACGGACGCTTCACCGCCTTCATCCACCAGGGCGGCATGGAGTATGACGGCGGCACCACCAGCGCCACCGGCCCTCTGCGCCACGAGGCCTTCCACAGCTGGTGGGCACGCGGCCTGAAACCGGCGAGCCAACCCGACGCCTGGTTCGACGAGGCCTGGACCGTCTACAACGACAACGGCGCGGCCGGCGTGCTGCCCTTCAATTTCGCCGCCCCCGCCCTGGCGCTCTGTCCGCGCAATCCCTGGGTACGCATTACCCACATCGACGCCTACAGCGCCGGCGAACGGGTCTGGAAAGGCCTGGCCGCGCTGATGGGCGCCGCGACCCTGCGCGAGCAGATGCGCGCTTTCTACCAGGCCCGCCACCCACGCCCGGTGCGCAGCGAGGACATCGAGTGCCACCTCCTGGCGCGCACCGGCCAACCTGACTGCGTGGACGCCTTCCATCGATTCGTCTATGGCTTCGCCGACCCTTCGCCAACGCCCGACCTCTGGCTGCGCGACGACACGGGCGACCCCGGCGCCAACGCCTGGTCCGGGCGTTTCTGGGACTCGCCCGATCTGTGGATCCGCAACCAGGACGACGATGGCCTGGAACACCAGAACCCGGAATACGGCCAGGACAACTGGATCCATGCGCGGGTGCGCAACCGCAGCGCCACGGCAACGGCACGCCACCTGGTGGTGAGCTTCAACATCAAGCAGTACGCCGGCAGCCAGTTCGTCTACCCCGCCGACTTCCTGCCGGCGGTGACGGCAGCCGCCGCCTTCGACCTCGGCCCCGGCGAAAGCCGCATCCTCAAGGCACGTTTGCCGCGTTCGGCGATACCACCTACCGGCAGCCATCCTTGCCTGCTGGCCAGCCTGTTCACCCGCTTCGACCGCCCGCAGGCCGGGCGCCACGTCTGGGAACAGAACAACCTGGCGCAGAAGAACCTGACCGTAGTCGACCTGGCGCCCAATGCCTGGATAGTGCTGCCGTTGCTGGCGATCAACCTGCGTCCGCGGCTGTCGCGCACCGTGGAGCTCGAGCTGGTGCGGCCGACGGGACTGGAGGAAGTCGCGGCGAGCCTGCTGCTGGAGAAACGTGCGCTACCGCCCCGGTTGCGGGCAAATGCCCTGGTGCTACCAACAGCTCCGTTGCGCGGGACCCCCGATCGGTTGGACTGCTCCTGCGATAGACACCTGGATGCGCAAGATACCGGGCCAGCGCTGCTCACCAGCCATGTGCCGGAACGCTTGGCGCAAGCCTTCGCCGGCGCGCTGGAACTCGCCTTCGGCGGTGGCCAGCGCGCACGGCTGCCGGTATTGCTGCGGCCGGCCGAAGCGCTACGGGTCGGCCTGCGGGTCAAGGTGCCGGCGAACGCCAGGCGCGGCACACGCTTCACCCTCGACCTGGTGCAGCGGGAGAACGGCAGGATAGTGGGCGGCGTGGCGCTGGAGGTGCGGGTGAGTTAGGAGGCGAGGCCAGGCATCGCTGTTGGTGTTGTGGGAGATCCCATGTCAATCAACGCG
Organism: Metapseudomonas cellulosilytica; assembly: GCF_049334135.1. NCBI lineage: Bacteria > Pseudomonadati > Pseudomonadota > Gammaproteobacteria > Pseudomonadales > Pseudomonadaceae > Metapseudomonas > Metapseudomonas cellulosilytica. The sequence continues at coordinate 87,590 of NZ_JBHZGN010000006.1, read as the reverse complement.
TAGGGTGGAAATCCCTTTGGGGATTTCCACCATCGGTGCCTTGCGTGACCTCGCTGGTGGATAGAAAAGCGCTATCCACCCTACACGGCTGACACGGCAGCGCCTTGTGGGAGCGAATTCATTCGCGATTGAAATCGCTCCCACAAGCTTCCTGGCTCAGCCGCGGTCCTTTCGCGCCTGGTGCAGCTTGCTCACCAGCTCGGCTTCGGCCTTGGTCAGGCCGCAAGACTGGGTCAGGTCGTCGACGCTGGCGCCCAGGCCCACCAGGCGCGCAGCCTGGGAGAAGGACAGGCTGCTGGGGTCGCGCTGCTCGATCTGGTTGAGCTTGTCCGGCAGGGGCGCCACAACGCGGCGCAGTTCGTGGAGTTCCTCGCCAACGCGCACGCTGCCTTCCAGGTAGGTCTCCAGGCGACGTCCCAGGTCCTTGAGTTTCTGGTCGCGCACCGCGTCGCGCTCGGCCTGGGCCGCCACTTCCTGGCGCAGGCGCTGCGCCAGGCGGTGGCAGACCACGCCCAGCACCGTGCAGGCCAGGGCGAGGGCCGCCGCGAGCAGTGCGATCCAGATCAACTCAGATGCTCTCCAGCTCCGACCACTCTTCCTCGCTCATCATCTTGTCCAGTTCGACGAGGATCAGCAGTTCGCCATTCTTGTTGCAGACGCCCTGGATGAACTTGGCGGACTCATCGTTACCGACGTTGGGCGCGGTCTCGATCTCCGACTGGCGCAGGTAAACCACCTCGGCCACGCTGTCGACCAGAATGCCCACCACCTGCTTGTCCGCCTCGATGATCACGATGCGGGTGTTGTCGGTCACCGGCGCCGGGCCGAGGCCGAAGCGCTGGCGCGTGTCGATCACGGTCACCACGTTGCCGCGCAGGTTGATGATGCCCAGCACGTAGCTCGGCGCCCCCGGCACCGGCGCGATCTCGGTGTAGCGCAGGACTTCCTGCACCTGCATCACGTTGATGCCGTAGGTCTCGTTGTCCAGGCGGAAGGTCACCCATTGCAGGATGGGATCTTCGGCACCTTGAGCGGACGATTTCTTCATGTTCCCTAGCCTCTCTTGAGCCACCCCGGGGGTGGCATGCGCGGGTCAGCCCGCTGTTGTGTCCTTCCGATCCCGCACCTGACGGGACCACAACCTCAATTCAGCGACATGCTCCTCACGGCACCACTGGCGATCAGCTCGGCCAGGGCCGTGACGTCCAGCAAGGCGCACATGTGCTCGATCACGGTACCGGCCAACCAGGGCCTTTGGCTACGCTGGCTGCGCCATTTGATCTCGTTCGGGTCCAGGCGGATGGAGCGGCTGACCTGGTGCACCGCCAGCCCCCATTCGTAGCCCTGCACCGAAATCACGTACTGCAGGCCCTCGCGGAAATCGTCGCGGTAGCGCTCGGGCATCACCCAGCGCGCGGTATCCAGCACCTTCAGGTTGCCGGCCTGGCACGGCAGTATGCCGAGGAACCAGTCCGGTTGCCCGAACAATGGCGTCAACTCCTGCCCCGCCAGCGGGTAGATGGAGCCCAGGGACACCAGCGGAACCGCCAGGGTCAGGCCGGCGACATCGAACAGCAGGCACTCGAAGGGCTCCTCGCCCCAGGCCGGACGACCACCGGCGATCAGCGCCGGAATGTCGGACTGCGGCGCGCTCGGGGCGCTGAGTTCCACCAGGGGCTCGACACGGATCGCGACGGGCTCCTGCTCCATCGGCTGCGAGGCCGGCACCGGGCATTCGGGCTCCAGCACCAGCAGCGGCTCCACCTCCACCACGGCAGCGGGCTCGGGGTCCACCGGCTGCGGGGCCACCAGGGGCGCCTCGGCCAGGACGCGGGTCATGCGCGCATCGCGGACCTGCTCTTCCAGCACCGCGGCTTCGAACTCTTCCCGGCTGATGCTTTCGGCCAGCTCGACCGAGGCCTCGTGCAGCAGCGCATCCAGGTAGGACTGCAGCGCCAGTTGCGGGCGGGTGGCGGTAGCGACGGGACGACTCATGATGGGAATCCGGCGGATTGATCTTCAGAGCCTATCGGCAGGCGACGCCCTTCACTTGAGCTCCGGCGGTCGGCATCGCTGCGCATCTCAGGCCACCTGGGCAGCCAGCTGCTGGCTGAGCAAATGCTTGAGCAGGGCCCGGTAGGCGATCACGCCGCGGCTGTTGGCATCGTACTGGGAAGGCGTGACACCGGCGCGGCTGGCATCCCGCAGGCGGGTATCCACCGGGATATAGGCCGGCCAGAGGTTTTCCGGGTAGTTGTTGCGCAGCACCTTGAGGGTGTTGAGCGAGGCCTGGGTCCGCCGGTCGAACAGGGTCGGCACTATGGTGTAGGGCAAGGCCTGCTTGCGCGAGCGGTTGACCATGCCGAGGGTGCTGACCATGCGCTCCAGGCCCTTCACCGCGAGGAACTCCGTCTGCACCGGGACCACCAGCTGCTGGCTGGCGGCCAGGGCGTTGACCATCAGCACACCGAGCAACGGCGGGCTGTCGATGATCGCGTGGTCGAACTGCTGCCAGAGCTGCGCCAGGCTCTTGGCGATCACCAGGCCCAGGCCGTTCTGGCCCGGAGACTGGCGCTCAAGGGTGGCCAACGCGGTGCTGGACGGCAGCAGCGCAATGCGTTCATGGCTGGTCGGCAGCAGCAACTCGCGCGGCAGGCCGTCGGGCACGCCGCCCTGGTTGAGGAACAGGTCGAAGCAACTGTGCTCCAGGCTGTCCGGATCGTGCCCGAAATAGCTGGTCATCGACCCATGGGGATCGAGGTCCACCACCACCACGCGCTTGCCGGCTTCGGCCAGCAGGCCGGCCAGGGCGATGGATGTGGTGGTCTTGCCGACTCCACCTTTTTGGTTGGCTACTGCCCAGACTCTCATCTTCTTTCATCCTCCCGGCTGCGCTAATGCGCCGAGACTATCCACCCGCCCTACTGGGCAGGCGACGGGGAATTGACGGCACCCGATCCAGGGGCCTGTGCCGATACTGCCGGTGCAGGTTGCGTGCCAGCCCTCCGCAATGCGGCATCGGGCCGGGCATGGGCGCTGCCGACACCACTCACGGCACGGCGCACATCCAGATTCCGGGAGATCACCAGCACCACGCGGCGGTTGCGTGCGCGGCCTTCTGCGGTGGCGTTGTCCGCCACTGGCTGGAACTCGCCATAGCCCACCGCGGCCAGGCGCCGGGGCGCCACGCCTTGCATGGCCAGCATGCGCACGATGCTCGCCGCGCGCGCCGTGGAAAGCTCCCAGTTGGAAGGAAACTTCGAGGTGGCGATGGGCAGGTTGTCGGTGAAGCCTTCGACATGCACGGGGTTGTCGTAGGGTGCCAGAATCCCGGCAACCTTCTCGATCAGGCCGAAGGCGGCGTCGTTGGGGATGGCATCGCCGCTGGGGAACAACAGGCTGGAGTTCATCTCGATCTCCACCCAGAGTTCGTTGCCGCGCACGTTCAGCTGCTGCGAGTCGATCAGCTCCCCGAATGCCTCGCGCACGCTCTGGGCAATGTCCTGCAGCGGGTCGGCGCCCGGATCGTCGATGGCCGTCTGGCTGCGCTCGCTCTCTTCCACCAGGGCGCGGTCCGGCTCGCTGGTGCGCGGCCTCTCCTCGCCGACGGGAATCGGCTGGACCGAGCGGTCCGGCTGGTTGAACACACCCACCAGGGATTCGGAGAGGATCTTGTATTTGCCCTCGTTGATCGAGGAGATGGAGTACATCACCACGAAGAAGGCGAACAGCAGGGTGATGAAGTCCGCGTAGGACACCAGCCAGCGTTCGTGATTCTCCTGTTCCTCGTGATGCCGCCTGCGCGCCATGGCCGCTCCCTCAGTCCATGAAGCCTTGCAGCTTCAGTTCGATGGAGCGCGGGTTCTCGCCCTCGGCGATGGAGAGGATGCCCTCCAGCAGCATCTCGCGGTAGCGGGACTGGCGTATGGCGATGGATTTGAGCTTGTTGCCGATGGGCAACAGCAGCAGGTTGGCAAAACCCACGCCGTAGATGGTGGCGACGAAGGCGACGGCGATGCCGCCGCCGAGCTGGCCGGGGTCGGCCAGGTTGCCCATGACATGGATCAGCCCCATGACGGCGCCGAGGATACCGATGGTGGGCGCATAGCCGCCCATGCTCTCGAATACCTTGGCGGCCGAAAGATCGCGCCCCTCCTGGGTGAACAGGTCGACTTCGAGGATGCTGCGGATGGACTCGGGCTCCGCGCCGTCCACCAGCAGTTGCAGGCCCTTGCGGGCGAAGGGATCGGGCTCGCTGTCGGCGACCGATTCCAACCCGAGCAGTCCTTCCTTGCGCGCGGTCATGCTCCAGCTCACCACGCGGTCGATGCCTCCGGGCAAATCGACCTGCGGCGGGAAGAGGATCCAGCGGATGATGCCCAGTGCACGCTTGAACACGCTCACGGGCGTCTGCAGGAAGACCGCGCCCAGGGTGCCGCCCAGGACGATGAGCGCCGCCGGCCCGTTGAGCAGGGCCGCGGCGTGGCCGCCTTCGAGGTAGTTGCCGCCGATGATGGCGACGAGGGCCAGGATTACCCCGATGAGGCTCAGTACATCCATTACCGGGTGTTCTCCATCACATGCACGCCTCGACCAGGTGCCGGCCGATATCGTCCAGGCCGTAGACGGCGTCGGCCAGGTTGGCCTTCACCACCGCCATGGGCATGCCGTAGATCACGCAGCTGGCTTCGTCCTGGGCCCAGATCTGGCTGCCGCCCTGCTTGAGCAGGCGCGCGCCTTCGCGGCCATCGGCGCCCATGCCGGTGAGCACCACCGCCAGGACCTTGTCGTTATAGGACTTGGCCGCCGAGCCGAAGGTGATGTCGACGCAGGGCTTGTAGTTCAGGCGCTCGTCGCCCGGCAGGATGCGCACCACGCCGCGCGGGTCGACCATCATCTGCTTACCGCCTGGCGCCAGCAGGGCCAGGCCCGGACGGAGCTGGTCGCCATCCTCGGCTTCCTTGACGGTAATCCGGCAGAGCTTGTCCAGGCGCTCGGCGAAGGCCTTGGTGAAGGCTGCCGGCATGTGCTGGACCAGCACTAGCGGCGCCGGGAAGTTGGCCGGCAACTGGGTGAGCACACGTTGCAGGGCGACCGGCCCACCGGTGGAGGTGCCGATGGCCACCAGCCGGTAGGCCTTACGCTTTGGGGCGGCCGAACTTGCCGGGGCCGCCGCTGCAGTGTGGCCCGGCTGCGCCGGCAGCGCTGCCGGCCGCGCCGGTAGGCTGGCGGCGGGCGACGGCTGCGGCGAGGCGCCGAAACTGCTGTAGCGGCGGTTGCTGCGGGCGATGCTGTGGACTTTCTCGCAGAGCAGCTGCTTGACCTTCTCGGGGGTACGCGAAATGTCCTCGAAGTTCTTCGGCAGGAAATCCACCGCGCCTGCATCCAGGGCGTCGAGGGTGACGCGGGCGCCCTCGTGGGTGAGCGAGGAGAACATCAGCACCGGGGTCGGGCAGCGCTGCATGATGTGCCGCACCGCGGTGATGCCGTCCATCATCGGCATCTCGTAGTCCATGGTGATGACGTCCGGCTTGAGCGCCAGCGCCTGGTCGATGGCCTCGCGGCCATTGGTGGCGGTGCCCACCACCTGGATATTGGGGTCGGAAGAAAGGATTTCCGAGACACGGCGGCGGAAGAACCCGGAATCGTCCACCACCAGAACCTTGACTGCCATATGAATGAAACTCCTTGCGGGCGGCCATTCCCGGCCGCCCGGATCAGCCACGGCGCGCGTAATGCTTGAGCATGCTCGGCACGTCGAGGATCAACGCGATACGGCCGTCGCCGGTGATGGTGGCGCCGGACATGCCCGGCGTGCCCTGGAGCATCTTGCCCAGGGGCTTGATCACCACCTCCTCCTGGCCCACCAGCTGGTCGACCACGAAGCCGATGCGCTGGGTGCCCACGGAGAGGATCACCACGTGCCCCTCGCCCTGCTCCTCCACCGCAGCGTCACGCACCAGCCAGCGCTTGAGGTAGAACAGCGGCAGCGCCTTGTCGCGGACGATCACCACCTCCTGGCCATCCACCACGTTGGTGCGCGACAGGTCGAGGTGGAAGATCTCGTTGACGTTGACCAGCGGGAAGGCGAACGCCTGGTTGCCCAGCATCACCATCAGAGTCGGCATGATCGCCAGGGTCAGCGGGACCTTGATGACGATCTTCGAGCCCGCGCCCTTCTGCGAGTACACGTTCACCGTGCCGTTGAGCTGGGAGATCTTGGTCTTCACCACGTCCATGCCGACGCCGCGGCCGGACACGTCGGAAATCTCGGTCTTGGTCGAGAAGCCCGGGGCGAAGATCAGGTTGTAGCACTCCAGTTCGGTGAGGCGCTCGGCGGCGTCCCTGTCCAGCAGCCCTTTCTCCACCGCCTTGGCGCGCAGCACGGCCGCGTCCATGCCCTTGCCGTCGTCGGTGATCATCAGCAGGATGTGGTCGCCTTCCTGTTCGGCGGAGAGCACCACCCGGCCGGTGCGCGGCTTGCCGGCGGCCTCGCGCTCCTCGGGGGATTCGATACCGTGGTCGACGGCGTTGCGCACCAGGTGCACCAGCGGGTCGGCCAGGGCCTCGACCAGGTTCTTGTCCAGGTCGGTCTCCTCGCCCACCAGCTCGAGGTTGATTTCCTTCTTCAGGTTGCGCGCCAGGTCGCGGACCAGGCGCGGGAAGCGGCCGAAGACCTTCTTGATCGGCTGCATGCGGGTCTTCATCACGGCCGTCTGCAGGTCCGCGGTGACCACATCGAGGTTGGACACCGCCTTGGCCATGGCCTCGTCGCCGCTGTTGGCGCCCAGGCGCACCAGGCGGTTACGCACCAGCACCAGTTCGCCGACCATGTTCATGATCTCGTCCAGGCGCGCGGTATCCACCCGTACCGTGGTTTCCGTTTCGTTGGCCACGGCGGGGCCGGCGGCAGCATTGCCCGAGGCCGGCGCGGCGGCCTGGCGCGGCGCCGGCTCGGCCTTGGCGGCGGGCTTGGGCGCAGCGACCGGAGCCGGGCGGCTGGCAGCCGGTGCGGCTACGGCGACCGGTTCTTCGGTGGCGCCGATGAACTTGCCCTTGCCGTGCAGTTGATCGAGGAGCGCTTCGAATTCGTCGTCGGTGATGTTGTCGCCGCTGCCGGCCGCTGGCGCGACAGGTGCGGCAGGTGCCACCGGCGCAGCGGTCGCTTCCACGGCACCACCGAACTTGCCCTTGCCGTGCAATTGGTCGAGCAGGTCCTCGAACTCGTCGTCGCTGATCTCGTCGCCCGCACCGGCAGTCGCCAGGGCGGCGGTCGATGCATGGGCAGTAGTCGATGCATGGGCGGCGACCGCGGTTGCCGGCTCCACGGCACCGGCGAACTTGCCCTTGCCGTGGAGCTGGTCGAGGAGCGCTTCGAACTCGTCGTCGGTGATTTCATCGGCCGCCACGGCAGTGGGCTCGGCGCTGCCGCCGACGTTGTCGCCCAGGGCCTCCAGCAGTTGCTCGAACTCGCTGTCGGTGATGTCCGCGGTGGCTTGCGGCGCTGCCGGCACCACGGCGATGGCAGCCGCGGGCTCGCTGCCGCCCGGCTCAGCCAGGCGCGACAACGCGGCCAGCAGCGCGGGGGTGGCGGGTGTCGGTTCGCTCCGCTCACGCACCTCGCTGAACATCTCGTTGACCGTGTCCAGGGCCTGCAGCACCACGTCCATCAGCTCGGCATCCACGCGGCGTTCGCCCTTGCGCAGGATGTCGAAGACGTTCTCGGCGATGTGGCAGCACTCCACCAGGGCATTGAGCTGGAGGAAGCCGGCACCGCCTTTCACGGTATGGAAACCACGGAAGATCGCGTTGAGCAGGTCCATGTCGTCCGGGCGGCTTTCCAGCTCGACCAGCTGCTCGGACAGTTGCTCCAGAATCTCGCCGGCCTCTACCAGGAAGTCCTGGAGGATTTCTTCATCGGCGTCGAAGCTCATTTGAGCGCTCCCTAGAAACCAAGGCTGGATAGCAGATCGTCGACGTCGTCCTGGCCGGACACCACGTCTTCCCGTTTATCGGCATGGATCTGCGGACCTTCACCCCTGGAAGGATTTTTTTGTTGTTCCAGCTCGGCGCGCAGCAGGGCGTGGTCGTGCTCGATGCCGGCGTAGCGATCCACCTGGCTGGCCATCAGCACCAGCTTGACCAGGTTGCTCTCCACCTCGGTGACCAGTTGGGTCACGCGCTTGATCACCTGGCCGGTGAGGTCCTGGTAGTCCTGGGCCAGCAGGATGTCGTTGAGCCTGGCGGACAACGTATCGCTGTCGCGCTGGCTGCGCGCGAGGAACTGCTCGATGCGCCGGGCCAGCTCGCGGAAACCGTCCGCGCCGATTTCCCGGCGCATGAAGCGGCCCCACTCCTCGCCCAGCTGCCGGGCCTCGTCGCCCAGCCCGCCCAGCAAGGGCGCGCTCTCTTCCACCAGGTCCATGGTGCGGTTGGCGGCCTTCTCGGTCATCTGCACCACATAGCCCAGGCGGTCGGTCGCGTCGGCGATCTGCGACATTTCCTGGGCGTGGGGCAGGTGCGGGTCGATCTGGAAATTGACGATGGCGTTATGCAGTTCGCGTGTGAGCTTGCCGACTTCCTGGTAGAGGCCGCGATCACGGACGTGATTGAGTTCGTGGATGAGTTGCACGGCGTCGGTGAAGTTGCCTCTTTCCAGGCTTTCCACCAGTTCCCGCGCACGGACTTTCAGGGTCGACTCGAAGTCTCCCAGCAGGGTTTCGTTCTGCTCCATGGTGCCCTCGCGGCTGGCATCAGCCGTTGACCCGCTCGAAGATCTTCTCGATTTTTTCTTTCAGCACCTGGGCAGTGAAAGGCTTGACCACATAGCCGTTCACACCGGCCTGGGCCGCCTCGATGATCTGGTCGCGCTTGGCTTCGGCGGTCACCATCAGGACCGGCAGGTGCTTCAGGCGCTCGTCGGCACGGACGGTGCGCAGCAGGTCGATCCCGGTCATGCCGGGCATGTTCCAGTCGGTCACGAGGAAGTCGAAATTGCCGCTGTGCAGCATCGGCAGCGCCGTGGTGCCGTCGTCGGCTTCGGCGGTATTGGTGAAACCCAAGTCGCGCAAGAGGTTCTTGATGATGCGTCTCATCGTCGAGAAATCGTCAACGATGAGGATTTTCATATTCTTGTCCAAGTCGACCTCCGTACAGTCTCAAACGCCCCTCTTGCCGGGTGCGCCGTTCAAATCTGGAAGCGGTGTGCCATTCAGCGCGCGCGCCATTCGCCGAGCCGCGCACGCAGGCGTGCGGCGCACTGGCTATGCAATTGGCTGACTCGCGATTCGCTGACCCCCAGCACTTCACCGATTTCCTTCAGGTTCAATTCTTCGTCGTAGTACAGCGCCAGCACCAGGCGCTCGCGCTCCGGCAGGTTCGCGATGGCGTCGGCCAGCGCGGCCTGGAAGCGCTCTTCTTCCAGCTCGTTGGAGGGCGAAAGTTGGGTGACTCCGGCGTCCTCGTGCACCCCGCCATGCTCGCCGTCCTGCAACAGGTCGTCGAAGCTGAACAGGCGGCTGCCCAAGGTGTCGCTCAGGATGCCGTAGTAGTCTTCGAGACTCAATCCAAGTTCGGCAGCAACCTCCTGATCTTTAGCGTCGCGACCGGTACGCGCTTCGATGACGCGGATCGCATCGCTCACCATGCGGGTGTTGCGGTGCACCGAACGCGGTGCCCAGTCGCCCTTGCGCACCTCGTCGAGCATGGCGCCGCGGATGCGGATGCCGGCATAGGTTTCGAAGCTGGCGCCCTTGCCGCCGTCGTATTTCTTCGAGGCTTCGAGCAAGCCGATCATCCCGGACTGCATCAGGTCTTCCACCTGCACGCTGGCCGGCAGACGCGCCAGCAAGTGGTAGGCGATGCGCTTGACCAGGGGGGCATAGCGCTCGATCAGCTGATGCTGCGAGTCCCTTGCCTGAGCCTTGCCGTACATGCGCAGTCCGGATGCGGGTGTCATACGGGGTTTTCCGCGGACGGCTGCTTGACCAGCCGCTCGACGAAGAACTCCAGGTGGCCCCGCGGATTGGCCGGCAGCGGCCAGCTGTCGACCTTCTGCGCGATGGCCTTGAAGGCCAGCGAGCACTTCGAGCGCGGGAAGGCTTCATACACCGCACGCTGCTTCTGCACCGCCTTGCGCACCGACTCGTCGTAGGGCACGGCGCCAACGTATTGCAGCGCGACGTCGAGGAAGCGGTCGGTGACCTTGGTCAGCTTGGCGAAGAGGTTGCGTCCTTCCTGGGGGCTGTGGGCCATGTTGGCCAGGACGCGGAAGCGGCTCATGCCGTAGTCGCGGTTCAGCAGCTTGATCAACGCGTAGGCGTCGGTGATGGAGGTCGGCTCGTCGCAGACCACCACTATCACTTCCTGGGCCGCGCGGACGAAGCTGACCACCGAATCGCCGATGCCGGCGGCGGTGTCGATCACCAGCACATCGAGGTTGTCGCTGATCTCGCTGAATGCCTGGATCAGGCCGGCGTGCTGCATGGGCGAAAGCTGCACCATGCTCTGGGTGCCGGAAGCGGCCGGGACGATGCGGATGCCCCCCGGCCCCTGCAACAGCACGTCGCGCAGGTCGCATTCGCCATTGATCACATCGGCCAGGGTGCGTTTGGCGGTGAGGCCGAGCAGGACATCGACGTTGGCGAGTCCCAGGTCGGCGTCCAGCAACATGACGCGGCGACCGAGATCGGCCAGCGCCAGGGAAAGATTCACCGACACATTGGTCTTGCCGACGCCACCCTTGCCGCCGGTCACCGCGATCACCTGTACGGGATGCATACTTCCCATTTCAAATACCTTGTCTCAGATCGACTGGGCCACTTGGCTGTCTGGTGCCGCCCAATCCAGGGCGGCGCAATGAATTCATCAACCCGCGCGACGCGCCGGATTCTGGTAGAGACCGGCGAACAGCTCGGCCATGGCGTCCTCGCTCGGGTCTTCCGGCGCCTGGAGGCTGACCGCACGGCTTACCAGCTGGTGGCTGCGGGGAACTTGCAGATCATCCGGAATTCGCGGCCCGTCGGCCAGATAGGCTACCGGGAGATGCTGGCCGATAGCCAGCCCCAGAACCTCGCCCAGGCTGGCCGCTTCGTCCGCCTTGGTAATGATGCAGCCGACCAGGCCGCAACGCTTGTAACTGTGATAGGCCGCCTTGAGCACCTGGCTCTGGCTGGTGGCGGCCATCACCAGGTAATTCTTCGCATTGATGGTCCGGCTGGCCAGGGCTTCGAGCTGCATGGCCAGGGCCGGATCATTGGCCGGCAGGCCGGCGGTGTCGACCAGTACCACGCGCTTGCGCGCCAGTGGCGCAAGCGCCTGGGTCAGGGACTGGCCCGGGTCCACCAGGGTCACCGGCACATTGAGGATGCGGCCGAGGGTCTTGAGCTGTTCCTGGGCGCCGATGCGGAAGCTGTCCATGCTCACCAGGGCGACGCTCTGGGCGCCGTATTTGAGCACGTAGCGGGCGGCCAGCTTGGCCAGGGTGGTGGTCTTGCCCATGCCGGCCGGGCCGACCAGGGCGATCACCCCGCCCTCTTCCAGCGGTTCCTGCGCGGGCGTGCGGATGGCTTGGGCCAAGTGCGCCAGCAGCATGCGCCAGGCCTGGCGCGGCTCGCCGACGCTGGCCACCTTGTCCAGCAGGGCGCGGCCGAGGTCGGCCGGCAGCCCCATGCGCTGCAGGCGGCGCCAGAGGCTGGCCTGCTGCGGACGGCGGCTCTGCATCTGGCCCCAGGCGATGGAACCCAGCTGCACTTCGATCAGTTCACGCAGGCCGCTCAGCTCGAAACGCATGGCATCGAGGGCAGCCTGGTCCACATGGGCGGGCCGCGGCGCGCTGACCGGCTCCACCGGGCGGGCGACCGGACGCGGGCGGCTCAGGGCGGCGGCCAGGGCGGACTCCGGCAGTTCCGACTCGATGGCGGTCAGCGGCTCACCGGCGAACAATTGACGGTCCTTGCCGGCATCTGCCTGGGCGCGGGTGGTCAGCTCGGCCTGGGCTTCGGCGATGCGCGCCTGGGTCTTGCGCAGCTCGGATTCGAGGGCCGGGTTGGGTTTGCTCGGCGCCGGGGCCGGCAGCGGGTAGTCCAGCGCGGCGGTCAGCTCGACACCGCCTGCCACCCGGCGGGTGCCGATGATGGCGGCATCCGCGCCCAGTTCATCACGCACCAGCTTCATGGCTTGACGCATATCGGCGGCGAAGAAGCGTTTGACCTGCATGGCCCTTGACCTCGGTTAGTTCTGCCCCACAGTCGCGACTATGGTGACCTGCTTGTTGTCCGGTATTTCCTGGTAGGCCAGTACGTGCATGGTCGGCACGGCGAGCCTTGCGAAGCGCGACATCATCGCCCGGATCGGCCCGGCCACCAGCAGGATCGCCTGCTTGCCGAGCATTTCCTGGCGCTGCGCCGCCTCCACCAGGGAACGTTGCAGCTTCTCGGCCATGCCGGGTTCGAGGAGAACGCCATCATCCGAACCCTGTCCGGCCTTCTGCATGCTATTGAGCAATATCTGTTCCAACCTGGGCTCCAGGGTGATCACAGGCAGCTCCGGCTCTAGTCCCACAATGCTTTGCACGATGGCGCGGGCCAGCGCCACACGGACCGCCGCCACCAGCGCGGCGGGATCTTGACTCTTGGGCGCCAGGTTGGCGATGGCTTCGGCAATGGTGCGGATGTCGCGCACCGGCACCTGCTCCTGCAGCAGCGCCTGGAGAACCCTGAGCAGGGTGGACAGCGAGACCATGCCCGGCACCAGCTCCTCGGCCAGGCGCGGCGAGCTCTTGGCCAGCAGCTGCATGAGCTGCTGGACTTCCTCGTGGCCGAGCAGCTCGTGGGCGTGCTTGTGCAGGACCTGGTTGAGGTGGGTGGCGACCACGGTACTGGCATCCACCACCGTGTAGCCGAGGGACTGGGCCTGGTCGCGCTGGCTGGCGTCGATCCAGACCGCTTCCAGGCCGAACGCCGGATCCTTGGCGGCCACCCCGTTGAGGGTGCCGAACACCTGGCCGGGGTTGATCGCCAGTTCGCGGTCCGGGTAGACCTCCGCCTCGGCCACGCTCACCCCCATCAGGGTCAGGCGATAGGCATTGGGCAACAGGTCGAGGTTGTCACGGATGTGCACGGAAGGCATGAGGAAGCCCATCTCCTGGGACAGCTTCTTGCGCACGCCCTTGATCCGCGCCAGCAGTTGGCCGCCCTGGTTGCGGTCCACCAGCGGGATCAGGCGATAGCCCACTTCCAGCCCCACCAGGTCCACCGGGGTGACGTCGTCCCAGCCCAGCTCCTTGGTTTCCTGGGCGCGCTGGGCAGGCAGCAGCTCCTGCTGGCGCTTCTCTTCCTGCACCGCCTCGTCCTTGGCCTTCTTCTGCTTCTGCCAGATCCACCAGGCACCGCCGGCGGCGATCAGGCCCAGACCGACGAAGGACACGTGCGGCATGCCCGGCACCAGGCCCATGGCGATGAGGATCGCGGCGGAGACCGCCAGCGCCTTGGGCGAGGCGAACATCTGGCGGTTGACCTGCTGCCCCATGTCTTCGGAGGTGGACACCCGGGTGACCATGATGGCCGCGGCGGTGGACAGCAGCAGCGAGGGGATCTGCGCCACCAGGCCGTCGCCGATGGTCAGCAGGGAGTAGATGCGGCCGGCGTCGGCAAAGCTCATGTCGTGCTGCAACATGCCGATGGCCATGCCGCCGATCAGGTTGATGAAGAGGATCAGCAGGCCGGCGATGGCATCGCCGCGGACGAACTTGCTGGCACCGTCCATGGAGCCGTAGAAGTCGGCCTCCTGGGACACCTCGGTACGGCGCTTCTTGGCTTCGGCCTGGTCGATCAGGCCGGCATTGAGATCGGCGTCGATAGCCATCTGCTTGCCAGGCATGGCGTCCAGGGTGAAGCGCGCGCTCACCTCGGAGATGCGCCCGGCGCCCTTGGTGACCACCACGAAGTTGATGATCATCAGGATCGCGAAGACCACGATGCCGACCACGTAGTTGCCGCCCACCACCACGTCGCCGAATGCCTGGATCACCTTGCCGGCGGCGTCGTGGCCGTCCTGGCCGTGGAGCAGCACCACCCGGGTGGAGGCCACGTTCAGCGCCAGGCGCAGCAGGGTCGCCACCAGCAGGATGGTGGGGAAGACGGCGAAGTCCAGCGGACGCATGGCGTACACGCAGACCAGCAACACGACGATCGACAGGGCGATGTTGAAGGTGAAGAACACGTCCAGCAGGAACGGCGGCACCGGCAGCGTCATCATGCCCAGCATGACCAGCACCAGCAGCGGCACCCCGAGGTTGCCACGCCCCATGCCCATCAGGTTGTCGCGGACATTGCCGATCAGTTGCGTACGATCCACTGGTGCTCCCCTACCCCTTTCGCGGAATGGCCATCCGCGCATCCAATCTTTTGACGCCTGAACACGGCGTCAGCCCGCTTGTGCAAGAAGCCTTCCAACTTGGCCAAGGGGTTGATTTCCGGGAGTTTGTCCGGGGCGAAAGACCCTGTAGGGGCGAATTCATTCGCCAAGCAGACCGCAGGTCTGCCCCACGGCCTCGATGGGGGCAGCTTCGCCGCCCTTGGCGAATGAATTCGCCCCTACAAGGAGAGCATTCCCTGCGCCCCTGGGATCACGCGTCGCGCCGCAAATCCGCCGGAATCGGCAGGTCGTTCAGCGGCGCCGGGCGTTTGCCGCGGCCGGCGCGGAACTGCTTGAACTGGTAGATGTAGGCCAGCACCTGGGCCACCGCCAGGTAGAGGCCGGCGGGGATTTCCTGGTCCAGTTCGGTGGAGTAGTACACCGCCCGCGCCAGGGCTGGCGACTCCAGCACCGTCACCTGGCTCTCCTGGGCGATCTCGCGGATCTTCAGCGCGGTGAAGTCGCTGCCCTTGGCCAGCAACAGCGGCGCGCCGCCCTTCTCGGCGTCGTACTTCAGCGCCACGGCGAAGTGGGTCGGGTTGGTGATGACCACATCGGCCTGGGGCACGGAGGCCATCATGCGGCGCTCGGCCATTTCCCGCTGCAGGCGGCGGATGCGCGACTTCACCTCGGGCTTGCCCTCGGTGTCCTTGTACTCGTCGCGCACCTCCTGCTTGGTCATCATCAGCTTCTGCTTGTTGTCCCAGAGCTGGAAAGGCACGTCGACGGCGGCGATCAGGATCAGGCCGCAAGCCAGCCAGACCGCACTCCAGCCCACCACCTGGACGCTGTGCAGGATGGCCATGTCCAGCGGCTCGTGGGCGATGGCCAGGAGGTCGTCGCGGTCGGAGGCGAGCACCGCCAGGGCCACCAGCAGGATCACCGCGAACTTGGCCAGGGCCTTGAGCAGTTCGGCCAGGGCATGCATCGAGAACATCCGCTTGAGCCCCGACAGCGGGTTCATCCGGCTGAACTTGGGCATCAGCGCTTCGCTGGAAAACAGCCAGCCACCGAGGGAGATCGGCCCGGCGATGGACACCACCAGCAAGGTGACCAGCAGCGGCAGCAGGGCCTCCAGGGCCATCTTGCCCGAGGCCAGCAGCCAGATGCCCATGCTCCGCTCATCCATCAGCACGGCCCGCGACAGCTCGAAGTTGGACTGCATCAGCCGCATCAGCATGTCCGCGACGCCGCCACCGCTGGCCAGCACGCCGCCGGCCCCGGCCAGGGTCACGGCGAGGGTATTGAGCTCGCGGGAACGGGCGACCTGCCCTTTCTCGCGGGCCTCCTGCAGCCGTTTACTTGTGGGCTCCTCGCTCTTGTCCGCCCCGCTTTCACTTTCCGCCATGGAAAACTACCTGCGTTGCCTGGACTGCGTTTTCCAGCAGCCGGGAGATCGTCAAAAGGTTGTTCATCGCGCCCTCGCCAGCTCGCGCAGCAACTGCAGGGCATCACTGGCCAGCACCTGGTACTGGGCGAGGATATCGGCCATGCCGATCCAGACGATCACCAGGCCCAGGGCCAGGGTCAGCGGGAAACCGATGGAGAAGATGTTCAGCTGCGGCGCGGCGCGGGTCATCACGCCGAAGGCCAGGTTGACCACCAGCAGCGCGGTGATCGCCGGCAGCGACAGCAGCAGCCCGGCGCCCATCACCCAGCCGAGCTTGCCGGCCACTTCCCAGTACTGCGCCGTCAGCAATCCGCCACCCACCGGCAGGGTGACGAAGCTTTCGGCGAGCACCTCGAACACCACCAGGTGGCCGTTCATGGCGAGGAACAGCAGGGTCACCAGCATCAGGTAGAACTGCCCGAGCACCGGCACCGAGACGCCGTTGGTGGGGTCGACCATGGAAGCGAAGCCCAGGCCCATCTGCATGGAGATGATCTGCCCGGCCACCACGAAGGCATGGAAGAACAGCTGCAGCACGAAGCCGAGCAAGGCCCCCACCAGCACCTGCTCGCCCACCAGCAGGAGGCTGCGCAGGTTGATGGCGTCCACCTGCGGCATCGGCGGCAGGGTCGGCACCAGCACGATGGCGATGGCCAGCGCCAGGTACAGGCGCACCCGCACCGGCACCAGCTGGGTGCCGATCACCGGCATGGTCATCAACAACGCGGCAATGCGGAACAGCGGCAGCAGGAAACTGCCGACCCAGCCACCGATCTGCGCATCGCTGAGTTCGAGCATGGTCAGCCGATCAGCAGCGGGATGTTCTGATAGAGCGTCTGGATGTACTCCATCAGTTGGCGGGTCAGCCAGGGGCCGGCCCAGATCAGGGTGAGCAGCATCACGATGAGACGCGGCAGGAAGCTCAGGGTCTGTTCGTTGATCTGGGTGGCGGCCTGGAACATGGCGACGATCAGGCCCACCACCAGGCTCGGCACCACCAGGATGCCGACGATCAGGCAGGTGAGCCAGAGCGCTTCACGGAACAGGTCGACGGCAATCTCGGGTGTCATCGCTAGACGCCTCCGAAGCTTCCGGCCAGCGTCCCGATGATCAGCGCCCAGCCATCCACCAGGACGAACAGCATGATCTTGAACGGCAGGGAAATGATCAGCGGCGAGAGCATCATCATGCCCATCGCCATCAGCACGCTGGCCACCACCAGGTCGATGATCAGGAAGGGGATGAAGATCATGAAGCCGATCTGGAAGGCGGTCTTCAGCTCGGAGGTGACGAAGGCCGGCACCAGGATGGTCAGGGGCGCGGCGTCCGGGCTGGGGATATCGGTGCGCTTGGACAGGCGCATGAAGAGTTCCAGGTCGCTGGAGCGGGTCTGCGCCAGCATGAAGCCCTTGATCGGCACCTCGGCCCTGGCCAGCGCGTCCTGGGCCGACATCTGCTCGTTGAGATAGGGCTGCAGGGCATCGCGGTTCACCTGGTCGAACACCGGCGCCATGATGAACATCGTCAGGAACAGCGCCAGACCGATGAGGATCTGGTTCGATGGCGTCTGCTGCAGGCCCAGCGCCTGGCGCAGGATGGAGAAGACGATGATGATCCGGGTGAAGCTGGTCATCAGCATGACGAACGCCGGGATGAAGCTCAGCGCCGTCATGATCAGCAGGATCTGCAGGCTGACCGAGTATTCCTGCTGCCCGTCGGGATTGGTGGAGAGGGTGATTGCCGGTATCGACAGCGGATTGTCGGCGCCGAGGGCGAGCGGCGCGGCCAGCGCCAGCAGCAGCGCGATGAAGAGGCGTTGCATCAATGCTTGTCCTTGCCGAGCAGTTCCATCAGGCGTTGGGCGAATTCCGGGCTGGCGGCTTGCGCGTCGGCCGGTTGAACGGGGTCCTTCAGCACATGCAATGGCGTGATGCGCCCGGCGCTGATGCCCAGCAATATCTGTTCCCCGCCCACCTGCACCAGCACCAGACGGTCGCGCGGGCCCAGCGCCTGGCTGGCCACCAGCTGGATCACCTGGCCGCCGCGCGGCCCGAGCTGCTGCACCCGGCGCAGCAGCCAGGCGAGCAGGAAGATCAGGCCCACCACCAGCAACAGGCCGACGGCGAGCTGGCCCAGTTGCGCGGCCATGCCGCTGCCGGCCTGTGCAGCGGCGGTCGCAGCCGGGACGCTGGTGACGGATTCGGCGGCAACGCCGCCGAGGGGCAGCAGGAGCAACCCCGCAGTGAAAGGACGGAGCATGTCTCAGCGCAGCTTCTTGATGCGTTCGCTCGGGCTGATCACGTCGGTCAGCCGGATGCCGAACTTCTCGTTGACCACCACCACTTCGCCATGGGCGATCAGGGTGCCGTTGACCAGCACATCCAGCGGCTCGCCGGCCAGGCGGTCGAGCTCGATCACCGAGCCCTGGTTGAGCTGCAGCAGGTTGCGGATGGTGATGTCGGTGTTGCCCACTTCCATGGAAATGGACACCGGGATGTCGAGGATCACATCCAGGTTCGGGCCGTCCAGGCTCACCAGGCCGCTGCTGGGCCGGGGCGAACTGCCGAATTCTTCCATGGGCGCGCGCGGCGAGCCGGGCGCGGCGCCCCCCTGGTTCATCAGCGCGTCGATGTCGTCCTGGCTGGCATCGCCGGCCTCGGCCAGGGCCGCGGCCCATTCATCGGCCAGGGCCTGCTCTTCGGGGGTGGGGGTGTCCATGTCGTTTGCCATCGGTTGACCTCGGCTGGCTCAGGATTCGTGGAGGGGGCGCAATCAGCGCTGGCGCTCGATCGGCTCGAGGATCTGCAGGGACAGGTTGCCCTTGTGCGATCCCAGCTTGGCCTTGAAGGCCGGCACGCCGTTGGCGCGCATGATCATGTGCTCGGGCATTTCCACCGGGATCACATCGCCAGGCTGCATGTGCAGGATGTCCCGCAGCTTGAGCTGGCGACGCACCACGGTGGCGGCCACCGGTACGCTGACGTCGAGGATGTCTTCGCGCAGGGCCTTGATCCAGCGCTCGTCCTGGTCGTCGACATCGGACTGGAAGCCGGCGTCGAGCATCTCGCGGATCGGCTCGATCATCGAATAGGGCATGGTGATGTGCAGGTCGCCGCCGCCGCCGTCCAGCTCGATGTGGAAGGTGGACACCACCACCACCTCGCTGGGGCTGACGATATTGGCCAGGGCCGGGTTCACTTCCGAGTTGATGTACTCGAAGTTCACGTCCAGCACCGCGCTCCAGGCTTCGGCCAGGTCGACGAACGCCTGGTCCAGGACCATGCGCACCACCCGCAGCTCGGTGGGCGTGAACTCACGGCCCTCGATCTTCGCGTGGCGGCCATCGCCGCCGAAGAAGTTGTCCACCAGCTTGAACACCAGCTTGGCGTCGAGGATGAACAGCGAAGTGCCGCGCAGCGGCTTCATCTTCACCAGGTTGAGGCTGGTGGGCACGTAGAGCGAATGCACGTATTCACCGAACTTCATCACCTGCACCCCGCCCACCGCCACGTCGGCCGAGCGACGCAGCAGGTTGAACATGCTGATGCGGGTGTAGCGGGCGAAGCGCTCGTTGATCATTTCCAGGGTCGGCATGCGTCCCCGGACGATGCGGTCCTGGCTGGTCAGGTCATAGCTCTTGATGCCGCCGGGCTCGGCATCGGCTTCGGTTTCCACAAGGCCATCGTCGACACCGTGGAGCAGCGCATCGATCTCGTCCTGGGACAGCAGGTCTTGAACAGCCATGGTCGTACCTTGCCTACTGCAATACGAAGTTGGTGAACAGCACTTGCTCGACGGTCAGGGCGCCGGTCTCCTGCTTGGCCAGTTCCTGCACCGTGGCGGTGGCCTGCTGGCGCAGCATTTCCTTGCCCACCGGGGTCACCAGGGCATCGAAGCTCTGGCTGGAGAAGAGCATGACCAGCTTGTTGCGCAGCATCGGCATGTGCACCTTGAGGGCTTCCAGCTGGGCCTCGTCGCGCGCCATCAGCGACAGGCTGACCTGCATGTAGCGCTGGCGGCCGTTCTGGTTGAAGTTGACGACGAAGGCCGGCGCGAGGTCTTCGTAGACGGCCGACTGCCTGGCGGGCGCGGCGGCGGCCTCTTCCTTGGCGGACTCTGCCGACTTGTCGCCACGGCTGAGGAAGAACCAGGTGGCGCCCACCGACAGGGCAATGGCCAGCAGCAAGGCCACCACCGCCAACACGATCAGCTTCAGCTTGCCCTTGCCGGCAGCCAGCGCTCCGCCCTCCGCTGAGGCCTTCGCTTGTTTCTTCGCCATGCCAATAATCCGTCGCTTCGCGGGGATCCGCCCGCGTTTCCATGGGGATGAGCAAGTGTTATGCCAGCTTGCCGGCCAACCAGCGGCCACGGCATGCGTTCCAGGGCAGCGGATATACCAGTGTCGGGGGTGGCTGTCACGGGGTCTTCGGGATATCGACGTGCCAGGGTCAGGCGTAGAAATCCACCAGCCCCCGTCCACCACCGGCGCTCGCAGGGCGAACCTCGCTCAGACTCACCGAAACCTCCTCATCGCTGCCAACGCCGAACCCAGCGCGCCCGCCAGAACCCCGGCGCTCGCCATCACCACCCTGCCCTTGCCAGCCGCGGCTCAGGGACTGGTCGGAGACGTTCACATCGAGCTGGTTCATGCCCTGCTGGGCGAACAGTTCGCGCAAGCGGTGCATCTGCCCTTCCAGGGCATCGCGGACATTGGCATGGGGGCTGGCGAAGGTCACCTGGGTCTGGTCCTGGGTCAGCTGTACACGTACCTCCAGGCGTCCCAGCTCCTGCGGATCGAGCTGGATCTCGGCGGACTTGAGGTTCTGGCTCGACAGCCACATCACCCGGTCCACCACCGCTTCGCTCCAGCCTCCCTGCTGCAGGGCAACCGGCTGGCCAGGGACCAGGGCCGGCGCGCGCGCGGCCTGGACAACCTGCTGGTTGATGGCCTGGCTCAGGGTATTGAGGCGGCTGGCAAGCAGTTCGCTATGGGCCTCCGGCTTGCTCTCACCCAGGCTGTCCGCCAGCCCGGCAGACAGTTCGCCCTCCGGCAGCTCGACATCCAGCTTGCCTTCGCCCGCGTCCAGGGGCTTGTCGGCGAAAGCCGCCAGGGCACTGGCGAAGTCGGGTTCGGCGGCAGGCTCGCCCTGGATTGCCGGGGTCGCATGCGGCGCCTGCACAGGCTGTGCCTGGGTTCCCGGCGCGAGGGTCAGCTTGCCCGGCGCCAGGTCCTCCTCCGGACCCGGACCCGAGCCGGTGGAAGATGCCGGCAGGATATCGGCAACCGCATCGAGGCCTGCCTCGCCGGTTTGCGCCGGGCTGGCGCCGTCGGCGGGAGAAACGCTAGAAGGCATCGACCAGGCCGACGATTGGGCATCGACAGGCGCAGCGTCGGCCGGCAATACGCCGGCCATCGCCATCAACAGCAGGGGGTCCAGTACGGGCTCTGCCTGGAGCGTGGGCGCATCGTCCTCCTCCGTCGGCAAGGAGTTGCCGCTATCGGCAACGGTCGGCTGCTGGCAGGCGGCAGGATCGGTCGCCGCCGGGTCGGGCGCTGCCGCGCCGTCCTCTGCGCCGGACTCATCCCTGCGCTCGACAGCAGTGGCCTGGCGTTCTTTCGCGTACATCCGGGCGAAGCTGGCAGCCTCGTCCTTGCTGGTTTCCACCGGTTTCTCCGGGGCTTTTGCGGCCGGTGCTTTCGGCTTCACTTCAGGCCTGGCCTGGAGAAGCAGATCGGGGGCAACGGGCATGGGCACTCTCCGCTCGGTTTGGTTCGTGCCCCTGAGATAGCAAGGGACGGGCCAACATCCGCGCGGCTGACAGGCAACTGCGGTCAGTGATTCAGGCCGCGACGCTCTTCCTGCATCAGGTCCCGGACGACGAGGAACTCCTCCTCGATCTGCCGGATCAGCGTGGGCGCATCGGCGAGCTGCTCGCGCCGGGCAATATCTTCCAGATGCTTGCACAGGCCGGAAAGCACGGGCGCACCCATGTTGCTGCAACTGCCCTTGAAGCTGTGGGCGGCCAGGCGCAGGGCCTGGCTATCGGACAAGGCCAGCGCCTGCTGGATCTGCCGCAGGCGTTCCGCAGAGTCCGCCAGGAAAGTATCCAGCAAGACCGGAAACTCATCCTCCATGACGTCCCGCAGGGCAGACAGCACAGAATGGTCGAGATGGATATCAGACAAATCCGTCACTCCCTGTACTGAACATCCGAAAATTATGCCTTATTCGGCCAGCGGAATTCGACGTGTATCCCCTTGCCGTCCCGGGTCGGCTCGCAGCACGCGGTGAGCTGGCGGACCAGGGTCAACCCCCGCCCGCAGAGGCTCTCCACGTTCGGTCGGCTGACCAGCGCCTCCTTGAGGTCGAAGCCCTTGCCGCTGTCTTCCACATCGAGCAGCAGGCGCCCTCCCCGCCCTTCGGGAATGAGCTGGAAGTGGAAGCGCACATAGCCGTCCTCCAGACCGTCCAGTCGCTCGCTGCGCTCGCGGTAGTAACGGGCGAAGCCCTCGGCGTTGCCTTTGAGGGCAGAATCCAGCCCCAGCACGCCGTGTTCCAGCGCGTTGGAATAAAGCTCGGCGAGCACCGTGTAGAGTGCGCCGCCCTGGTCGCGCAGGCCCTGGACTTCGAGCAACAGCTGGAGCAGGAAGGGCAAGGGATTGAAGCGTTTCAAGGTCTGCGCGCGGAACTCGAAGGTTGCCGACCAGTCCAGCGGGCTGGACTGGCCGCTGTCGGTGAACGCCAGCTTGGCGCGCTCGGTGACCTCGTCCAGCATGCGCACTTCGATCATGCTCACGTCGTCCTGGGCGTGGCCACGGAAGGCGCTCAGGGCCAGCTGGATCTCGTCGAACATTCGATTGCGGTCGGTGTTGGCATCGAACACGGCGCGCAGGCGCTGGTCGCCGAAGAGCTCGTCGTTATCGTTGCGGGTCTCCAGCACGCCATCGGAGACCAGGAAGATGCGATCGCCGGTCTCCACCGGGTAGGACTCGAAATGAGGGTTGAAACTGCCCTGGTCGAGCACCCCCAGCGGCAGGTGGCGCGACACCAGCCGCACCAGCTCGCCACTATCGGCGCGGCGCAGATAGCCGTCGGGCAGGCCGCCGTTCCAGACCTCGAGCATGCGCCGCTGGACGCTCAGGTTCAGGAAGGTGGCGCAGCAGAACACCCCGATGGGCAGGATGCGCTTCAGCTTGGCGTTCATCTCCCGAAGGATGTCGGCCATGGCATAACCCTTGGCGGTCATGCCGTAGAACACCTCGGCCAGGGGCATGGCGCCGATGGCCGCCGGCAGGCCGTGGCCGGTGAAGTCGCCCAGCAGCACATGCATGCCACCCGAAGGCTTGTAGGCTGCCAGCAGCAGGTCGCCGTTGAACAGGGCGTAGGGCGACTGCAGGTAACGGATGTTCGGGGCGCTCAGGCAGCCGGAGTGCGCCACCTTGTCGAATACCGCCTTGGCCACGCGCTGCTCGGTGAGCAGGTGCTCGTTGTGCCGGGCGATCAGGTCGCGCTGCTGCAGCACGGTGTCCTGCAGGCGGCGCAGGCGGTCCAGGGCCTTGATCTTGGCTTCCAGGATGACCCGGTTGTAGGGCTTGGCGAGAAAGTCGTCGCCCCCCGCTTCCAGGCAACGCACCAGGGCCTCGTTCTCGGTGAGCGAGGTGAGGAAGATGATCGGCACCAGGGCTTCGCCCGCCAGTTGCTTGATCCGACGGGCCGCCTCGAAGCCGTCCATCACCGGCATCAGGGCATCCATCAGCACCAGCTGCGGCTGTTCCTGCTGGAACAGCGCGACCGCCTCGCGGCCATTGGCGGCGGTCAGCGCGCGGTGACCCTGGCGACTGACAATGGTGGACAGCAGCAGCCTGTCCGCTGCGTTGTCCTCGGCAATCAGGATCGTCAGCGGCGACGGCATGGCAGCGGGCCTCAGGCGATCTGGAACAGTTGTTCGAAGTTGGAAATGGCGAGGATCTTGCGAACGTCGGGGTTGCAATTGGCGAGGCGGATCTGCGCTCGTTCGCCGCCGGCGTGGTCACGCAGCAGGAGCAACATGCCGAGGGCGGAGCTGTCCAGGTAAGTGGTGCCCTTGAGGTCCACGACATAGCGCTTGGGCGTGAAGTTGACGCGCTCGTAGGCGTCGCGGAATTCCTGGTGTGCCCCGAAATCGAATCGTCCCTGGATATAGATGGTCAGCTCCTGCCCATCGTCGGAGGGCATCGAGGTGATGGCCATGCATAGCTCCTTGTTCATGTGCGAAATGCGCGTGATGAAGATTTAGCACCCCCCTCAAGGCAGGGCAACAGGAAAGCGGCGGCGCGGGAGAATTTATGGTTCTGAGATGACGCCCTGAAGAATGCATGGAAGCGGAGCGCCCGCCTGGTGCTGAGCGAATCCCGACGATGCTGCCGCCCTTTGGCAGGCCTGCGGCCTGTTTGGCGAATGAATTGGCTATGCCTGCATTAAGTGTTGCTAGAACGTCCTGCGCCAAGCTGATTATCGAGCGAACGGCGAGTCCCTGTTTCGCCTCCCGGCGAGTCTCTTTTTTCAGACGCCAAAAAAGAAACCAAAAAGGCTTGCCCCTGCATCCGGCCCCGGCTTCGCCGGGGTTCCCTCGCTCCATCGTCACTCCGGGGCCCGGCGTGAGGGGCCATCCATGGCCCCACACGCCTCTCGCGGCATCCATGCCGCTCGTCCCCTGCGCAACAATTCCACTCGGCCTCCTGACGGGGCGGAGTTTCCGCCCCACCGCTTTTACTCGGTTCCAGGCCCGTTTGGGCTTCAGGATTGCTTGGACTTGCCGGCGCGAGTCTCCCCTCTCCTCTTCAGGGAGAGGGGCCGGGGGAGAGGGATGTGTCGGGCTAGCGCGAATGTCTGAAAGCCCCGTGCTAGAGGGTGCCATTCAGCTCTGCAACAGCTAACGCCGACATAGCCAATGAATTCGCCCCTACAGGTTCTCCCTTACTCTTCGCTTTTCGCTGGCAGGCGCTGCACCAGTTCGTCCAGCAGTTTCTGTTCGCGCTTGTCCTCCGCCGCGCGGGCTTCGTCGAGGTAGCGCTGCACAAGCTTGCGCAGGCCCTCCAGGCGGGCGTAGCGCTGCTGCCAGGCGGCGCGGGCCTTGTCGAGGTTGTCGCGATGCCAGTTGACGCTCTGCAGCTGCTGGCCGATGGCCGATTCCAGCTGCGACAGGAAGCGCTGGTAGTTCATCAGCCACTGGCCGGAGACACCGCGCCGGCCCTCCTCGAGCCACTGTTGCTGGTAATCGGCGCGGTAGCGCTCCAGTTCGCCGAGCTTCATCTCCGCCTGGGTCAGCTGGCCCTGGCATCGGCCGAGCATGCGTGCCGCTTCGCGTTCGTCGCGCTCGGCCATTTCCACCACCGGCGCCAGGCGCGCCGCGCGACTGCGGGACATGCGCTATCAGCCCTGGATGCCGAGGCTGGCGGCCAGGCGCTGGCCGCTCTGGGCCAGGCCCTCGCTCTCGTCCAGGGCCTGGCGCAGGAACGCCGCCATGGCCGGCTGGCGGGCAATGGCCATATCGGTATCGGGATCGCCGCCGGCGACATAGGCGCCGACGCTGATCAGGTCGCGGCTCTGCTGGTAGCGCGACCAGAGCTGCTTGAAGCGCTGCGCCCGCTTCATGTGCTCGGGGCTCACCACCTGCGGCATCACCCGGCTGATGGACGCCTCGATGTCGATGGCCGGGTAGTGCCCTTCCTCGGCCAGGCGGCGGGACAGCACGAAGTGACCGTCGAGCACGCCGCGCGCGGAGTCGGCGATGGGGTCCTGCTGGTCGTCGCCTTCGGACAGCACGGTGTAGAAGGCGGTGATGGAGCCCCCGCCCTGCTCGGCGTTGCCGGCGCGTTCCACCAGCTTCGGCAACTTGGCGAAGACCGAGGGCGGATAGCCCTTGGTGGCCGGCGGCTCGCCGATGGCCAGGGCGATCTCGCGCTGGGCCTGGGCGAATCGGGTCAGGGAATCCATCAGCAGCAGGACGTTCTTGCCCTTGTCGCGGAAATATTCGGCGATGCGGGTGCAGTACATGGCCGCACGCAGGCGCATCAGCGGCGCCTCGTCCGCCGGGGAGGCCACCACCACCGAACGCTTGAGGCCTTCTTCGCCGAGAATGTGCTCGATGAATTCCTTCACCTCGCGACCCCGCTCGCCGATCAGTCCGACGACGATGATGTCGGCATCGGTGAAGCGGGTCATCATGCCCAGCAGCACGCTCTTGCCCACGCCGGTGCCGGCGAACAGGCCGAGGCGCTGGCCGCGGCCCACGGTGAGCAGCGCGTTGATGGAGCGGATGCCGACATCCAGGGGTTCGTCGATGGGGTGACGCTTGAGCGGGTTGATGCTGGGGCCGTCCATCGGCACCCAGTCTTCGGCACGCATCCCGCCCTTGCCGTCCAGCGCACGGCCGGCGCCGTCGAGCACCCGGCCGAGCATGGACATGCCCATGGGCAGGCGGCCGGTATCCGGCAGCGGCACCACGCGGGCGCCGGGGGCGATGCCGGAAAGGCTGCCCACCGGCATCAGGAAGATCTTGCTGCCGGAGAAGCCCATCACCTCGGCCTCGACCTGCACAGGGTGGTAGCTGTCGTCGTTGATCACCAGGCAGCGGCTGCCCACCGGAGCACGCAGCCCCTCGGCCTCCAGGGTGAGGCCCACCATGCGCAGCAGGCGGCCTTCGACCACCGGTTGCGCGGGCAGGTCGACGGCATCCATGTAGCCCGCCAGGCGCCTGGCGAAGCTGGCCCGCTCAATACGCATGGTCGAGGCTGTCCGGGGCGTCCAGGTCCAGCACCCGATCGGCCGACGGCGGATGGACCTTCTGTTCGCGCTGCTGTTCGAAGAGCTGCTTCATGGCCTGGCTCAGGCGCGTCTCGATGCTCGCATCGATGCGCGAGTGCTCGGTTTCGACCCGGCAGCCGCCCGGCAGGAGGGATTCGTCTTCGAGGATGCGCCAGCTTTCTTCGTGGCGCTCGCGCAGCGCCTTGACCTGCTCGAAGTCCTGCGGGTTGACGTGGATGCGCAGGTTGTTCGCGCCCATGGGCAGTAGCTTGAGGGCTTCGCGAAGCACATGGCGGATCTGGCTGGAGTCCAGTTGCAGTTCGCGCTGGATCACCTGGTGGGTGATCAGGCTGGTCAAGTGCACCAGGGACTCCTCGATCTGCCGGTCCTGCTCGGCGATGGGTTCCAGCAACTGGCCCATCAGCGTCTCCAGCTGCGCCAGGCGGGCGCCCAGGGCGACGTCGGCCTCCTGCCGGGCCTTCAGCTGGCCGGCATGGAAACCATCGCGCTCGCCGGTGGCGAAACCTTCGTTGTAGGCCTCCTGGCGGATGGCCTCGAGTTCTTCCAGCGTCAGCGGCTTGACGGCCTCGACCGGTACTTCCTCGATCTGCGGCTCCGCTTCGGGCTCCGCCTCGAACGGAATCTCCTCCGGCTCGGGCGCCGGGGGCTCCGGGACTGCCGGGTCGAAGCTGGGCAGCGACCAGCGGTCGAAGACGCTGACGTCCCTGGCGCGAATCAGTTCGCTTTCCGGTTCCTTGCTGGACATGGACGCCGCCTCAGATCATTTCTTCGCCGCCCTTGCCGCCGAGGACGATTTCCCCGGCTTCGGCCATGCGGCGGGCGATGGTGAGGATTTCCTTCTGCGCCGACTCCACGTCGCTGACGCGCACCGGGCCCTTGGCTTCCAGGTCGTCGCGCAGCAGTTCGGCGGCGCGCTTGGACATGTTCTTGAAGACCTTGTCCTTGATGGCATCGTCAGCCCCCTTGAGGGCCAGCACCAGCACGTCGGAAGAGACCTCCCGCAGCAGCGCCTGGATGCCGCGGTCGTCGACGTCGGCGAGGTTGTCGAAGACGAACATCAGGTCTTCGATCTGGTTCGAGAGGTCCTCGTCCACCTCGCGGATGGAGTCCATCAGCTGGCCTTCGACCGAGCTCTCGAGGAAGTTCATGATGTCCGCCGCGCGCTTCACACCGCCCATGGTGGTGCGGGTGGTGCTGGCATTGCCGGCGAACTGCTTCTCGAGGATCAGGTTGAGTTCCTTGAGCGCGGACGGCTGCACGGTGTTGAGCGAGGACACCCGCAGGACGATGTCCAGGCGCACCTTGTGGTCGAAATGGCTGAGCACCTCGGCGGCCTGGTCCGGGTCGAGGTAGGCGACCACGATGGCCTGGATCTGCGGGTGCTCGTAGCGGATCACGTCGGCCACGGCGCGCGGCTCCATCCACTTGAGGCTGTCCAGGCCACTGGTGCTGCCGCCCAGCAGGATGCGGTCGATCAGGTTGTTGGCCTTGTCCTCGCCGAGCGCCTGGGTAAGCATCTTGCGGATGTAGCCATCGGCACCGACGCCCAGGCTGGTCTGGTCGCCGACGATCTCGACGAACTCGCTCATCACCTGCTCCACCTGCTCGCGATGGACGTTGCGCATCTGCGCCATGGCCACGCCGACCCGCTGCACTTCCTTCGGCCCCATGTGGCGGAGCACCTGGGCGGCGTCGGTCTCGCCCAGGGACAACAGCAGGATGGCGGCCTTGTCGACCTTGGCCAGTTTGGCGGGAGCGCGGTTCTCACTCATCGGCGTTGATCCATTCCTTCACTACCAGGGCCACACGGCCAGGATCTTCGGCCACCAGGTTCTTGATGGCATTGAGCTGCGCATCATACCCGTCGCTCGGGCTGGGCAGCAGGATGCTTTGCGGGCCGCCCAGGCTGACACGGTCCTCCGACAGTTCGCCGGACAGCCCCATCTCGCCGAGCTCGGCGTCGCCCTCGCGACCGCCCACCAGTTCCTTGCCCTTGCCGGCACCGGTGATGTTGTTCAGCACCGGGCGCAGCACGCCGAACACCAGCACCAGGATGAACAGCACGCCGAGCACCTGCTTCACCACATCCCAGAACCAGGGCTGGGTGTAGAAGGGAATCTCGATCACGTCTTCGCTGTTGTCGGCGATGAAGGGCGTGTTGATCACGCTGACGCTATCGCCACGGCTGGCATCAAAGCCCACCGCGTCCTGCACCAGGCGGGTGAAACGGGCGACCTCGTCGGCGCTCCAGGGCACACGGGTGGTCTCGCCGGTCTGCGGGTCCACCTTGACCTGGTCGTCCAGCACCACCGCGACGGAAAGCCGGCGCAGGCGGCCCTGCTGCTGCTTGGTGTGGCTGATGGAGCGGTCCAGCTCGTAGTTGCGGGTGGTCTGGTCGCGCTTGTCGGTGGGGTACGGCGCCAGCATCGGCTTGCCGGTGGCCGGGTCGATGATCTGCTGGCCGTTGTCATCCAGCAGCGGCTGCCCCGGCTGTACACCGGCGGGGGCGTTACCTGCGGCCTGCTGCGGCGCGGCGCCGGGCGCCGGCGGCTGGTTCGACAGCGCACCGGGCACGCCCTGGGGGCCGCTGTTGTTCTGGCGTTCCTCGGCCATGCTCTGCTCGCTGCGCAGCGCCGGCTGGTCCGGGTTGTACATCTCCGAGGTGGATTCGACGGCACTGAAGTCCACGTCCGCCGAGACTTCCGCCTTGTAGCGCCCGTTGCCCAGCACCGGCTGCAGGATGCTGTGCACGCGCTGGGTGTAGAGGGTTTCCATGCGCCGGGAGTAGTCGAACTGCTTGCCAGCCATGGTCAGCTCGGAGAGTTCCTGCTGGTCGGACAGCAGGTTGCCCTTCTGGTCGACCACGGTGACCTGGGACTTCTCCAGTTCCGGCACGCTGGTGGCCACCAGGTTGACGATGGCCATGACCTGGCTCGGCTCCAGGGTGCGGCCCGGGTAGAGCTCCACCAGTACCGAGGCGGTGGGCTTGCGCTCGTCGCGCACGAACACCGAGCTTTTCGGGATGGCCAGGTGCACGCGGGCGCCCTTGACGTTGTTCAGGCTGGAAATGGTACGTGCCAGTTCGCCTTCAAGGCCGCGACGATAGCGCGTGGCTTCCATGAACTGGCTGGTGCCCAGGCCCTGCTCCTTGTCGAGGATCTCGAAGCCGACGGTGTTGTCGGTGGGGGCCACGCCCGCGGCGGCGACTTTCATGCGCGCACGGGCAAGGTCCTCGGATTTCACCAGCAGGGCGCCGGAGTTGGGTTCGATCTTGTAGGGGATATCGGCGGCGCCCAGGGCTTCCACCACCTGGTTGGCGTCCATCCCCGACAGGCTACCGTACAGGGGGCGGTAATCCGGCTGCTGGGACCAGAGCACCACGGCAAAGCCGATGGCGACGCTGGCGGCCAGGCCGACCAGCAGACCGACCTGACGCAGCACCGTCATCTGCGAGAGGTTATCCAGGAAGGACAGGCCGAGCAGCGGTTTCTTCCCGTCCGCCTCGCCCGATGCGCCTGCCTTGGCGGGGACCTTTGCGACAGCAGCTTCAGCCATTTATCAATCCGTCCTCAAACCGGCATCTGCATGATGTCCTGGTACGCCTGGACCAGCTTGTTGCGCACCTGGGTCATGGCCTCGAAGGAGACGCTGGCCTTCTGCGACGCGATCATCACATCGGTGAGGTCCACGCCCTTCTGACCCACCTCGAAGGCGCTGGCCATTTCGCTGGCGGCCTGCTGGGTGTCGGCGACCTTGTTGACCGCCTGCCCGAGCATCTCCGAGAAGCTCGGCGCGCCGGCCTCCGGGGTAGCCGCGGGAGCAGGCTTGCGGGCCATGGCATCCATCTGCATGGCACGCATTTCCAACATCAGGCGATTGAACTCGACACCCTGGCTCATCACATTCCTCCAACTGCCGCGATTTTTTGACGCTGCGCGGTCCGATGCGGGGGTATGTGCAACAAGGGTGCCAGGTGGGGCAGCTGCAAGCTGCAAGCTACAAGCTGCAAGTAGAAGCAAAAGCGCCAGGCCGACCACCAAGGTGGGCCCGGCGACTCTTGTAGCTTGCGGCTTGCGGCTTGCGGCTGCCAGCGTCAGCTGGCGTAGAGGTACGCCTCGACGTCCATCCCGGCGTCGCGCATCTGCGCCAGCTTGTAGCGCAGGGTTCGCGGACTTATCCCCAAGCGTTCCGCGGCTTCCTTGCGACGGCCGCGCTCGGAACGCAGGGTGTCGATGATCATCTGGAACTCGTGGCGGCGCAGGTCGTCGCCCAAGGCGCTGGGCGCCTCGGCCGGCGCAGGGGCCATCGGCAGCGGCATTACCGGCGCAGCCGCTGGAACGGCGGGCGCCAGGGCCATGCCGATGGGCGCGGTCAGGCAGAGGTCATGGGGCTGGATCACCCCACCCTGCTGCAGGATCAGCGCGCGTTGCACGGCGTTGTCCAGTTCGCGCACGTTGCCCGGCCAGGCGTGGGCCACGAGGGTCGCCTGGGCCTCGGCGGAGAAGCGCACGGGGGCGTGGTTCATTTTTTTGACGTGCTTGCCCAGCAGGCGCTCGGCCAGGGGCAGGATGTCCGCCGGACGCTCCCGCAACGGCCGCCAGGCCAGCGGAAAGACCGAGAGACGATAGTAAAGGTCCTCGCGGAAACGCCCCGCCGCCACTTCGCCGGCCAGGTCGCGGTTGGTGGTGGCGAGCACGCGGATATCCAGGCTGATCGGCCGCCGCGCGCCCACCCGCTCCACTTCACGTTCCTGCAGCACACGCAGCAGCTTGGCCTGCAGGCCCAGGGGCATTTCGGAAATCTCGTCGAGCAGGATGGTACCGCCGTCGGCCAGCTCGAACTTGCCCGGCGCGCTGGCGATGGCGCCGGTGAAGGCGCCCTTCTCATGCCCGAACAGGGTCGCCTCGAGCATGTTGTCCGGGATGGCGGCGCAGTTGATGGCGATGAAGGGCCCGGCAGCGCGGTTCGACTGCTGGTGGATGTACTGCGCCAGCACCTCCTTGCCGGTACCGGACTCGCCGGAAATAAGCACGGTGGAATCGCTGCGCGCCACCCGCGCGGCCAGTTCCAGCAGTTGGCGGCTGGCCGGCTCCAGGGCCACCGGCCCATCGCTGGCGGCCGGGGCTACGCGGCCCAAGGCATGGCGCGCCACCAGATCGAGCAGGGTATTGGGCTCGAAGGGTTTCACCAGGTAATCGGCGGCGCCCTGGCGCATGGCCTCCACCGCGCGCTCCACGGCGCCATAGGCAGTCATCAACAGTACCGGCAGCTGCGGATGGCGCTGGCGGACGATGGCCAGCAGCTGGTGTCCGTCCATGCCGGGCATGTTGACGTCACTGACCATCAGGCCGAAGGACTCTTCACCCAGGGCCACCAGGGCGGCTTCGGCGCAGTCCACCGCGCGGAAGTCGTAGCCGCCGATCAGCAGGGTGTCCGCCAGGGCTTCACGCAGGGCGCGATCATCCTCGACCAGCAGAATTTTGGCAGTCATCGTCCTTTACTCCTGAGTAACCGAATGCGCCGCGGGAATCAGCGGCAGAACCAGGGTGGCGCAGGTCCCACGGCCGGGCCGCGAACGCAGCCACAGCTCGCCCTGGTGGGCGCGCGCCACCGCCTTGACCACCGCCAGCCCGAGGCCGGTGCCGGTGGTCTTGGTGGTGAAGAAGGGTTCGCCCAGGCGCGCCAGGGTGGCGGCGTCGATGCCCGGGCCGTTGTCACTGATGGCCAGGTGCAGGTCGCCGCCACGGCGATACAGGTGCACCTTCAGCCGCAGCGCGCGGCCGGCGGCCTGGTTGGCGTTCTCGATGAGGTTGAGCATGGCGCCCACCAGGGTGTCGCGGTTGCACAGCAGCTCCCCCTCGGCGAGGTCGCACTGCCAGCGCACCTGCCGGCCTTCCACATGGGATTCGGCGGACGCGCGCAAGGCGGCGAACAGGGTCGCCGGCGCCAGGCGATCCGGCAGCGGCAGCTCGCCACGGGCGAACACCAGCATGTCGCGAACCTGGTGCTCCAGTTCGTGCAGGCGCTCCTTGAGGCGCCCGGCGAAACGCTGCTGCTGCTCCACCGGCAGCACCTGCTGATTGAGGTGGCCGGCGTAGAGCAAGGCGGCGGACAGCGGTGTGCGGATCTGGTGGGCCAGGGACGCGACCATGCGGCCCAGGGCGGAAAGGCGTTCGTGACGGGCCAACTGGTCCTGCAGGCGACGGGTTTCCGTCAGGTCGGTGAGCAGCACCAGTTGGCCGGGTTCGGCATTCAGGGAACGGGTGGCGATGGAAAGGCGGCGGCCATCCTTGAGGGAGATTTCATGGCCATCGTCTTCACGGGGAGCGAAGCTGCGGGCGATCACTTCACGCCAGAGCATGCCCGCCAGGGGCTGGCCGAGCAGATTGCGGGCCACAGGATTGGCCTCGCGCACCACGCCCTGGCCATCGATGACGATGACCCCGCCGGGCAACAGGTCCAGCAGGCTCTGCAGGCGGTTGGCCAGGCGCTCTTTCTCCGCCAGTTCCTGCATGCGCTGGGCGCTGACCAGGGCCAACTGCCCCTTCAGCTCGGTGACCCGCGCCTCCAGCATGCTGTAGGACTCGCTGAGCTGGGCCGACATCTGATTGAACAGCGCGAAGGCCTGTTCAAGGCCTGCTCGGCTTGCCTGTTCGGCCGGGGACGCTTGCGGATTCTGCGCGGGGATGACGGCTGCGTTCATGCTTCTCTCTCGCTCCATCGACCGTCAGCAGACGGTCGGTCGAGCGAGACAAAGCAATACCCGTGCCTAAAAATATTTCCTTATAAAACAAGCACTTGGAAAAAGCGGAATTATTCTTCCGCCAATTCCTCGTCGCGTCGGCTCATGCCGTACTTGCGCATCTTCTCCACCAGGGTGGTACGCCGGATGCGCAGGCGCTCGGCAGCGCGGGCCACCACGCCGGAGGCATCGTCCAGCGCCTGCTGGATCAGGCCCTGCTCCAGGTTGCCGAGGTAGTCCTTGAGATCCAGCCCTTCCGGCGGCAGCAGCGCCGGGGCGCTGACGCCCGGCAGGCCGGCGCCGATGGCCGAACGCTCTTCGATCTCCTCGCGCAGGCTGGCCTTGAGCTGCTCGTCCTCGTCGTCGACGTGGCGGAATTTCTTCGGCAGCTCGCTGACGCCGATGACACCGTAGGGATGCATGATCGCCATGCGCTCCACCAGGTTGGCCAGCTCGCGGACGTTGCCCGGCCAGTCGTGGTTGCACAGGGACATGATGGCGGCGGAGTTGAAGCGGATGGAGCCGCGCTTCTCGTGCTCCATGCGTGCGATGAGTTCGTTGATCAGCAGCGGGATGTCTTCCACCCGCTCGCGCAGCGGCGCCATCTCGATGGGGAAGACATTGAGGCGGTAGTAGAGGTCTTCGCGGAAGCTGCCGGCCTCGATCATCTGTTCGAGGTTCTTGTGGGTGGCGGCGATGATGCGCACGTCCACGTTCTGCGTCTTGTTGCTGCCGACCCGCTCGAAGGTGCGTTCCTGCAGCACCCGCAGCAGCTTGACCTGCATCGGCAGCGGCATGTCGCCGATCTCGTCGAGGAACAGGGTGCCGCCGTTGGCCAGCTCGAAGCGCCCTGCCCGGCTGGTGATGGCGCCGGTGAAGGCGCCCTTCTCATGGCCGAACAGCTCGCTTTCCAGCAGCTCCGCCGGGATGGCGCCGCAGTTGACCGGCACGAAGGGCGCTTCGCGACGCTTGGAATGGTAGTGGAGGTTGCGTGCCACCACTTCCTTGCCGGTGCCGGACTCGCCGAGGATCAGCACGCTGGCGTCGGTATCGGCCACCTGCTGCATCATCTGCCGCACCTGCTGGATGGCACGGCTGGTGCCCACCAGGCTGCGGAACAGGTTCGGCTCACGCTGGCGGCCGCGCTCGCGGGCCTGGTCGTACATTTCGCGGTAGACCTGGGCGCGATGCAGGGAATCGAGCAGCTTGTTGTAGCTCGGCGGCATCTCCAGGCTGACCAGCAGGCGGCGGCGCAGATCTTCCGGCCAGTCCGCCTGGACCTGGTCGCCGAGCAGCAGCACCGGGAGGAATTCGTCCCAGGCCAGCACCTGCTTGATCAGTTCGAGTACGCCACCCTTGGCGCTCACTTCGCCCAGCATCACGCAGAGGACATCGCGACTGGAGGACAGGGAACCCGTCATGTCCCGCCAATCGTTGCTGGCGCAGGCCAGGTACTCTTCACCGAGGAAATTCAGGATCACCGCGAAGTCGCGGCGGCGATCACCATTGTCATCGATCAGCAGTATTTTGGTTTCACGCCACATTGTCGGGTTCTTGCTTTTTTTGGGCTGGACGCCGTATGCCACGGCGCATGGGGAGACGGTGCTTCCCGGGTGCGGGATCGACCGGCAATTGGCCACTAGTAAAGTGAAAAACCCCTGCCGAGTCAAATTTATGGCGTGCTTTTTTTGATCCAGCCGACGGAACGGCTAAGCAGTTGTCAATACAGTGTCGAATTAATGGCAGAAGAACATCGCACAGCTATCAGCCGAACAATTGGTAGACCTTGGCACCCTGCTTGGCCTGGTTGAGCTGGATCAGCTCGCCGGCCAGGCGCTGCTGCTCGGCCTGACACAGG
This sequence comes from Metapseudomonas cellulosilytica, assembly GCF_049334135.1. Lineage (NCBI taxonomy): Bacteria > Pseudomonadati > Pseudomonadota > Gammaproteobacteria > Pseudomonadales > Pseudomonadaceae > Metapseudomonas > Metapseudomonas cellulosilytica. The sequence continues at coordinate 52,377 of NZ_JBHZGN010000006.1, read as the reverse complement.
GTGACCAGCTCGCGGTACAGGGCCAGCAACTCTTCCATGCGCGCCCGCAGGACTTCGGTATCGGACACCGCGTCGACCATGGCGTCATCGACGGCCTGCCGGCACTGCTGGTCGAGCTCGCCGATGGCCGCCCAATCCTGGTTGGCCAGGGCGGCGCGCAGGGCACTGCCGGTGCTTTCGAGACGCTGAACGGATGAACTCATGGGGTCAGTCCTATGCTGCCGCTCAGGGTGCGATGGCATCCCAGGCGGACTTGATTTCACGCAGCAATCCGGCCACTTCGTCGACCAGAGCGGCATCGTTCTTCAGGTTGGCCTGCAGCAGGCGACCTTCCATGTACTCGTACAGGCCATCCAGGTTCGCGGCGATCTCGCCGCCCTTCTGCCGATCGAGGCCATCGCGCAGGCCGCCGATGATGGCGATGGCCTTGCCCAGCAATTCGCCCTTGAGGGCGACCTGGCCGCGCTCCATGGCGCCGCGGGCCTGGGCCAGCCGACCGAGGCCACCTTCCATCAGCATCTGGATCAGGCGGTGCGGCGTGGTATCGAAGACCTGGGCCTGGACATTGACCGACTGGTACTGCTTGAGGGCTGTGGCTGCGTACATGGTGGCTCCGGCTACGCTGTCTGGCTGATACCCCAGGTATCGGCCGACCAACGGCAAGCTTTAGCCGGATTTCAGCAGTTCTTCGTTTTTTCGCACAAGAGGCTGATCGCGCGGCAGGCCATCATCGGGCGCCCGCCTCCACCTCGGGACCTATGCCATCCCAGGCTTCCTTGATCTGCAACAGCAGGGCCTCCACCTCATCCAATCGGCGTGGAGTGGAGTCCAGCGCCACACCCGCGAGGCGGCGGGTCATGTAGTCGTAGAGGGCATCGAGATTGGCGGCGATCTCGCCGCCCAGCTCCGGGTCCAGTCCCGCCTGCAGGGCACCGAGGATATCCAGTGTGGAACCGACGGCATTGCCGCGTACTTCAGCATTGCCCTGCTGCATGGCGAAGCGGGCCAGGGAGATACGCTCCAGCGCGCCTTGCAGCAGCAGCTTTACCGCCTGGTAAGGCGAGACCTCGGGACTGGCGACGACTTGCTTGTAGGTTTCGATGGGATTCGGCATGGCGATCAATCCTTGCTGACGACGCCCGGCAGGCTGGCCAGGGCTTGGGACAGGCGGTCGCTGGTCTGGGTGAGCTGGCCCACCAGGGAGTCCATGGCGTTGAACTGCTTGTAGAGGCGCTCCTGCAGCTGGGTGATCCGCAGCGTTTGCGCTTCCTTCTGCTTGTCCACCGACTTGAGGGTGTTCTGCAGGCCATCCATGCGCTGCTGGAGAATGCCACCGGTCTGCACGTAGCCGTCCACCTGCTTGTCCAGGCGGCTCATCAGCCCCTTGTCGCCGGTGAAGAAGCCGGCCACCTGCTCGAAGTTGTCCTTCAGGGCCTTGTCCAGCTTGGTGTCGTCGATCTTCAGAGTGCCGTCCCTCTGGGTAGCGATACCCAGGTCGGCGAGGACGCTGATTCCCTCCTGATCCGCCGGCTCCACCAGGGTGTTGCGAATCCCGCCGAGCAGGGTACGCACCGTGGCATCACCCACCAGGCCGCCGGTGACCGGAGCCTTGCCTTCGCCGGCGGAAACCACCGAAGTCAGCTGGTTGGAGGTAGTGACCACCTTGTTGTAGGCATCGACGAACTTCTTGATATTGGCCTTCACCCCGCTCTTGTCCTGGTCGATGGTCAGGGTGGAGGAAGGGTTCTTGTCGGTGCTGACCGCCTTGAGCTCCAGGGTGACCTCGGGAATGGCGCCGGTCACGCTGTTGCTGGCGCTTTCCAGCTCCAGGCCGTCGATGCTGAACTTGGCATTGCGCGCGGTTTCGATAATGCCGCTGCTGGCGGGATCGGAGCTCGTCAGGGTTCCGCCGCCGATGGTCAGCGCGGCCAGGTCCGGGTCGCTGCTGGTGATCTGCACATCGTTGCCGGCGCCGCTCTTGCTGGAGCTGAGCACCAGGCGGGTGGTGCCATCGCTGGGGTTGCTCAGCAGGTTGGCGGTCACGCCCTTGTCCTTGAGCTGGGTGTTGATCGCATCGCGCACCTCGGTGAGGGTGGCGCCTTCGGCGATCTCGACTTCGGTGCCGGTATCGCTGGCCCCGACCTTGACCGTCAGCTTGCCGGCGATGCCATCGGCATCGGCATTGGTGGGCACCTTGTAGTCACTGGCCAGGGCCGCCGTGCCCACCTTGCTGCCGGTGGCCAACTGGTTGACCTTGATGCTGTAGGTGCCGGCCAATGCCGCCTTGGTGGCGGTAGCCGTCAACAGCGTGGTATCGGACGAGGTCGCCGAACGATTCTCGAACAGGGACGACTTGTTCAGGTCCTTGAGGGCAGTCTGGAATTCGCTCAGGGCCCCCTTGAGCTGCCCCAGCGCGGTGAACTTGGTGGTGGTGGCCTTCTCCACCCGCGCCAGCTGCGCATCCTTCGGCGCGCGCTCGGCGTTGACCAATGCCGACACGATGCTGTCGATTTTGACGCCCGACCCCAGTCCCGTAATCCCTGCCATTTCTTCACCTCGTCAAGCTTCTGGCACCGCAGTACCCGGTGCCGCTTTTCTACAAATCCCGTGCCAAGCCTGATTCAGGCCTCGGCCTGGAACAGCAGGCTGCGGGCTTCGGAAAGACTTTCCGCCAGCTTCAAGACGTCTTCCGAAGGAATCTGCCGGATCAGTTCGCCGGACTGGGTGTCGGTGACCTTGACCACCACCCGCCCGCTGGATTCGTCCAGGGCAAAGCTCAGGTTGCGCTGGATGTGCTGGACGAAGTCCTGGATGTTGGATAGCGCAGCCTCGACGGGTTTTTCCTCGCCCTTGGCCAAACCCACGACCGCTTGTTGTCCAGCCTGGCCGGCCGCCGGTTCGTTGCCCGCCAGACGCTGCATCTCGCCCGCCTGAGGCTGGCGGGGCACGGCGAGCCCCTGCGGCTGGGTCTGGATTTTCGTAACGTCCATCTCCTCACCTCACATGGCAAGACGGGGAGAAGTGCCAGGCACTTCCCCCCGTGGTGGTTACGCGGACTCGCTGCCGGTATCAGCGGAGCAGGCTGAGCACCGCCTGCGGCAGCTGGTTGGCCTGGGCCAGGATCGCGGTGCCGGCCTGTTGCAGCACCTGGTTCTTGGTCATGTTGGCGGTTTCAGCGGCGAAGTCGGTGTCCTGGATACGGCCACGGGCCGCGGACACGTTTTCCGAGATGTTCTGCAGGTTGGAGATGGTGTTGTCGAAGCGGTTCTGCACGGCACCGAGGTCGGCGCGCTGACTGTCAATCTTGGAAAGGGCAGCATCGATTACCGCAACAGCATCTTGAGCCCCTTGCTCGGTGCGGATATCAACTGCACTTACCGCAGACAGACTCGAATTTGTGCCAGCGGAAGTAATAGCCCCGGAAGTACCAGTAACAGTGAATGCCTCGCTGGAGGAAAACTTCAGCTCCGAGTTCACGACCACCCCGCCAGCATCCACCGTATCGGCGGCGCCGACAGTGCCGCTTGTTGCATTTGCAATCGTCAGAGTACCGGCTGCCGGGCCAACTGCCTTAATACCTTCGACCCCCTGAGCCGAGATGGTGAGCTTATTGGTGGTGCTATCGTAAGTGGCGGTGTGTCCGTCTTTCCCGATAGCTGCAGCAAGCTCCTTGAAACTGCCATTGAACTTGCTGAGATCGTAGGAATCGGTGCCAACATCGAGAGTGCCAGTGTCAGCAGCAGTGAAACCTGCAAGTTCAACAGTCACTCGCGTATCAGCTTTTACACCTGTGCCCAGAGCGTTCAGCGCCGCTGCGGCCGCCTTGGCGTCCATAGCCGAAATATCGGTCGCCGCGGATGTGCCTTGATTTCCACTCAGCACAATATTGGTTGCGCCGGTAGCAGTGCCATATGCAAGGCCTGCCGCAGCAGCGGCACCAAATACGGTCCCGGCACCGGTTTTCGCGTTTTCGCCCAAGCTACCGGCGGAGACATCCGACAGCCCAACAGAAATCACCTCGTTGGCATTGGAGCCGACCTGGAACTTCTGGGTTCCGAAAGTACCGTCCAGCAGTTTGCGACCGCCAAAGGAGGTGGTATCCGCAATACGGGTCAATTCTTGTTGGAGGGCATCAACTTCCTTTTGCAGCGAGCCACGATCTTCAACGCTGTTCGAGCCGTTGGCCGACTGCAGCGAGAGGTCGCGCATACGCTGGAGGATGTTGGTGGACTGCTGCATGGCGCCTTCAGCGGTCTGGGCCATGGAGATGCCGTCGTTGGCGTTGCGTATGGCTACACCCAGACCGTTGACCTGGCTGGTCATGCGGTTGGAGATCTGCAGGCCGGCGGCGTCGTCCTTGGCGCTGTTGATGCGCGAACCGGTGGACAGGCGCTCCAGGGACTTGCTCAGCGCATTGGAGGATGCCCCCAGGTTGCGCTGGGCGTTGAGGGAAGAGGTGTTGGTATTGACGGTCAAGGCCATGGTGGACTCTCCAAAGGGACCTGGTAGTTACCTGAGCGAGCGACCCGCGGGCCTCCATGCTCGGGCCCCAGTGAGTTCGCATTCGTCCTTTGTATCGGCCCTGCCCTTGGGACCTTTAGGGTTTGCCTGAAGATTTTTTCGGATTTTTATTTTTGCTGTATTGACAAGGACTTAGGAGTGGAGGGACGTGACCATAGGGAGGCTCTGGCGCAAATGGCGTCCGTGCAAACCTGTAGGGGCGAATTCATTCGCCATGGAGGCCGAAGGTCTCCCCGTCGGATTCCTTGTGGCCCCCGGATGCCCTCCCCCTCACCCCAACCCTCTCCCTGAAGGGAGAGGGGGCTATCCGTGCCTTGGAGGGACTCTGAAGCAGATTCGAAGCCTCGCAGGATGGGCAAATCCGCGCGCTTGGTCAGGCGCCCCCCTGTAGGAGCGAATTCATTCGCGAAGAGCCACTGGGGTCAGCGCAGCTGGTTGAACAGATTCAGCCCGCTGATCTTCACGTAACTCTGCTGCGCCGCTTCGAGGATGATCGATTGCATGGACAGCCTGGAAATGGCCTCGGCGTAATCCAGGTCGCGCAGTTCGGCCTGCACGCTCTTGTTCACCAGCCCCACCTCTTCGTGGGAAGTCTGGGTGGACTCGACTATGTTCAGCCGCGCGCCGATCTGCCCGCGCACGGTGTCGAGGGTGGTCATGCCGTTGTCCAGGTTGGTCAGGGCCAACGCCACCGAGTCGCGGACCTGGCGGGTGCCCTGGGGAGTGTCGACGCCGGACTCCAGGGACTTGCGCAAGCTGGCGATGGTGTCGAGCAGACCGACCTTGTTCGCCGGTGCGGTGGCCGGGTCAGCGTCGGGCGGGGCGATGGTGACGCTGGCGCCATTGGATGGCGTGCCGTTGACGTGGAAGGTGACGCCGCCGTAGCTGACCTTGCTGTCCTTGCCCGCCGTCAGGGTGCCGTTGACCACCGGCCCCGCCGCCGGCTGCGGCAGGGGCGTGAGGCTGTACTTGAGCGGATCGGCCGGGTCGTTGAAATCCAGCTGGATGCCACCCGCCGGGAAGTTGGCGAAGCTCACCTCGTCATCCACCAGGGCGCCGCTGACATAGGGGTCGGCCGGCGCCGCCGGGTTGCCGGTGACGGCAAGGCGCGCGGCGTTGATGGAATTCTCGAACAGGGCCCGGCCGTTGTCGCTGATGGGCACCTGCAGGGAGCTGGCGATCTGCAGCTGGCGCTGGCCTTCGTCGCCCTGGTAGCTGTAGCTGCCGTCCGGGTTGCGCACGAACGGTTGGGTCTTGCCCTGGTAACCGGCGAACAGGTACTCGCCGCGGGCATTTCGGGTGTTCATCAGGCCGAGGAGTTCATCCTCGCGCTCGCCCAGTTCGGTGGCGATGGCCTTGCGATCGGCCTGGCTCAAGGTGCCATTGCCCGCCGACCCCGCCAGTTCGCGCACACGCTGCAGCAAGTTGTTCACCGAGTTCAGGGTGGCCTCTTCCTGGCTCAGGCTGTTCTGCGCTGCGGTGAGGTTGCCCTGGTACTGCTCGAGCACGGCCTGCTGCTGGTCCAGCTGCAGCAGGCGCACCGAGGCCACCGGGTCGTCGGCCGGGGTGAGGATGCGCTTGCCGGTGCTGATCTGCTCCTGGGTGCGGGCGACGTCGGAGAAGTTGCGCTGCAGACCGTTCACACCGTTGTTGAAAGCTTGGAGAGTGGAAATTCGCATGGCGATGGCCCGTTAGCGGAAGCTGCTGATCAGGGTATCGAACAAGGAGCGCGCAACTTGAATGATCTGCGCCGAGGCGTTGTAGTACTGCTCGAACTTGATCAGGTTGGCGGCTTCTTCGTCGAGGTTGACCCCTGACAAGGAGTCACGGTTGTCGCTGGCCTGCTTGAGGATTGCGCCGGAGGCCTCGCTGTCCTGGCGGGCCTGGGCGGTCAGGGTGCCGACCCGCTCCACCAGTTGGCCGTAGCCATCGGAAAAGCTGACGCCGGAGCCCTTGCTGCCCAGGGTGGAATCCACACCCACCGTGGCCTTGTTCTGCAGGTCCACCAGCTTCTGCGCGTTGCGGTTGTCGGAGACGCCGCCCTTGTTGAAGCCCAGGGTGAAGGTATCGCCATTCTGCGGCTGGCCGCTGAAGGTTTGCTGGATGCTGTAGCTCTGGGTCACCCCACCCACGGTGACTTCCACCGCGAAGGACAGGCTGTTTGACTGCCCCGGGGTGACGGCGAGGCCGCTGATGTCGCTCGGCGCGGGTGCCGGCGGCAGCTGCGGCACCGTGGTGATGCGCACGCCCGGCGGCAGCGGCGAGGGGAACTGCAGCTGGCCGCTGGCGGAGTCGTAGGTCAGGGTCAGGCTGGGGAAGCCGCTGATGACGCCCTGCTGCAGCGGGTCGGAACGCAGCGCCTTCATGCTGGCCAGGTTGGCCGGGTCGATTACCTGGGTGATCTCCGGCGCGCCGATCACCGCGTTGCCGCGATTCTGCAGGTTGGCTTCGCTGCGCAGGGGCGCGGCGAAGGCCAACTGGTCCGCCCGGTCCAGTTCCACCGAGATGGACGAGGCGCCAGTGCGGGTCGGTTCGAGCATGAAGCGGTCGCCGGCGGCCGGCGTGCCGGTAAGGGTCACGCTGAAGCCCTGGTCGCGCCCCGAGGCGTCCTTCAGGGTCAGCTTCAGCGGGTTGGCCGGGTCGACGGTGACGGTCATGGGCGCCCCGTCGCTCAGGCGCCGCGCCTGGTAGGAGGTGCCGTCGAATTCCAGGCGATAGTCGCTGGTGCCGAGCAGGCTGGTGTCGTCGATGGTCAGCGAGGCATCCACGCCCGAGGCGTTGTCGGCGAAGGCACGGGCACGCAGGTCCGCCAGTTCGGGGGTGTTGTAGTCGCCGAACAGCATCGAGCCGACGCGGCCCTTGAGGTCGAGCCCCTGGCCCAGCTGGCCGTTGACCTGCTCGCTCACCGCCATTGCCAGGCGCCCCAGGGCGTTGAGCGAGGAATCGAGCACCTCGTTGCGGTACCGAATCAGGCCGCCCAGTTGGCCGCCGCTGACCTGGCTGGTGACGTTCTGCCGGGTTCCGCCATTGACCAGTTCCACCTCGAAGCGGGTCGGGTCGCCGGTGCCGTTGACGATGTCCAGGCGGCTGACCGTGCCACCGACCACCAGCGGCTGGCCGGTGCCGATGAAGAGGTTGAGGCTGTTGTCGTCCTGCTTCACCACCGACACGCCGATGAAGCTCGACAACTGGCGCACCGCCTCGTCCCGGGCATCCAGCAGGTCGTTGGGCGCGTGGCCGTTGGCGGAAGCCTCGGCGATGGCGTTGTTCAGGCTGCCGATGGAACCGGCCAGGCGATTGACCTGCTCGCTGATGCTCTGCATCTGGCTGTTGATAAAGCCGTTCTGCTCGCTGAGGCGGTCGTGCAGGTTATTGAAGCGCCGCGCCAGGCCCTCGGCGTCGGCCAGCACCAGTTCCCGCGCCGGGGTGTTGGCAGGGTCTTCCGCCGCGGCCTGGAGCGAGGCGAAGAACTTCTGCAGCGACGGGCTGATGCCCGTGGTGGTGCCGGCCAGCAGCGAGTCCAGCTGGTCGATCTGGCTCTTGTAGGCGGCCACATCGCTGTTCAGCGCGGTGGAGTTGCGCAGCTGCGAGGTGAGGAACTCGCTGTAGGTCCGCCGCACTTCGGTCAGCGCCGCACCGGAGCCGATGTAGCCGGCGCCACTGAATTGGGACAGCCGCGCGGCCTGGGAGGCGTCCTGGCGGCTGAATCCCGGCGTGTTGACGTTGGTGATGTTGTGGCCGGTGATGGACAGCTGCGTCTTGCTCACGGCAAGCCCGGACAGTCCGATGTTCAACAAGTCAGCCATGACTCAAGCCTCAGGTCCTGGTGGTCGTGCCGTCGACGGCGGCAACGGCCTGGTAGATCTGCATGCCGCGGGCGATCTGGGTGATCTTGCGGGCGTACTGCGGGTCGGTGGCGTAGCCCGCCTCCTGCAGCTCGCGGACGAAGCGCTCGGGGTTGTCGGTGGAGTCCAGCGCGTCCTGGTAGCGGTCGTTGTTCTGCAGGAAGCTCACGTAGTCGTGGAAGCTCTGCTCGAAGGAGTTGTAGGCGCGAAACGACGCCGACTCCTTCACCGCCTTGCCGCCCTTGTATTCGGTGGTCAGCACCCGTGCCGATTCGCCATCCCAGCTCTGGTGGGCCTTGATGCCGAACAGGTTGTGGCTGCTGCTGCCATCACCCTGGCGGATGATCGACTTGCCCCAGCCGGTTTCCAGGGCGGCCTGGGCCACCAGGTAACGGGGGTCGACGCCGATGCGCTCGGCGGCCTTCTCGGCCATGGGCAGCAGGGTCTGGATGAATTCATCGCGCGAGGCGAACACGCGCTTGCCGGCGCCGGAGGCGTTGCCGGCAGCTTCGACGCCCACCGAGTCGCGCTCGGGTGCCGCATAGACCCGGGCCGGCGCCCAGTCGCCACCGGCCAGCAGCTTGCCGCCCAGCTGTTCCGGAGACGGCACGATGCCGGCCACCTGGCGGTCGCTGAGCTTGCTCGGCAGGGCCAGGCGGCGCTGGTTGAGCAGTTTCGAATCGTCACGCGCCGAAGCCGTGGCGTCGGCCGCCTTGGCAACCTGCGCCGAACCGCTGGCCTGGACGCCGGACTGCACCTGGGCGAAGGGATTGGGCCACTCGGCGTGGCGGGTCTTGGACAGCTGGCGGGTCAACACATCGGCCAGGCCGACGCCGCCCTGCTTGGACAGGGTCACGGCCAGCTGCTGGTCGTGCATGTCCTGGTAGGTCTTGGTCTCGTTGCTGTTCAGGTAGTTGCCTTCGGCGAAGGCTTCACCGGCCTGACGCATGGATTTCATCATCTCGTTGAGGAACAGCGACTCGAACTCCTGGGCCACCTTGCGGATGTTGCCCTCGCTGTCGCGATCCTTGCCGGCCTTGAGCTGGCTGAGCCGGTTCAGGTCGGTGTAGGCGCCGCTGTCCAGCTTGGAGCCGGTGGCGAGGCCTGCGGAGAGTCTGGAGTTCATCGTCCTTTCCTTAAATCACGATCAGGTCGGCCTGCAGGGCACCGGCCTGCTTCAGCGCTTCGAGGATGGCCATCAGGTCGGACGGCGCCGCCCCCACCTGGTTCACCGCACGGACGATCTCGTCGAGGGTGGTGCCGGGGCCGAACTTGAACATCGGCTTGGCCTCTTCGTCGGCGCTCACCTTGGAGCGCGGCACCACGGCGGTCTGACCGCCGGAGAAGGCTTCGGGCTGGCTGACGATGGGGTCTTCGGTGATGGTCACGGTGAGGCTGCCGTGGGTCACGGCGGCCGGCTGCACGCGCACGTTCTGGCCGATGACGATGGTGCCGGTACGGGAGTTGATGATGACCTTGGCCACCGCCTGGCCCGCTTCGATTTCCAGGTTCTCGATCACCGACAGGTAGTCCACCCGCTGGCTCGGATCGAGCGGCGCGCTGACCCGCACCGAGCCGCCGTCGATGGCCTGGGCCACGCCCGGGCCGAGCAGCTCGTTGAGTTTGTCGACGATGTTCTTCGCCGTGGTGAAGTCCGGGCGGTTGAGGTTCAGGGTGAGGGAGTTGCCCTGGTCGAATCCGCTCGGCACCGGGCGCTCCACGGTGGCGCCGGAAGGAATGCGGCCGGAGGACGGGACGTTGACGGTGATCCGCGAGCCGTCGCTGCCCTCGGCGTCGAAGCCACCCACCACCAGGTTGCCCTGGGCGATGGCGTAGACATTGCCGTCGATGCCCTTGAGCGGCGCCATCAGCAGGCTGCCGCCGCGCAGGCTCTTGGCATTGCCGATGGAGGAGATGGTGACGTCGATGGTCTGGCCCGGCTTGGCGAAGGGCGGCAGGTCGGCGTGGATGGACACCGCCGCGACGTTCTTCAGCTGCACGTTGCCGACGTTGGCCGGCACCTTGATGCCGAACTGGGCCAGCATGTTGTTGAAGGTCTGCAGGGTGAAGGGCGTCTGGGTGGTCTGGTCGCCGGTGCCGTTCAGGCCCACCACCAGGCCGTAGCCGATCAGCTGGTTGGTGCGCACGCCCTGGATGCTCGCCAGGTCCTTCAGGCGTTCGGCCTGGGCGGCGCCGGCCACGAGCAGCAGGCAGAGGACGGTGATCAGTCGCTTCATGGTCGGCCTCATCAGAACGGGAACAGCGGGCTCATGAAGAACCGGTCGAACCAGCCCGGCTGGCTGGCATCGGCGAAGGCACCGGTGCCGGAATAGGTGATGCGCGCATCGGCGACGCGGGTAGAGGGCACGGTGTTGTCGGTACCGATGTCGTCGGCGCGGACCAGGCCAGCGATGCGCACCAGCTCGTCGCCGGTGTTCAGGGTCAACCACTTCTCGCCGCGTACCGCGAGGATGCCGTTGGGCAGCACTTCGGACACGGTGACGGTGACGGAGCCGGACAGGCTGTTGCTCTGCCCCGCCTTGGAATCGCCCTTGGTATCGCGAGTGGCGTTGTACTCGGCGTCCAGGGACAGGCGCGCGGCATCCAGCGGGTTGAGGCCGCCGTTGGGGTTGTTCACCGACACGCCGCCGCCGAACAGCGAAGTCAGGCCGATGTTGGCGTTGCTGTCCTTCTGGATCTGCGAGTTGGCGTTCTTGCTGGCCTGGGTGCGCTCGTTGAGGGTGATGGTGATGATGTCGCCGACGCGATAGGCCTTGCGGTCGTCGTAGAGGTTGGTCTCGAAACCGGACTGGAAGATGGCGCCGTTGTTCTGCGCGGCCGGCAGCGGGGTGCGCGGCAGCACGGGCGCGTAGTACGGGTCGTTGGGTCGCGGAGCCGGCTGCACACAGCCCTGGATGAGGGTGATGCCGAGCAGCGGGAGAAGAATGATCAGCCGGTTCATGGGCGACTACCTCGGGGCGTTACAGGTTCTGCGTGACGAAGGCGAGCATCTGGTCAGCGGTGGAGATGACCTTGGAGTTCATCTCGTAGGCGCGCTGGGTGGTGATCATGTTCACCAGTTCCTCGACCACGCTGACGTTGGAGTTCTCCAGGGTGTTCTGCTGCACGGTGCCGAGGCCGGTGAGGCCCGGGGTGCCGACCTGCGGCGCGCCGCTGGAAGCGGTCTCCAGGAACAGGTTGTTGCCGATGGCCTGCAGGCCGGCCGCGTTGACGAAGTCGGCGGTCTGGATGTTGCCGATCACCTGGGCAGCGGGGTTGCCGGTGGTGGTCACGGAGACAGTGCCGTCCTCGCCCACGGTGAAGGTCTGCACTTCGGCGGGCAGCACGATGGCCGGCTCCAGGGCGAACCCCTGGGAAGTGACCAGTTGGCCGTCGGAACTCAGGTGGAAGCTGCCGTCGCGGGTATAGGAGACAGTGCCGTCGGGCAGCAGCACCTGGAAGAAGCCGCGGCCGTTGATGGCCATGTCCAGCGGCTGTTCGGTGGTCTGCAGGCTGCCCTGGGTGAAGTTCTTCTGGGTGCCGGTGATGCGCACGCCGGTACCCAGCTGCAGGCCGGTGGGCAGTTCGCTGTCCTGGCTGCTCTGGCCACCCGGCTGGCGACGGATCTGGTACAGCAGGTCCTCGAACTCAGCGCGGTCGCGCTTGAAGCCGGTGGTGGAGACGTTCGCCAGGTTGTTGGAAATGGTGGTCAGGTTCATGTCCTGGGCGGACAGGCCGGTCTTGCTGACCCAGAGTGCCGGAAGCATCTATTTCTCCTCGGGCGCCGGAATCATGGCGCCGCGTGCTGGTGATTAGCTGAACTGCAAGACCCGCGCCATCGCCGAGGCGTTGTCCTCGGCGGTACGCATCATCTTCACGGAAAGCTCGAACTGGCGGGACAGCGAGAGGATCGCGGTCATCTCTTCCACGGCATTGACGTTGCTCGCCTCAAGGAAACCCGAGGTCAGGCGCACGTTGGCGTCGGCCTGCACCGCCTGCTGCGGGTCCTTGATGCGGATCAGGCCATCGCTGCCCTTCTCCAGTTGCTTCGGATCGGGATTGACCAGCTTGATGCGATCCACCTCGGCCACCACGTTGGGGTTCTCGCCCAGGGCGCGGATGCTGATGGTGCCGTCCTGGCCGATCTCCACTTTCTGTTCCGGCGGAACGGCGATGGGACCGGCATTGCCCATGACCGGCAAACCGTTGCCGGTGCGCAGCTGGCCGAGGGCATCGATCTGCAGGCTGGCGGTGCGCACATAGGCTTCGCTGCCATCCTGGGCCTGCACGGCGACCCAGCCCTCCCCTTCGATGGCGACGTCCAGGTCGCGGCCGGTCTCCTGCAGGGCGCCGGGGGTGAAGTCGGTGCCGGGGCGCTCGACCATGGCATAGACCCGCGACGGGAAGCTGTCGCCGAACACCGGCATCGAACGCGCCTGCTCGAAGTCGCGGCGGAACCCGGTGGTGGAGATGTTCGCCAGGTTATTGGCGTGGGCGCGCTGGGCCAGGCTGTTCTGGCTGGCCCCGCTCATCGCGACGTAAAGCATCTTGTCCATGAATCTCTCCGAGTGGGCCTTGCCGCCCTTGGCGCTATGCATGCCATTCAGCAAGCGTCGTGCCAAACCCGAAAATCATTCACAAGACATTGAAATAAAAGGAATTTATAAAAAAGAAAAGGCCTCTTGCGAGGCCTGACAGACACGCCGGCGGCGAGGGGATGCCGCCAGCGGCAAGGGGATTTGCCGCCCGGAGCCGGTGGCGCGACCGATCCGGGCTACGTAGCTACGTAGGATGGGTGGAGCTTGCGATACCCATCAGCCGTGTAGGGTGGATAGCGTTTTTCTATCCACCAGCGAGGCCATGCAAGGCACCGATGGTGGAAATCCCCAAAGGGATTTCCACCCTACGCGCCGATTGACATGGAATATCCCACAGCAGCCACTCATCAACGCAGGTTGATGATGGTCTGGGTCACCGCGCTCTCCGTCTCGATGGTCTTGGCGTTGGCCTGGTAGTTGCGCTGGGCGACGATCAGGTTCACCAGCTGATCCGACAGGTCGACGTTGGAATCTTCCAGCGCGCCCGACTGGATGGCGCCCAGGGTGCCGGAGCGCGGCGGGTTGCGCACCGGCTCGCCGGAGTCCGAGGACTGGATCCACTGGGTCTTGCCCACCGGCGCCAGGCCCTGGGTGTTGGCGAAGTTCGCCAGGATGACCTGCCCCTGGACCCGCGACTGGCCATTGGTATAGCGGGCGAAGATCTCGCCGGTGTCGCTGATCTCCACACCCGCCAGCTCGCCGGTGGTGTAGCCATCCTGGGCCACGCTGTTGACCGCGAAGGCACTGGCGAACTGGGTGGCCTGGCGGAAGTCCAGGTTGACGCCGGTAGCATTGGCCGTCGCCCCGTTGGCGAGGAACACCGGGTTCTGCTGGCCATCGGAGGTGGAGGGAATCCAGCTCCTGATCTTGAGGGTGCCGTCGGCATTCATTTCCCACACATCGGTCGGCTGCGGCGCCGGCATCGCGGGTACGGCGTTCGGATCATAGGCGGCGGGGTTGGTGGAGGTTATCGGCTGCAACTTGCCCACCGAGTCGAAGCTCAGGTTCGCGCTCACCGGCGTCTTGCCCGCGGCGGCAATGGCCGCGACCACGCTCTCGACCGTCGCCCCCGCCGCAGCGGCGGCATTGGTGGCGGCCGTTACCTGGGCCGGCAGCACAGTGGAGCCGGGGCCGGCCAGGGCTGACACGGCAGCCGCCACGCTGCCAGGGGTCGCTCCGGCGGCGCCGGCCGCGGAATTGGCTTCCAGGTTGGCCACGCCCGCCAGCGGGTGGTTGCCGTCGATCAGCACATTCATCTGCCAGGCGTTCGGCCCGGTCTTGACGAAGTACTGGGTCATCACGTGGGAGTTGCCCTGGCTGTCGAAGATATTGGTCGAGGTCGACGAGTTGTAGCTGGTCGGGTCCGTGGAATTGAACGTATTGGTCGGCACGGCATTGGTCGAGTTCAGGTTGAAGCCCTGCGCCACGTTGCCGGTCGCCTTCGGGTCCTGACTGTTGGTCTGGATTCTCAGGTTGCCGATCGAGCCGGTCTGCAGCACGCCGTTGGCGTCGGTGGTATAGCCCTGCAGGTTGTAGCCGTAGTTGTCGACGATGAAGCCGTTGCGATCGGTGCCGAAGTACCCCGCCCGGGTGTAGCTCAGCGCGCCGTTGTTGCTGACCTGGAAGAAGCCATTGCCGTTGATGGCCAGGTCCAGGGCGTTCTGCGTGTAGTTGATGTTGCCCTGGTTGAACTGCTGGGAAACGCTCGACAGCAGCACCCCGCTGCCCGTCGAGTTCTTGCCACTGCCCAGCACCGAGGATGCATAGACGTCGGCGAACTCGGCGCGGGATTGCTTGAATCCGGTGGTCCCGGCGTTGGCGATGTTGTTGCCGGTGACGTTGAGGTCCTTGTTGGCGGCGCGCAGGCCACTCAGCCCGATGTTGAAACTCATGCGATTACTCCTTGCCGAATTTGCCGGCCGCTACTGACCGATGACCTGAACCTTGGAGAGGCCGACGCTGCCGATGCCGGCGAGGTTGAGCATCAACTCGCCGCCGTTCTGACCCAGGGTGACGCTGTCGACGTTGGCCGGCAGCATGGTGTAGAGCCCCTTGGTCTCGTTGCCGTACTGGGCCTGCGCCTCGAACCTGTAGGTGCCGGGCGGCATGAGGTTGCCGCTGGAGTCCTTGCCGTCCCACATGAAACTGACGCTGCCGGCGGACTGCTGGCCCAGGTTGACGCGGTTCACCAGCGCGCCGTTGCTGTCATAGACGTTGACCCAGACGTTGCTGCTGGAGACCGGCAGCGTGGCGCTGGCCTTGAAGGTTTCGCTGGTGTCCACCACCGCCTTGTCGGCCGGGACTATCACCTTGCGGCCCACCAGGGACGAGGCCTGCAGGGCCTGGGACGACTGGTAGCCGGAAAGCAGCGATCCCATGCTGGTGTTCAGCTTCTCGATGCCTTCCACCTGGCTGAACTGCGCCAGCTGGGCGATGAACTCGCCGTTCTCCTGGGGTGCCAGCGGGTCCTGGTTGTTCAGCTGGGCGACCAGCAGTTCGAGGAACTCGTTCTTGCCCAGGTCGTTGCTTTTCTTGGTTTCGGTGGTGCGGCTGTACTGGTCGAGCACCGACTGGGCGGTATTGCTCGTGGATGCGCTGCTGACGCTCATGCTGTTCCCTCGCTCCCTATCACTGACCCAGGGTCAGCACCTTCTGCATCATCTGCTTGGCGGTGTTCATCATTTCCACGTTGGTCTGGAAGGAACGGCTGGCGGAGATCATGTCCGCCATTTCCTCGACCACGTTGACGTTGGGGTAGTAGACGTAGCCGTCCGCATTGGCCGCCGGATGGTTGGGCTCATAGCGCGGAACCAGGGTGCTCTGGTCCTCGATCACCCCGAGCACCTGCACACCGGCGCCGGACTGGTCGTCCCCGGCGAACAGCGAACCGCGATCGCCGCCACCCAGGCCGTTCTGGAACATCGTGGCGAACACCGGGTGGCGCGCGCGGTAGGTCTGATCGAGGCTGGAGGAAACCGTCTCGGCGTTGGCGATGTTGCTGGAGATGGTGTTCAGCCGAGTGTTCTGCGCACTCATGCCGGTGCCGGCGATATTGAAGATGCTGGACAGGGACATGGCTTGGCTCTCCGTTATTCGCCGCGCAGGGCGCTGATCAGCCCTTTGAATTTGCTGTTGAGGAAGGTGAAGCTGGCCTGGAACTGCATGGCGTTCTCGGTGTAGTTCGACTGCTCCAGCTGGGCGTCCACGGTGTTCTGGTCGATGGCGGCCTGGAAGGGGATGCGGTACTTCAGCGTGCCCTCGCCCATGTCGAAGCCGTCGGCGGCGATGTGTCGCTCGCTGGTGCGGGTGGCCTGGAAGCTGCCGTGGGCGGCCTTCTCGGCCTGCTGGGCCAACACGCTGGCGAAGTCCAGGTCACGAGCCTTGTAGTTCGGGGTGTCGGCGTTGGCGATGTTGTTGGCCAGCACCTCACCACGCTGGGCGCGGAAGCTGAGGGCTTGCTGGTGGATGCCGAGGGCCTTTTCGAAACTGATGCTCATGGTCCTGAACCTTTGCCAGTGGCAATGCGGGTTGCTTGGCAGTGATTCAGCAAAGGCCGTGCCAGATTTATTTTTCCTTTATTTTCAATGCCTTGATAAAAACAAGAGC
Organism: Metapseudomonas cellulosilytica; assembly: GCF_049334135.1. Taxonomy (NCBI): domain Bacteria; kingdom Pseudomonadati; phylum Pseudomonadota; class Gammaproteobacteria; order Pseudomonadales; family Pseudomonadaceae; genus Metapseudomonas; species Metapseudomonas cellulosilytica. The sequence continues at coordinate 35,807 of NZ_JBHZGN010000006.1, read as the reverse complement.
GGCAAGAAGCGGCAACGGAGCCTTGCCGGAGCGGCAAAGCGGCAAGGCTGTTTGCCGCTGCTTGCCGCCAGCCGGTCCCGCGCAATCGACGGAGGCGTAGGGTGGACAGCGCTTTTCTGTCCACTGGCGGATTTCGTGGCGGCGCCGATGGTGGATAAAAGGGCGCTATCCACCCTACAAAAGAAGAAGGCCGCCCGAAGGCGGCCTTGGACACTCAACGCGCCAGTGGGTACAAGCGCTCGTCGAACTGGTCCAGGCGCGGGAACTGGAGCGGGGCGTCCTGCTCCAGGTTCTCCAGGCGCGCCTGGTAGTCGCGCAGGAAATCCTGGCGCGCCTCATTGCTGATGTAGGGCACGTGCCAGCCTACGAAGGGCGGCAGCACCTCCAGGCCGACGTAGGCCAGGGTGCCGCGCAGCAGCGGGCGCAGCATGTCCTCCAGCGGGCCGTGGATGGCGCCTTCGCCGAACATGTGCTCGCGGCCGCCCAGGGTCAGGGTCACCAGCGCCTTCTTGCCGGCCAGGCCGCCCTGGTCGTAGAAGCGCTTGCCGCCGTAGCAGACACCGGACACCAGCACCCGGTCGATCCAGCCCTTGAGCATGGCCGGCACCGAGAACCAGTAGAGCGGGAAGTTGAGGATCAGGAGGTCCGCCCAGAGCAGCTTGTCCAGTTCAGCCTGGATGTCCGCGGCGATGTTGCCACCCTTGACGCCCTCGCGCTGCTCCAGGGCGTAGACCAGATAGTCCGGGTTGGCCCGCCCGGAAAAGTCGGCGGCCGACGCCACGGGATTCCAGTTCATCGCGTAGAGGTCGGAAACCTGCACCTGGTGCCCCTGCCCTTGCAGCGTTTCCACGGCCAGGTCGCGCAGGGCGCTGGTGAAGGATTGCGGTTCCGGGTGGGCGTGGACGATCAATACATTCATGGGATTACCTTCTGGATCAGGCGGAAATGGCGGGCTGGCCGCGCCGGCTGAGCACGGACTCGAGCCAGTCGGGGTCCATCTGCGGTTCGGACGCGAACAGCAGGCCCGTGTAGTCGTGGAACGGTGGGGTGAAGATGCGCGCGCGCTCGCCCTGGTCGACGACCTTGCCACGCTGCATCACCACCACCTCGTCGGCGATTGCGCGCACCGTGGCGACGTCGTGGGTGATGAACAGGTAGGACACGCCCAGCTGGCGCTGCACCCGGTCGAGCAGCTTGAGGATGCCTTCGGCCACCAGCTGGTCGAGGGCCGAGGTGACTTCGTCGCAGATGATCAGCTCGGGTTCCGCGGCAAGCGCGCGGGCAATGCAGATGCGCTGCTTCTGCCCGCCGGAAAGCTCGCGCGGCTGGCGCTGCATGAACTTGCCGGGGTCCAGCTCGATCATCTCCAGCAGCTCGGCTACCCGTTCGCGCAACGCCTTGCCCTTGAGGCCGAGGTAGAAGGCCAACGGGCGGCCGAGGATGTCGCCGATGCTTTGCCGCGGGTTGAGGGCGGTGTCCGGGATCTGGTAGATCATCTGGATCCTGCGCAGCTGCTCCTTGCTGCGCCGGCGGAAGTCGGCCGGCAAGGGCGCGCCGTCATACAGCACCTGGCCCGAAGTCGGTTGCAACAGGCCGGTGATGACCCGTGCCGTGGTGCTCTTGCCGCTGCCGGATTCGCCGATCACCGCCAGGGTCCGGCCGCGATGGAGTTGCAGCGAGACGTCCTGCAGCACCGGCTGGTCGCCGTAGCTGGCGCACGCCTTGCGAACGTCCAGCAAGGGCGCCGCCATGCCGCTCGACGCCTTGGGCTCGGGGCGGAAGCTGCGCACCGCCCACAGCGAGCGGGTGTAGTCCTGTTGCGGGGCGGCGAGCATTTGCCGGGTCTCCGCTTCCTCCACCAGCTTGCCGTGGCGCAGCACCATGATGCGGTCGGCCATCTGCGCCACCACCGCCAGGTCGTGGCTGATGTAGAGCGCCGCGGTGCCGAAGCGCGCCACCGCGTCGCGGATGGCCGCCAGCACCTCGATCTGGGTGGTCACATCCAGCGCGGTGGTGGGCTCGTCGAAGATGATCAGGTCCGGGTGGCAGGCCATCGCCATGGCGGTCATAGCCCGCTGCAGCTGGCCGCCGGATAGCTGATGGGGGTACCGCTGGCCGATGCGTTCCGGATCGGGAAGGCGCAGCACACGGTACAGCTCCACGGCCTCGCGTTCGGCCTGCTCGCGCTTGATGCCACCGTTCTGCACCGCCGTTTCCACATGCTGGTCGATCAGCCGCTGCGCCGGGTTGAAGGAGGCCGCCGCGCTCTGCGCCACATAGGCGATGCGCAAGCCACGCAGCTTGCGCAGTTCCTCCGCCGAGCATTGCCGCAGGTCCTGGCCGTCGAAGCGGATCGAGCCGCGGGTGATGCGGCAGCCGTCGCGGGTATAGCCCATGGCGGCCAGGCCGAGGGTGGACTTGCCGGCACCGGACTCGCCGATCAGCCCCAGCACTTCGCCGCGCTGCAGGGTCAGGTCGATGCCCTTGACCAGCGGGTGCCAGGCGTCATCGAAGTGACCCTCGATATGCAGGTCGCGGATTTCCAGCAGTGGGCGATTTTCCTGTTCGCTCATGCTCAGCACTCCTTGAGGCCGCTGGACTTGTGCAGCATCCAGTCGACGACGAAATTGACCCCGACCGTGAGCAGTGCCACCGCCAACGCCGGCAGCAAGGGGGTGATGTCGCCGAAGGTGATCAGCACCGCGTTGTCGCGAACCATGCTGCCCCAGTCGGCGGTGGGCGGCTGGATGCCCAGCCCGAGGAAAGACAACGCACTGATGAACAGGAAGACGAAGCAGAAGCGCAGGCCGAATTCGGCAATCAAGGGGGCCGCCGCGTTGGGCAGCACCTCCCGCGTCACCAGCCACCAGAGCCCTTCGCCACGCAGGCGCGCGGCCTCAACGAAGTCCTGCACCACCACTGTCATCGCCACCGCCCGCGCCAGGCGGAACACCCGCGTGGCGTCCAGCACCGCGATCACCAGCACCAGCGACGTCGCCGTGGTGCCCACCACGCTGAGGATCAGCAGGGCGAAGATCAGCTGCGGGATGGCCATCAGGATATCCACCAGGCGCGACAGGCCCTGGTCCACCCAGCCGCCACGAATGGCCGCCACCAGCCCGGCCAGGCCGCCGAGCAGGAAGGCCAGCAGCGTGGTCAGGAAGGCGATGCCGAGGGTGTTGCGCGCCCCGAAGATCAGGCGGCTGAACATGTCACGCCCGAGGTTGTCGGTGCCGAGGAGGAATTGCCCGCCCCAGGGCGCGAAGCCCTCCCCCACCACCTCGGTTTCCCCGTAGGGCGCAAGCTGCGGTGCGAACAGCGCCGCCAGCAGGTAGAGAAGGATCACGGCGAAGCCGAATTGCGCGCTCAGGGGCGCACGCAGCAGTGTCTTGAGAATGCTGGTCATGGCCTACCCCTTCGGATACATCAGGCGTGGGTTGCTGGCGATGGACAGCACGTCCGCCAACGTGTTGAGGAGGATGTAGGTACCCGCGAAGATCAGGCTGCAGGCCTGCACCACGGGAATGTCGCGCTTGGCCACCGAGTCCACCAGCAACTGGCCGAGGCCGGGATAGACGAAGACCACCTCCACCACCACCACGCCCACCACCAGGTAGGCCAGGTTAAGCGCCACCACGTTGACGATGGGCGCCAGGGCGTTGGGCAGGGCGTGGCGGAAGATGATCCGCGCCCGGCCGATGCCCTTGAGACGGGCCATCTCGATATAGGGGCTGGCCAGCAGGTTGATCAGCGCCGCGCGGGTCATGCGCATCATCTGCGCGATCACCACCAGGCTGAGGGTCGCTACCGGCAGGATCGAGGCCTGCAGCATGGTGCCCAGGGAAGCGTCGGGCGCCAGGTTGGAGATGCTCGGGAACCAGTTGAGCTTCACCGAGAACAGCAGGATCAGCAGGTAAGCGACGAAGAACTCCGGAAAGGACACCGCGCTGAGCGCCGAAGTGTTCAGCAGGCGATCGAACCAGGAATTGCGGTACAGCGCTGCCAGCATGCCCAGCAGCAGGGCCAGCGGCACCGATACCAGGGCGGCGAAGGCGGCGAGGAACAGGGTGTTGCCCAGGCGCGTGCCTACCAGCTCGGCGATGGGCCGCTGGTTGGCCAGGGAAACGCCGAGGTCGCCCTGGAGGAAATGCCAGATCCAGGCCAGGAAGCGGGTCAGCGGCGGCTGGTCCAACCCCAGCTGCGCGCGCAGCGCGGCCAGGGTGTCCGCCGTGGCGGACTGCCCGAGCAACGCCTGGGCCAGGTCCCCCGGCAGCAGGCCGACCGCGAGGAAGATGATCACCGACACCGCCAGCAGCGACAGCAGCCCGAGGGCCAATCGCTGGGACAGCAATTTGAGAATGCCATTCATGATCCCGGCTCCCCTCAGGCCTGCCACCAGCGCTCGATGATCCGCAGGCCATCCAGTTCGCCGTAGGGTGCCGTGGCTCCGCCATGGGTGACGCGGGTGGAGCGCGCCGCCACCGAGTTGGCGAAGAGCGGGATGATGCTGCCGCCCTCGTCCCGGCAGAGCTGCTGCATCTCGTTGTACATCTCGCGGCGCAGCGGCTCGTTGAGTTCACCGCGGGCGGCGTTGAGCAGTTGGTTGAAGCGCGGGTGGTCCCAGTGCGACTCGTTCCAGGCGGCGCCCTTGGCGTAGCCGATGCTGAACATGCGGTCGGCGGTCAGGCTGCTGTAGAAGAAGGAGGTGGTGAAGGGCTGCTTGTTCCAGACGTTGGCGAAGAAGCCATCCGCCGGCTCGCGCACCACCTCTATGTCGATGCCGGCGACGCGGGCCTGCTCCTTGAACAGCACCGAGGCGTCCACCGCACCGGCATAGGCGGCATCCGAGGCCTGCAGGCGTACCTTGAGGGATTCCACCCCGGCCTTGCGCAGATGGAAACGTGCCTGGTCCGGGTCGTACTTGCGCTGCGCCAGTTCGGTGTTGAGGAAGCGGCTGCCGGGCTGGATCGGGTGGTCGTTGCCGACCTGGCCATAGCCACGCAGAACGGTGTTGAGCAGCGCCTCGCGGTCGATGCCGTGCTTCATCGCCAGGCGGATATCGTTGTTGGCGAATTGCACGCTGTCGCAGAGCATCGGGAAGGTGTAGTGCTGCGCGCCCCTGGTTTCCTCGATCACGAGGCCCGGGTTGCGCTTGAGCAGGGCGACGGTCTTCAGGTCCACCTTGTTGATCACGTCCACCGCGCCGGTCATCAGCGCATTGACCCGCGCCGCGCCGTCACTGATGCCGATCAGTTCCGCTTCGGCGAAATGCGCGCGCCCCGCTTTCCAGTAACCAGGGTTGCGCTCCAGCGCCATGCGCACGCCGGGCTCGAAGGACTTGATGCGGTAGCCGCCGGTGCCGATGCCGGCGCGCCAGTCGGCCACGCCGTCCTTGTTGGGCATGATCGCCAGGTGATAGTCGGCCATCACGTAGGGGAAATCGGCATTGCCCGAGCGCAACTCGAAGACCACGACGTCCGCGCCCTTGGCCTTGACCGCTGCGACTTCCCCCAGTACCGCCTTGGCCGCCGAGGTGGACTTCTCCCCCAGGTGGTGCTGGATCGAGGCCACCACGTCGTCCACCGTCAGGCTCTTGCCGTTGTGGAACTGCACGCCCTGGCGCAGCTTGAAGGTCCAGACCCTGGCATCGGCGGACGACTCCCAGGACTCCGCCAGTTCCGGTATGGCCGAGCCGTCGACGTCGATCTCCACCAGCGTGTTGTAGACCGCCGAGAAGCCGATGAAGGGGAAGGTATCGGTCCAGGTGCCCGGGTCGAGGGAGTCGGAGGTGCTGCCACCGGCCAGCCCCAGGCGCAGGACACCGCCCGGCTTGGGCATCGCCTCCCCGGCCCAGGCGCTCGGCGACAGGCCCATGGAGAAGGCTGCGCCAGCGAGGCCGGCCATGGCGCCGAGCTTGAGGAAGTCACGGCGATCCAACTGGAAGCCGTGGATTGCCTGAGTGATCTTGTTCTTCTTGTCGCTCATTGCATTACCCCTGTTCTGGTCAGAGAAAGCCTTGGGTGGTAGGTGAGGTCTCGCGCCTTAATTGTTATCGCGATCGCAACATTAACAATTACCCCGAACGAACTCCAGTGGTGGCATTCGCGTTTTCACCCGGGCATTTACTATTTGTTATCCGATCAATAACCTTTCTCCGTCGCCCACTGCCCGCCGCGCCCGGAACCTGCCCCATGAGCCAGTCGACCCGCCTGATCACGGCGTCCTACATTCTCTCCTTCGTCGCCGCCAACGCTCCGCAGAAGCTGCGCACTGAAACCATCGCCAAATGGGTGAAGGTGCATCCCACGCGGGTGCGCAACCTGGTCTCGCAACTGGTCAAGGCGAACATCCTCAAGTCCCAGCGCGGTGCCGGCGGCGGCCTGACCCTGGCCCGGCCACCCCGGGAGATCACCCTGCGGGACGTCTACGACGCGGTGCAGGAAAGCTCCCTGATCGCCGAGAAGATCGACAACCCCTTCTCCGGCATGGAAGACCACTGCAAGGTCTTTGATGTCTTCACAAGGCTGTTCGCCCTGCTGGAAGAGAACGTCCGCCTGGACCTGGAGAAGATCACCGCCGACCAGTTGTTCGTCGCCTTCGACACGCCGCTCGAGGCCGAGGGCTGAAACCGCAGCTCAAGCCTCCCCTGTCGCAACCGGCTGCGGCCGCGCCAGTCCCTCGCGCACCAGGGCCGCCAGGCTCAGTCCGCACAAGGCGCAGAAGCCATAGAGCGCCCGCCCGCCGAAATGCTCCATCGCCGCCCCGGCCAGCAGCGGCCCGATGCAGGAGCCCAGGCCGAACCCCACCAGGAACAGCCCCGCCAGCGAAACGCGTTCGTGGCTCTCGACGCCGTCGTTGGCCAATGCCAGGGCCAACGGATAGAGCGAGAACTGCATCAGGCCGATGAGAAAGCCGCAGCCCAGCAGCAAGGGGGCGGTGACGGCGTCCACAGCAGAGGCAGGCAGGCGATGGCCAGCACGCCGCCGAACAGACGGATCAGCCGCGGGCGCGGCAAACGGTCCGAAAGCAGGCCCAGCGGGAACTGTGCGAGCAGGCCCGCCGCGAGACAGGACGCCATGAACAGGCCGACCATGCGCGCATCGAGTCCCTGCTGGCTGGCATAGACCGGCGCCAGGCCGTGAAAGGCGCCGGACAGCAGGCCGGTGACGACGATCGTCAGCAATGCTTGCGGCACCCGCCGCACGAAGCGCCATGGCGCCGGGTCTTGTCTGGGCGCCACGAGCTGGGGCAATGGGCGTCGGGTGAAGGCCACCGGCACCAGGCACAGGGCGAAGGCGATGGCCACCAGGTCGAGCAAGGCGCGACTGGCGCCCCCGCCAAGCCCCAGGCCCAGTTGGCCGCCAATCAGCCCGAGGAATGAGGCGGTCAGGTACCAGGCCAGTACCCTGCCCCGCGAAGACGGCTCGACCTGCTCGTTGATCCAGCTCTCCAGCACCATGTACAGGGTCATCAGGGCCAGCCCGACGACGAAGCGCAACAGCAGCCAGAACGGCAGCCAGGTGCTGAAGTCATGGCCGAGGGTGGCCGAGACCGCGATCGCGGATGCCAGCGAGTAGGCGCGCACATGGCCGATACGGGCGATCAGCCAGTAGCCAGTGAACGCGCCCAGCACCAGGCCGAGGGCGTTCACCGCCATCAGCGAGCCGATCAGGAAGTCGCCGGTGCCCAGCGCCAGGCTGCGCAGGGCCACCCAGGAGTTGAGCAGGCCCGCCGCCACCTGCAGCAGCAAGGTGGCGAGGTACAGCGCCATGAAGGCCCGGGGCTGGGTTGGCATCATCACGGCGCTTTCCCGTCAGACCTGGATCGCCTTGGTTTCGACGAACTCCGCCAGTCCCTCCTCGCCCCACTCGCGGCCGTTGCCCGACTGCTTGTAACCGCCGAAGGGCGCGCGGTAGTTGAAGGCCGCGCCATTGACGAAGCACTGCCCCGCCCGCAGCTGCCGCGCCAGCTCCAGGGAGCGCTGCGTCGTTGCGGTCCACACCGCGCTGGAGAGGCCGAAGGGCGAATCGTTGGCGATGGCCAGGGCATCGTCCTCATCGGCGTAGGGGATCAGGCAGAGCACCGGCCCGAAGATTTCCTCGCGGGCGATGCGCATCCGGTTATGCACATCGGCGTACAACGTCGGCCGCACATAGAAGCCGCGCTCCAGGCCCGCAGGCGTCTCGGCGCCGCCCGCCAGCAGCCTGGCCCCCTCCTCCGCGCCGATGCGGATGTAATCGCGCACGGTGCGCCGCTGCCCGGCCGAGCACATGGGGCCGAGGAAGGACTCGGGGTCCAGGGGGTCGCCGATGCGCAGCGCTTCGGTTTCCGCCCGCGCCAGCTCCAGCGCTTCGGCATAGCGGCTGGCCGGCAGCAGCATGCGGGTCAGCGCCGTGCAGGTCTGCCCGGAGTTGATCATCACGTCCTGTACGCCGTAGCGCACCGCGGCGGCCAGGTCGGCGTCGGCGCCGATGATCAGCGGCGACTTGCCGCCCAGTTCCAGGCACACCCGCTTGACCGTCGGCGCCGCCGCCTCGGCGACCCGCACGCCGGCTCCGGTGGAGCCGGTGAAGGAAACCATGTCGACATCCGGATGCCGCGCCAGCGCTTCACCGACCTTGGAGCCCGGCCCGCTGACCAGGTTGAATACCCCGGCGGGCAGGCCGATGGCTGCGATCATCTCGGCCAGCAGGAAAGCGTGCAGCGGGGTTTCCTGGCTCGGCTTGACCACCACTGTGCAGCCGGCCGCCAGGGCCGGCGCCAGCTTGCCGATCAGCTGATGCAGCGGGTAGTTCCAGGGGTTGATGAAGGCGCAGACGCCCACCGGCTCGCGCACCACCAGGGAGTTGCCGACCTCGCGCACCTCGTCCATGTGCGCGGCCAGGTCGGCGTAGCTTTCCAGCCCCTCGATGGGCCCCTCGACCTGGATGGCCTGGCACCACTGCACCGGCATGCCGAGTTCGGTGGTGATGAGCGCGGCCATCTCCCCGGCACGGGCCTTCAGTTGCCCGGCCAGGGCGCGGATGTAGCCGGCACGCACGCTGGAGGGTGTGCGCGACCAGCTGGCGAAGGCCCTCCGCGCGGCGCCCACGGCGCGCTCGACGTCCGCCTCGGCGCCCAGCGGCACACGGCCGGCGACTTCTTCGGTGGCCGGGTTGATCACCTCGGCCAGCCCGCTGCCCTGGGGCGCGACCCAGGCGCCGTCGATGAACAGATGGCGGTATTCACGCATAGCGTTTCACCTCCACCAGCTCGGCGGCGCAACGGGCGATACGCCGGCAGGCGTCCTGCAATGGCGCGCTGCCCAGCACCAGGCCGAGGCGAATATGCCCGGCGGCGCTGGGGCCGAAGGCTTCGCCGGCCAGCACCGAGACACCATGGCGGTCCAGCAGGCGGTCGGCGAAGTCCTGGGCGGACAGCCCGGTTTCGCGGATATCCACCATCACGAACATGCCGCCGTCCGGTTTCAGCGCCCGCAGGCCAGGACAGCCGGCCAGCTCCGCGCACACCAGGTCACGGCGCTGGCGGTAGGCCTCGCGCATCGCTTCCAGTTCCGGCAGGCGCGCTTCCAGGGCGACGCAGGCGGCGTCCTGGACGAAGTCCGGCGAGCCGTAGAGCATGCACAGGGCGAGGTTTTCCAGGTGCCCGGCCAACTCCGCTGAACCCACGACCCAACCCACGCGCCAACCGGTCATGGCGTGGGATTTGGACAGGCTGTTGATGGTGGCGGTGCGCTCGGCCATGCCCGGCAGGCTGGCCGGGCTGATGTGTTCGCCCTCGAACAACAGTTCGCTGTAGACCTCGTCGGAAATCATCCACAGGTCGTGGGCGATGCAGAGTTCCGCCAGGGCCTCCCAGGTGGCGCGCGGCAGGCTGGCGCCGGAGGGGTTGTGCGGGCTGTTCAAGGCCAGGGCGCGGGTACGCGGGGTGATGGCGGCGGCCACGTCCTCGGCCTGGATGCGGAAACCGTTCTCCGAACGCACGGGCACCGGGATGACCTTGGCGCCACAGGCGCCGAACACGGCTTCGTAGGTGACGTACATGGGCTCGGCCACTATCACCTCGTCGCCCGGATTGAGCAGGCACTGCACCACGCAGAACAGCGCGCACTGGGCGCCGGCCAGCACCGTCACCTGGTCGGCGCCGACCTGCTGGCCGCTGCGCTGGTTGTGCCAGGCGGCGATGCGCTGGCGCAGGGCGAACTTGCCGCGCACGTCGGAGTAGTGGGTATTGCCATTGAGCAGACTGTCGATGGCTGCCTGGATGATCGGCTGCGGGGTGTCGAAATCTGGGTCGCCGACCGACAGCAGCAGGATGTCGTCGCCCCGCGCCTGACGCTCCAGGGCGCGGTAGTGGATGTTCCAGGCCGCCGCGCCGTCGCCGGCGATGCGTTGGGTGAGATCGGAAAAGCGCATGGGGAACTCCTCGCCCGGCGCGAAGCCTGCGCGGGGCATGTTTCATCGATGTAGGGTGGAAACCGCGAAGCGATTTCCACCAACGGCGTCACTTGCCGCGGGGCAGGGTCAACGCGCGCAAGCGTGTTTCAGCTCGACCAGGGTGACGCCGGGGTGACCGAAGCCGGCGCGCAGGTCGCGCTCCAGTTCATCGAGGCTCTGCGGCTGCTTCACCGTGCAGCCGAAGGCGCGGGCCAGGCCGGCGAAATCCGGGTTGCGCGGCAGCACGCCGACCGGCTCGATATCCAGGGCGAGCATGTCGTCGCGGATCTGGCCCAGGGCGTCGTTGTTCCACAGCAGCACCACCAGCGGGCTGTCCAGCTCCTCGGTCGCGGTGGCCAGTTCCTGGGCCGTGTAGAGGAAGCCGCCATCGCCCACCAGCACCAGGCCGGGACGCTCCGGCGCGCCGAATTTGGCGCCGATGCCGGCGGGCAGGCCGTAGCCGAGGGTGCCGTAGCCGGTGGGGTGCAGCCAGCTGCGCGGCGCCCGGCTGGCAAAGGCGTAGTTGCCGGTGTAGGCCAGCTGGGTCATGTCGGTGCTGATGAAGGCATCGGCCGGCAGTGCGGCGGCGATGCGATCGAGGATCGCCTGGTGGATGCCCTGCAGCGGCGCGTGGCCATTGCGAATGGCATCACGCAGCAGCGCCACGCGGGCGGCAGCCGCGTCCGCCGCCCTGCCCTGCTGAGGCAGGCGAGCCAGCAGCGCGTCCAGGGTTTGCCGGGCATCGCCTTTCAAGGCCAGGGCGCAGGGGTAGAAGTCGTTGAACTTGCGCGGGTCGATATCAATGCGGATCAGCTCGCCGGACAGCGGCAGGCGCTCGCGCCAGAAATCCGTGTCGGCCATCTCGGTGCCTACGGCAAGCACCAGATCGGCCTCGGCGATCATCTCCCAGCCCGGCGCCACGCAGAGGCTGGCGCCAGCGTTCAGCGGAGCCTCAGGCGGCAGCAGACCCTTGCCGGCGACGCTGGTGAACACCGGTGCGGCAAGGCGCTCGCTCAGGGCCTGCACGGCTGCGGCGGCTTCCAGCGCACCGCCACCGGCGATGATCATCGGCCGCTTGGCCGCGGCCAGCTTGTCCGCCGCGGCTTTGAGGGCATCGCTATCCGGCAGGCCGCGGCCGGGGCGGCGCACCACATCGAGGGTCCAGTCCCGCGCCACCGGGGCCGCCAGCACATCCAGCGGCACCGAGATATGCACAGGGCGCGGCCGCTCACCGTCGAACACGGCAAAGGCGCGGGCCACCAGTTCGGGCAGGTCCTCGGGGGTCAGGGCCACCGCGGAGAAGGCGGTGATGGGCGCGGTGATGGCCCGCTGGTCCTGGGTCTCGTGCAGGCAGCCCCAGCCTTTGCCGAGGCTCGCGGTGTGGTTGACGCTGGAGATCACCAGCATCGGGATGGAGTCGGCATAGGCCTGGCCGATGGGCGTGGCGGCATTGGTCACGCCCGGGCCGGTGATGATGAAGCAGACGCCCGGCTTGCCGGACACCCGCGCATAGCCGTCGGCCATGAAGCCGGCGCCCTGCTCGTGGCGGGTCAGCACATGGCGGATGCCGCTGCCGGGCAGGCCCCGGTACAGCTCCAGGGTGTGCACGCCGGGAATGCCGAACACGGTGTCGACGCCGTAGTTGGCCAGCAGGCGGACCAGGGCCTGGCCCCCGGTCAAGGTGTTCTGGTCTTGCATGAGGTTTCTCCTCTGAAGATTCAGCTCCCTCTCCCTTCAGGGAGAGGGCTGGGGAGAGGGTGCAACGGCAAAGAGCCCCTCTCCCCCTGCCCCTCTCCCGCAGCGGGAGAGGGGAGTTCATGTGCCACGCCCGGGTTAATTCGCACTACCCAGGCGGATCAGTGCGTCCACGGCAACGGCGCCTTCGGCGTTGACCAGCAGCGGATTCACGTCCAGCTCCAGCAACTGGTCGGCGTGCTCGCAGGCGTAGTCGGCCACTGCGCGAATCGCATCCACCAGCGCCTCCATCGCCACCGCTGGGCGACCACGGAAGCCGCTGAGCAGCGGCGCGCTGCGCAGGCTCAGCAAGGCCTCGCGGATCGCCGCATCGGTGGTCGGCAGCAGCAGGCTGCGGCTGTCCCGGAGCAGCTCGACGAGGATGCCGCCGGCGCCGATCACCAGGGCCAGGCCAAAGCCTTCCTCGCGCTTGATGCCGACAATCAGTTCGGCCAGCGGCGGGCTGGCCATGCGTTCCAGCAGCACCTGGTCGAAGGCCAGCTGCGGCGCGTGGCGGGCGAGGCTTTCGCGCATGTCGAGCAGCGCCGCTTCGAGCGCCGCCTCGTTGCGCAGGTTGAGGGCCACGCCACCGGCTTCGGTCTTGTGCGGCAGCTCGGCGCTGACCGCCTTGAGCACCAGCGGGAAGCCGAGGTCGGCGGCCGCTTCGCGGGCCTGGCCGGGCGTGCTCAGCACGGCCTTGGGCAGGGGTACACCGAAGGGCTTCAGCGCCTGCTTGGATTGCCACTCATCGAGCAGCCGGCCCTGGCCTTCCAGGGGCTGCGGGCAGATCGGCACCAGCGCCGCTTCGCCGCGGGCCAGCAACGCATCGCGGCGCTGGCGGTAGTGGGCAATGCGTCCCCAGGCGGCAAGGCCGTCCTCCACCCCCTGCAGCGCGGCGACGCCCTGGGCGTGCAGCTGTTCGCGGGCATGGGCCGGCAGCAGCTCGGGGAAGGCCGAGGCGATGAATCCCTCCTTGCCGTGACGCTTGAGCGCGGCGCAGTACAGCTCCAGCAGCAGGTCGCACTGCGGCCGCTCGCCGGTTTCCTCGCCGGGGTAGTCGAGCACCAGCAGGGCGGCATCGGCCGGGGTGCGCAGGGCGCTGTCGAGCATCTTCTCCAGGGCCGGGCCGTCGCCCCAGATGGCGGTGGTGAAGTCCAGCGGGTTGGCGATATTGGCGTAGTCGGGCAGCACCAGAGCCAGCTCGTCGCGCTGGGCGCCGTCCAGTTTGGGCAAGGTCAGGCCATTGCGTTCGGCATAGTCGGCGATCAGCCCTGCATCGCCGCCGGAGCAGGCCAGCGCGGCGAGGCTCGGGCCGGCCGGCAGGTTGCCGCAGGCGGCGGCCTTGAGGGTCTCGACGAAGCTCACCGGGCCGCTTACGCGGATCACCCCGAGGCGCTCGAAGAGGCTGTCATAGAGGGCATCGGAGCCGGCCAGGGAGCTGGTGTGGCTGAGCGCCAGTTCGGCGCCGATGGCCGAGACGCCGGTCTTCAGGGCAATCACCGGCACACCTTTCTGCAGTGCCTTGTAGGCGGCGCGGGCAAAGCCCGGCACGTTCTTCAGCCCTTCCAGGTGCAGGCCGATGGCGGTGACCCGCGGTTCGTCCAGCAGCACGTCCATCAGTTCGGCCACACCCAGCTGGGCCTGGTTGCCCACCGAGGCCATGTAGGCCACCGGCAGGGAACGGTCGCTCATGGACAGGTTGTAGGCGAAGTTGCCGCTCTGGGTCAGCACCGCCACGCCCTTGTCCACCAGGTGCCCACCGTGGGCCACCGGCCACAGGGCGGCGCCGTGCAGGTAGTCGAGCAGGCCGTAGCAGTTGGGCCCGAGCAGCGCCATTTCGCCGGCAGCGGCGAGCAGTTGGCGCTGCAGGGCCTGGCCTTCTTCACCGGTTTCGGCGAAGCCCGAGGCGTAGCAGATGGCGCCGCCGGAAGCCTTGGCCGCCAGCTCGGCGACCACGCTCAGGGTCAGCTCGCGGTTGGTGGCGATGAACACGGCGTCCGGGCCGCACGGCAGGTCGGTGACGCTGGCGACGCAGGGCACGCCTTCCAGTTCCGCGTGTTGCGGGTTGACCAGCCACATCTGCCCGGTGAAACCGCCTTCGGCGCAGCGCTTGAGGGCGCGCGCCATGCTGCGCCCGCCGATGAAGGCGAGGTGTTTCGGCGCCAGCAGGCGCTTGAGGTTTTCACGATTCATGTCGGATCTCGGCATTGAGGTTGTTTCCCTCACCCCCAGCCCCCGCTCCGCGCCCCGGCCCGATCGCTTCGCGATCGGTCGCTCATCGGCACCGGAAGCTGCGCTTCCGAAAACGTGCCTCTTCGCCCCGGAGGGAGAGGGGAGCTGAAGCGTCAGCGCAGCAGCGGCCGCAGCAGTTCGCGGGAAATGATGTGGCGCTGGATTTCCGAGGTGCCTTCCCAGATCCGCTCGATCCGCGCGTTACGCCAGATGCGCTCCACCGGGCCTTCGTCCATCAGGCCCATGCCACCGAAGATCTGCACCGTCTCGTCGGCCACCTTGCCCAGCACTTCGCTGGCGAACAGCTTGGCCATGCCGGCCTCGCCATCGGTCATGGTGCCCTGGTCCATCTTCCAGGCGGTGTGCAGGGTCATCAGCTCGGCGGCGCGGATCTGCGTGGCCATGTCGGCGAGCTTGAAGGAGATGCCCTGGTAGCTGCCGATGGGCTGGCCGAACTGCTTGCGGTCGGCCGCCCACTGCAGCGACAGGTCGAGGGCGCGCTGGGCCTGGCCGACGCAGTTGGCGGCGACCATCACGCGGCCGGCAGTGAGCCAGGCGTTGGCCACTTCCCAGCCCTTGTCCACTTCGCCGAGGACCTTGGAGGCCGGCACGCGGCAGTCGTCGAAGAAGATCTCGTAGGTGTGGTAGCCCTTGTTGCTGACGCACCTGGGTCCACGGCGCACGGTCATGCCGGGGGTGCCCTTGTCCACCAGGAATGCGGTCACCGCATTGCGCTTCTTGCCGTTGTGCTCATAGGTGTCGGTGACGGCGAAGACGATGGCGAAGTCGGCATGGCCGGCGTGGCTGATGAAGTGCTTGGCGCCGTTCAGCACGAAGTCGTCGCCATCGCGCACGGCGCGGGTCTTGATCGAGTTGGCGTCGGAGCCGGCGCCCGGCTCGGTGAGGGCGAAGCAGTCGATCTTCTCGCCCTGCACGCTGGGCAGCAGGTACTGCTGGATCTGCTCGCCCTTGCAGGCCATGAGGATCTTCGAGGGCCGCGCGACGAATACGTGCAGCGCCCAGGACACCCTGGACAGCTCGCGCTCGATCAGCGCCTGGGACAGGTAGTCGAGGCCGCCGCCGCCTACTTCCTCGGGCATGTTGAAGGCGTAGAAACCGGCGGCGATGGCCTTGCCGCGAATCTGTGCGGCGAGTTCCGGGGACACGGCATCGGCGCGGTCCACTTCTTCCTCGTACGGCAGCAGTTCCTTCTCGACGAAGCTCTTCACCGCCTCGACGAGCATTTCCTGTTCCTGGGTCAGTTTGAAATCCATGGCTTCACCTACCCGCTCTCAGCGGCCTTTGAATTGGGGGGAACGTTTTTCGGCAACGGCGCGTAGGGCCTCGGCGGCATCTTCGCTGCGGCCACAGAGCAGGCCGGCGGCCTGTTCGGCTTCCAGCTGTTGGGCCAGGCTGCGGGATGCGCCATCGCGGATCAGCGCCTTGGTCTGGGCGAAGGCGAAGGTGGGGCCGGCGGCCAGGCGCGCGGCCAGTTGGCCGGCAACCTCCTGCAGTTGGTCGTCGGCGCAGATTTCGCCCACCAGGCCGACAGCCAGGGCGCGTTCGGCACCCCAGAGTTCGTCGAGGAACAGCAGGCGCTTGGCCTGCTCGGCACCGATCAGGCGCGGCAGGTGCCAGCTGGCGCCGGCGTCCGGCGAGTAGGCCATGCCGGTGTAACCGGCCTTGAAGCGCGCCGAGGCGGCGGCGATGCGGAAATCGCAGCACAGCGCCAGGTCCATCCCCGCGCCGACGGCAGTGCCGTTGACGGCGGCGATGGTGGGCTTGGCCAGGCCGTGCAGGCGGGTCATCAGGGCGTGGGCGGTCTCGGTCCAGCCGTAGGTTTCCAGCTCGCCGCGGGCTTCGGCCTCGGCCCATTCGGCGAGGTCCGCGCCGGCGCAGAAGCTGCGGCCCTCCCCGCTCAGCACCACCACGCGCACGGCCGGATCGGCCTCATGGGCGTCCAGCAGTTCGAGCAGGGCTTTCAGGGTGGGGATATCCAGCGCGTTGCGCTGCTGGGGGCGGTTCAGGGTGATCCGGGCGATACCGGCGTCGACCTGGCTGAGCAGTGTGGTCATGGAGCCCTCGTCTTGTTGTCTTTGATGATGAGGAAGTTGAAGCGATCCTAAACGACTGTTCAACAAGACGGCAATCCTGCCCGAATGGGGTATGTAACGGATCAACTTAGTTATTAACTATCTGTTTTAAAGGGGTTTTTTATTAAAATCGGGCAGACCGTCGCTGGCGTTGTTACATCTTTGAACAACTCGGAAACGGGGAGATCCAGCGGGCTCCCGCCGCTCTCCCCAGCCATCTCCCTGAAGGGAGAGGGGGCAGTCCGTGCAGGCCGATGGCCCCGCGCGTTCCTGTAGGGGCGAATTCATTCGCCAATCAGGCCGAAGGCCTGACATTGGAAGTCCGAGCGGGGATTCAGCTTCCCTCTCCCCCGGCCCCTCTCCCGGAGGGAGAGGGGTGACGCGCGCCGGTGACTCCGCGCAAACCCTGTAGGGGCGAATACATTCGTCAAGCAGGCCTGCCCTGGACCGCGCAGGCCCAACAAAAAAGCGCGGCAGATCACTCTGCCGCGCTTTTTTCGGGTACCGCCGGAGGTCAGGTCGCCGGGATGGGTGCCGGGCTGCGCTGACGCTTGAACTGCAGGAAGTAGTAGGCCCCGTAGCAGAGCGCAATGAAGCCGAAACCCCAGTACAGCGAAGGACGCTGGGTCGGGTCCAGGGCCAGGAACACGAACAGCGAGGTGCACAGCAGGATGCACGCCACCGGGATCAGCGGGAACAACGGCGCGGCGTACTTGAGGTCCTGCACGGTGCCGCCGGCCTTGTAGTGTTCACGGCGGAAGCGGTACTGGGCCAAGGCGATGACAATCCAGGTCACGGTGCCGGCCAACCCGCTGATGGCGGTCAGGACCACGAACAGGGTGTCGGCGGCGACGAAGCTGGTCAGCAGCGACAGCAGCGCGAAGCAGAGGGTGATGGTCAGGGCGTAGACCGGTACGCCGCGCTTGTTGAGCTTTGTCAGGCCGCGCGGTGCCATGCCGGACTTGGACATGGCCCAGAGGATGCGCGTGCAGGCATAGAGGCCGGAGTTGCCCACCGAGAGGATGGCGGTGAGGATCACGAAGTTCATCAGGTCGGCGGCGAAGGGGATGCCGACCATGTCGAACACCTGGACGAAGGGGCTCTCCATCAGGCCCGCCTGCTGCCAGGGCACGATGGCCGAGAGCACGATAATGGCCAGCACGTAGAAGATCAGCACGCGGAACACCACGTTGCGTACGGCGCGGGGGATGCTCTTCTCCGGCTCGTCGGTCTCGCCGGCGGCGACGCCCATGATCTCGCAGCCCTGGAAGGCGTAGACCACGGTCATCATCACGGCGAGCACCGCGGAGATGCCATTGGGGAACAGGGTGTCGCCGATCAGGTTGGAGAACTTTGGCGCCGGCTCGCCACTGGCCAGCGGCAGGCCGCCGAAGATGGCCATGATGCCGACGACGATAAAGATCAGGATGGCCGCCACCTTGACGCCCGAGAACCAGTATTCGGCCTCGCCGAAGGCGCGGGTGCTGAGGGAGTTGATACCGAACAGCAGGGCCACGAACAGTGCCGACCAATATGCGACAGGCACATCGGGGAACCAGCGGTCCATCAGCATGCCGGCGGCGGTGAATTCCAGGCCGACGGTGGTGGCCCAGCTCAGCCAGTAGACCCAACCCACCATGAACCCCGTGGCAGGGCCGACGTAGCGGGTGGCGTGGGCCTGGAAGGAGCCGGAAACCGGCATCTGCACCGAGAGCTCACCCAGGCAGACCATCACCAGGTACATCAGCAGGCCGGCCACCAGGTAGGCCAGCACGGCGCCCGCCGGGCCGCCCTGATTGATGGTGAAGCCCGAACCCATGAACAGGCCGGTGCCGATGACGCCGCCCAGGGACAGCATGAAGATATGGCGGCTTTTCAGCGCGCGGGTGAGCTGGATGCGTTCTTCAGACATGACGCGCCTCCTGTCGGAAGTCGCAGTGGGGCGCACAGGCTTTGAGGGTCATTATTCTTGTCTCCAATAGGCCTCGGGGACCGCGTTCGAGCGCGGTACGGGCCGATTATTGGAAGGATTTGTAAGACGCCGTTGTAAGCCGGGATCGAAGTTGTAAAAAGTCGTAAGGAATTTGTTCGATTTTCACGGGGCCGGTTGCAGCAGTCCGTCGAGCACCTCGGCGGAGTCCGCCAGGAGCGACTCCAGGCGCGGCTTCAGGGCCGTCAGGGCAGCGGTATCGCCGGCCAGGGCGGCCGACTCCAGTTCCCGCAGGCAGGCGGCCAGGGCACGCAGGCCGAGGGACTCGCCGCTGCCGGCCAGGCGATGGGAAAGGTTGCCGACCTCGGCGCAATCCTGCGCCGCCAGGGCCTCCAGCAGTCCGGCGCGGTGCTCGTCGAGCATGCGCCGCAAGAGTCCCAGCAGCCCCTGGAGCTTCTGCTCGCCGAGCAGGCCACGGTGGGTGTCCAGCAACTGCCGGTCGAGCAACTCGGCGTCCCCCGCGAGCGGCTGCGACCGGGCCTGCCCGGCCAGTGCGCGACGCAGGTCGTCCAGTTTCAGCGGCTTGGCCAGGGCGCCCTGCATCCCGGCATCCAGGCAACTGCGCACCAGCGCCGGCTGCAGGCTGGCGGTGAAGGCGAGGATGCGGCTGTCGCGGTTGGCGCCCGACTGGTCGGCGCGGATCAGCCGGCACAGCTCGGTGCCGGCCATGCCCGGCAGATGCAAGTCGAGGAGGATCAGGTCAAAGCGCCGCTGGCGGCTCAAGGCCAGGGCCGGTTCGGCGTCCTCGGCCAGGGTGACGCGGTGGCCGTCGCGTTCCAGCAGCCCCGCCACCACTTCGCGGTTGAGGGCGACATCCTCCACCACCAGGACGTCCAGCGTCTGCAACGCTGACACGGCGGCCGGCTGGGCAATCGGATTGCGCGCGGCGTCCAGGACCACCTCGAACCAGAAGCAGCTGCCCTCGCCTTCCACGCTTTCCACGCCGATGCGCCCGCCCATCAATTCCACCAACCGCTTGCTGATGGCCAGGCCCAGGCCGGTGCCGCCATAGCGCTGGGCCACGGCCTCGCTGGCCTGGGTGAAGCGCTCGAAGATCTTCGCCTGCACCTCGGGGGCGATGCCGATGCCGTCGTCGGTGACGCTGATGCGCAGCCGCTGGCCGTCGGCCAGTTCCTCGAGCAGCCGCACCTCCACCAGGATTTCGCCCTCCTCGGTGAACTTCACCGCGTTGGCCAGCAGGTTGCTCAGCACCTGGCGGAGGAACTGCTCGGCGCCATGGCAGCGGCCCTGCACCCGCGGGTCGAGGCGCGAGCGGAGGATGGTGCCGTTGGCGCTGGCCCTGGGCTCGAGCAAGGTCAGCACCTGGTCTACTAGCGCCGGCAGGGAGAAATCCAGCTGCTCCGGGCGGCTCTGCCCTTCTTCCAGGCGAGCGAAATAGAGCACCTCATTGAGGATCGCCAGCAGGCCTTCGGCCGCCTTGTAGAGGGCCTCCAGGCGCCGGCGGTCGCGTTCCCCCGGGATCGCGCCGCGCAGCAGTTCGGCCATGCCGAGGATGCCGTTGAGCGGGGTGCGGATTTCATGGCTCATGGTGGCGAGGAAGCGCGACTTGGCCAGGTTGGCCGCCTCGGCTTCTTCCTTGGCTCGCTGCAGGCTGGCGGTACGCCGCTCCACCAGGCCCTGCAGGGCGGCGCGGTCGTCTTCGCGGCGCTGCATGTCGTCGAGGATGGCCCGGCGCATGTCGTCCAGGGCCTGGGCCACTGTGTCGATCTCGTCGGCGCTACGCCCGGTGCGGCGGTGCAGGTGCAGGGCCTCGTGCCAGTCGCCGGCGGCGATGCGCCGGGCGAAGTCGGCCATCACCCGCAGGTGACGGGTGACCAGGCGGTGGAACAGCCAGGACAGGGCCACCGCCAGGCCGCAGAGGAACACCCCCATCCACAGCAGGCTGGTCAGGCCGGTGGCGTAGAGGCGCTTGTAGACCGCGCCGAGGTCGATGGCGATTTCCAGCTCGCCCAGATGGCGCTCTTCGCCGCCCGGTGGCTGGTAGGCCAGGGGGAAGCGCTCGCGGCGCAGCGGGCCCGCCGGGTCGCGGGCGCCCTCCTGCAGGTCGAAGTCGGCGCTGGTCAGGTGCACCAGGGCGATGTCCGGGAAGTCCGCCAACCCGCGCACCTGCATCTTCAGCTGTTCCTGGTTGAGATCCCACAGGCTGCGCTCGAAGCTGGCCAGGTAGCCGGTGCGGATCAGCTCCAGACGCGCCTCGATCTCGCGCATCTCGCGGCGGTACTCCAGCTGCAGCTGCACGGCGCTGGCCACCAGGGTGAAGCACAGGCTGAACAGCAGGATGAACAGCAGCAGCCGGCGCAGCAGGCCGCTGGCGGGTTTCAGCCGGGTCATGGCTGCGGCTCCGGTTGCACGACCATGTCGCGATAGATGGCCTCGCTCTGGTTCAGCCAGCGTTCGATCTGGCCGGTGTCAGTCAGCCGTTGCAGCTCGCGGTCGATCTCGTCCATGCGCGCGGCCAGGGGCGAGTGGCGGGAGACCGCCAGGCGCAAGTAGTCCACCGCTACGGTGTTCGGCAAGGTACGGATGTCGCCACCGCCGGGCAGGTGCTCGATGAAGAGCCGGCCGGTTCGCCGCTCGTGGGGGATGAAATCGATGCGGCCACGGATCAGCTTGCCGAAGTTCTGCCGGCTGTCGGAGACCCATTCGATATTGCCGGCACGGGCCACGGTCTGGTCGAAGGCCTCGCCGTAGCTCTCGCCGAACAGCAGGCCCCCGCGATAGCGGGTCAGGTCTTCCAGGCGCGCCACCTCCAGCGGGTGCCGGCGGTTATAGAAGATCGCCACTTCTTCACGCAGCACCGGCACGGAGGCGAACTGCAGAAAGTCATCCCGTGGCTGGGTGCGATAGGCCAGCACCACGTCTACCCGCCCCTCGGCGGCGTCCAGCAGGCAGCGCTTCCAGTTTCCCAGCACCACCAGTTCGACGTCGAAACCCAGCTTGGCCATTATCGCGTTCACCATCTGCGGGGCGAGGCCGCGCATGTGCTTGCCGTCGCTCCAGGAGATCGGCGGATAGACCGGATGATCGCAGTAGCGCACGGTCTGCGCGGCCTGGGCCGTGCAACCCAGCAGCAGGAGCACCAGCAACCAGGCGCGCGCCATGCTGTCAGGCGCTAGTCGCATTGGCAGTGAACAGATAGCCCGCGCCATGGATGGTGATGATCAGCTGGGGCTCGGCGGGGTCGTCCCGCAGCTTGCGCCGCAGACGCCCCACCAGCACATCGATGGAGCGGTCGTTGGGCAGCCATTCGCGATTGCGGATCTGGTCCATCAACTGGTCGCGGCTGAGGGTGTGGCCGGCGTTGCGCAGGAAGACGCTGAGCAGCTGGAACTCGCCGTGGGTGAGCAGGGTTTCGCTGCCGTCCAGATCGATCAGGCGCCGGCGGTCGCTATCGAGCATCCAGTCGGCGAAGCGCTTGAGCTGGGCGGTGGATACCGCCGCGGCCGGTTGCCGGGCGTGGCGCACGCGGCGTACCAGGTTCTTGGCGCGGGACACCAGTTCGCGGGGATTGAGGGGTTTGACCACGTAGTCGTCGGCACCGCATTCCAGGCCGACAATGCGGTCGACCTCGTCGTTGCGGCCGGTGATCAGGATGATGCCGACCTCCGAGCGCACGCGCAGTTCGCGGGTCAGGGTCAGGCCGTCCTTGCCGGGCAGGCGGATGTCCAGCATCACCAGGTCCACCGGGCTCTCGGCCAGGCAGGCTTCGGCCTGTTCGGCGGTGCTGGCGCAGCGTACCTGGTAGCCCTCCTGGGTCAGGTAGGTCTGGAGCAGTTCACGGATCAGCGGATCGTCGTCGACGATCAGCACACTGGCAGACATTGCAATTACCCTCCGCCTCCGCGCGTCGGCGGGGCGTTCTTATTGTTCGAAGTGGCAGGAGGTTATCGTCAGCTGAACGACCGATCAACGGCCTCCGACGGGGCGCAGGAATCGCTGTACGCCGCCGGCCTGCAGACCATCCACCCAGGCCTCGCAGATCTGCACGCCCTGCGCCGGGGTGAAAGTCTGCGGATTCAGCCCGGACTCCAGCCAGAGCCCGTCCAGCAATGCGCTGAGGCTGATGGCCGCGAGTTCCGCATCGAAGCCCGGCCAGCCCTGCTCCACCGCCAGTTCGTCGAGTACCTTGGCGAGGATGGCGCGGTACTCGCCATAGGAATGATCGTGGGCCGCATTGATGGCCTGGGCAGTCTTCACCGCGCCCCAGAAGGCCAGCCAGGCTTCCAGCAATTGCGGGTCCAGCAGTTCGGCGCAGAAGGAGGCCTGGAAGAACGCCGACAGCCTGGCCCGGGGTTGGGGCGGAGCGGCGTCGATGGCCTCGCGCAGTAGCCCCATCACCCGCCCGGTGACGGCCAGGTACGCCTCGGCCACCAGTTCGTCCTTGCCGGCGTAGTGATGGTTGATCAGCCCCACCGAAACCCCGGCCTCGGCGCAGATCTTGCGGATCGACGCCCCCTGGAAGCCATGGCGCTTGAGGCAGGCGAGGGTCGCTTCGATCAGGTGGGCCTTGCGCAGTTCGGGGTCAAGGCGCGAATAGCGCACATCCTGGGTTGTCATGCCGAGAGTTCCTGTGGCGTTACGGCGAGTCTGAACGACTGTACAGGAAGATGCGGCCATCACCTACCCGTTCGGGTTATGGCCGCTGCCCGGCAAGGAGCACAGAGTAGCCGCCAGGTGACCCGATAACGACAAAAGAGGTGGAACCGACATGCGCAAGACTCTCGTTGCAGCACTCGGCGCGACGCTCATCCTGTTGCCGGCCCTGAGCCCGGCGGACGACAGCAAGACCCTGCGCCTGTACAACTGGTCGGACTACATCGGCGAACGCACCCTCGCCGACTTCGAGAAGGCCACCGGCATCAAGGTGGTCTACGACACCTTCGATTCCTACGAGACGGTCCAGGGCAAGCTGCTGCCGGGGCGCTCGGGCTACGACCTGGTGGTGCTCAACGCCGCCCTGGTGCCGCCGCTGCTCAAGGCCGGGGTGTTCCAGCCGCTGGACAAGGGCCGTCTGCCCAGTTGGGGCAACCTGGACCCGCAGGTGCTGGCCAGCCTCGAGCACTACGACCCGGGCGTGGCCTACTCGGCCCCCTACACCTGGGGCAGCAACGGCATCACCTACAACGTGGAGATGATCAAGGCGCGCATGCCCGACGCGCCCATCGGCTCCCTGGCGATGATCTTCGACCCCAAGGTGGTTTCGCGCTTCGCCGACTGCGGCGTGACCCTGATCGACTCGCCCACCGACGTACTGCCGCTGGCACTGGCCTACCTCGGCCGCGACCCCAACAGCGCGGAACCTGCGGACCTGAAGGCGGCCGAGCAGCTGCTGCTGTCGGTGCGCCCGTACATCCGCAAGTTCGACTCCATGAGCTACCTCAACGGCCTGGCCAACGGCGACCAGTGCATCGCCATGACCTGGTCCGGCGACTACGCCACCGCCCAGGCCCGCGCCACCGAGGCCGGCGCCAAGGTGAAGCTGGATTACTTCATTCCCAAGGAAGGCTCGCTGATCTGGTTCGACGATTTCTACATCCCCAAGGACGCGCCCCATGTGGAGAACGCCCACAGGTTCATCGAATACATGCTGCAGCCCAAGGTGATAGCCGAGGTCACCGACTACATCCGCTACGCCAACAGCAACCAGGCGGCCACCCCGCTGATCGCCGCCGAGGTGCGCAACGACCCGGCGATCTACCCCGACGCCGCCACCCGCGCTCGCCTCTTCACCCAGAAAACCCAGCCGCAGAAGGCCATGCGCCTGATCACCCGCACCTGGAATGCGGTCAAGACCGGCAAATGACGTGAACCCGATGGACCCGAGGTAATGAACATGAACACCCCGAACGCCGACTTCTTCGCCCAGTTCGACAACGAGCGCCTGGTGGCCGCCGACAAGGCGCATTACATGCACGGCTACCACATCTTCGACGACCACCGCGAAAATGGCGCGCTGAACATCGCTGCCGGCAACGGCGCCTACATCTACGACACTGCCGGCAACCGCTACCTGGACGCCGTGGGCGGCATGTGGTGCACCAACATCGGCCTGGGCCGCGAGGAAATGGCCGAGGCCATCGCCGAGCAGGTGCGCCAGCTGGCCTACGCCAACCCCTTCTGCGACATGGCCAACGTCAAGGCCATCGAACTTTGCGAAAAGCTCGCCGAGCTGGCCCCGGGCGATCTCGACCACGTGTTCCTCACCACCGGCGGCTCCACGGCCGTGGATACCGCCTTCCGCCTGGTGCAGTACTACCAGAACTGCCGTGGCAAGCCCGAGAAGAAGCACGTCATCACCCGGATCAACGCCTACCACGGCTCCACCTTCCTCACCATGTCGCTGGGCGGCAAGGCGGCGGACCGGCCGGCGGAGTTCGACTTCCTCAAGGACCGCATCCACCACATCTCCTGCCCCAACCCCTACCGCGCACCGGAAGGGATGGACGAGGCCGAGTTCCTGGAATGCCTGGTGAACGAGTTCGAAGACAAGATCCTCACCCTGGGCGCGGACCGGGTGGCGGCCTTCTTCGCCGAGCCGATCATGGGTTCGGGCGGGGTGATCATCCCGCCGGCCGGCTACCACAAGCGCATGTGGGAAGTCTGCCAGCGCCACGACGTGCTCTACGTCTCGGACGAGGTGGTGACCTCCTTCGGTCGCCTCGGCGCCTTCTTCGCCTCGGAAGACGTGTTCGGCGTGGTGCCCGACATCATCACCACCGCCAAGGGCCTCACCTCGGGCTACCTGCCACTGGGCGCCTGCATCTTCTCCGAGCGCATCTGGCAGGTGATCGGCGAAGCCGGCAAGGGCCGCTGCTTCAGCCACGGCTTCACCTACAGCGGGCACCCGGTGAGTTGCGTCAGCGCGCTGAAGAACATCGAGATCCTCCAGCGGGAAAACCTCCTCGCCCATGTGGATGAGGTCGGGGCCTACCTGGAAGAACGCCTGCAAAGCCTCGCCGACCTGCCGCTGGTGGGCAGCGTGCGCTGCAAGAAGCTGATGGCCTGCGTCGAGTTCGTCGCCGACAAGGCGAGCAAGGCGCTGTTCCCCGACGAGCTGAACATCGGCGAGCAGATCCACCTGCGGGCGCAGAAGCGCGGCCTGCTGGTGCGTCCCATCGTGCACCTGAACGTGATGTCGCCACCCTTGACCATCACCCGCGCCCAGGTGGACGAAATCGTCGAGACCCTGCGCGAGGCCATCCTGGAAACCGCCGCCGCCCTCAAGCAAAGTGGTGACTATGCGGGCAACTGATGGCGTCTGGCGGCGGCCGGGCGGCACCACTAGACTGCCCGGCATGACTGACGCCGCCACCTCCAGTTCGCCCTCCCCCGCCACCCTGCGTGCCTGGCATGCAGGGCTGGCGCAGGCCATGACCTGCGTCGCCGAACCGGTGTTCTGCGAGCGCCTGATCGAGGCCTTGAGAAACCTGGTCCCCATCGAGTCGGTGCTGCTCGGCCTCGAATGCAAGGGGCTGGCACCGCGCCCGCTGTACCAGTGCGGCATCCCGGCGGAATATCGCGAGGCGTTGATCGAGCGCTACTACGCCCGCGGCTATCTGCTCGATCCCTTTTGCCTGGCCATGGAGAACGGCCTGGCCGAGGGCTTCTACCACCTCTCGGAAATCGCCCCGGACGACTTCTTCAACAGCGAGTACTACCGGACCAACTACCTCAAGTGCGGCTCGGTCGAAGACGCCCACTTCATCGTCGACCTGGGCGGCCAGCGCAAGGTTTCCCTGTGCGTGTACCAGGGCCGCAGCGGCGCACGCTTCAGCGAAGCCGAACTGGCGCTGCTGCGCACCACCTACCCACTGGTCCGCGAACTGATGCGCCAGTTCGACGAGCGTGGCGGCCTGGTCCGCTGCCTGGACGGCCGAGGCTCGGCATCCCTGCGCGGTGGCGCTCCCGCCGGCCTCAACCAGCAGATCCGCGAAGCCTTCATGAACTTCGGCAGCGACCGCCTGACCGAGCGTGAACGGGAAATCGCCCACCTGCTGTTGCGCGGCCACTCGGTCAAGTCCAGCGCCAAGGTGCTGGAAATCTCCCCGGAAACCGTACGCATGCACCGCAAGAACCTCTACACCAAGCTGGAAATCAGCTCCCAGGCAGAGCTTTTTGCATTGTTCATCGACTGGCTGACGGCCTGACCTTCAGTCAGCCCGGCGGGATGGCGCCTGATCCATTGACTAGGCTTGAGGGTCTCTTCCCCCCAGACCGGAGACCCGCCATGCCCATCGAAAAAGCCCTCTACACCGCCCACGCCGAAGCCTATGGCGGCCGCGAAGGCCGCGCCGTGTCCTCGGACGGCGTGCTGGATGTGAAGCTGACCACGCCCAAGGAACTCGGCGGCCCTGGCGGCGACGGCACCAATCCCGAGCAACTCTTCGCCGCGGGCTATTCGGCCTGCTTCCTGGGCGCCATCAAGTTCGTCGCCGGCAAGGAGAAGATCACCCTGAGCGAGGACACCTATATAGAAGGCGCAGTCGGCATCGGTACCCTGCCGACCGGTTTCGGCATCGAGGTGGAACTGAAGATCTCCCTGCCGGGCCTGGACAAGCAGGCGGCCAGGGCCCTGGTGGACAAGGCCCATATCGTTTGCCCTTACTCCAATGCCACGCGCGGCAATATCAACGTGACCCTGACGCTGGTTTAGACCCGCGAGCATCAGCCGGTGGAAATCCGCTACGCGGATTTTCACCCTACACGGCTCCCCCGTAGGGTGGACCACGCTTCACCGGTCCACCGAAAGGCGGGTGGGCACATGAGCCCAGTAGGATGGGTGGAGCGAAGCGATACCCATCGGTAGCAAGAAGGGAGGCACTCGGCCTCCCTTCTTCATTTCACCTTGTAGATGATCCCCGGACTGCACTGGACCATCTGGTAGTGCTCCGGCAGGCCGTTGAGCGCCTCGGAGGCGCCGAGGAACAGGTAGCCGCCCGGTTTCAGGGTGGCGTGGATGCGGGTGAGGATGTCTCGCTTCACCTCCGCCGAGAAGTAGATCAGCACGTTCCGGCAGAAGACGATGTCGAACTTGCCCAGCGCCGCGTAGCTGTCCAGCAGGTTCAGCGGACGGAACTCCACCCGGCTGCGAATCGCCGGCTTCACCGCCCAGCGCCCCGGGGCCTTCTGGTCGAAGTAGCGGACCAGGCGCTCCTGGGACAGCCCGCGGCCGATGGCCAGGCTGTCGTACTCGCCGGAACGGCAGGCCGCCAGCATGGAAGGAGACAGGTCCGTGGCGACAATCTGCGCGCCGGCCCTGAGCTGGCCGAGGTTGGTCCGCTCGAACTCGTCGATGGCCATGGAAATGGAGAAGGGTTCCTGGCCGGAAGAGCTGGCCGCCGACCAGATGCGCAGGCGCTGGTTCGGGTTCGCCTTGATCAGCTCCGGCAGCACCCGGCCCTTCAACACCTCGAAAGGGTAGGTATCACGAAACCAGAGGGTCTCGTTGGTGGTCATGGCGTCGATCACCTGCTCGCGCAGGCCGCCATGGGCGAAACCCTGGATGCGCTGGGTCAGCTCACCCAGGGTCTTGATGCCGTTGTGCTCCATCAGCTTGTTCAGCCGGCTGGAAACCAGGTACTGCTTGTTGCTGCCCAGCAGGATGCCGCAGGACTTTTCCAGGAAAACCCGGAACTGCTCGAAATCCACATTGCCTGAAGACACTAGGGGCGCCTCACCGATCTGTTTCCTTGTCAGGGGGCCGAACCCTCAACCCCCATCCGTTACCTTGATGCGTTCCACCACGCGTGCCGCCAGGTCGTCCGGCTTGAACTTGGCGAGGAAGTCGTCCGCCCCCACCTTCTTCACCATGGCCTGGTTGAACACGCCGGAAAGCGAAGTATGCAGGAGGATATGCAGCTTCTGCATGCGCGGATCGTTGCGGATTTCCGCGGTCAGGGTATAGCCGTCCATCTCCGGCATCTCGATGTCGGAGACGATCATCAGCAGCTCCTCTTCCGGCGACTTGCCCTCCTCCACCATCTCGCGAAGGTAGCTGTATGCCTGGCGCCCGTCGTTGAGCGCCTTCACTTCCACGCCGACGGTTTCCAGGCAGCGGATCACCTGCCTGCGCGCGACCGAGGAGTCGTCGACGATCAGCACCCGCTTGCTGACCGCCTTGGCCTGGGTCTCGACGTCCACCACGCCCACGGACACGACCTCGGAGGTCGGCGCCACTTCGGCGAGGATCTTCTCGACGTCGATGATCTCCACCAGCCGCCCATCGACCCGGGTGACGGCCGTCAGGTAGTGCTCGCGACCGGTGCCCTTGGGTGGCGGATGGATCTCCTCCCAGTTCATGTTGACGATGCGCTCCACGGAACGCACCAGGAAACCCTGCACCTTGGTGTTGTACTCGGTGATGATGACGAAGCTGTTCTTCAGGTCATCCAGGCCCTTGCGCCCGGTCGCCATGGACAGGTCGAGAATCGGAATGGTGCCCCCGCGGATGTTGGCGACCCCACGCACCACCGGACTGGACTTGGGCATCAGGGTGAGACGCGGGCACTGCAGCACCTCCTTCACCTTGAACACGTTGATCCCATAGAGCTGTGCACCGTCGAGACGGAACAGCAGCAGTTCCAGGCGGTTCTGCCCGACCAGTTGGGTACGCTGGTTTACCGAATCCAAAATACCGGCCATGACCAGACTCCTGTGACAAGCTCAGCCAAGCAGGCGGCACGAGCCTTGCTTCTATATGGGTTATGAACGCTACGACGACGCTTTTCCGACGCCTGATGGCAAAACGCCGCAACTCGTTTGCGGCTGTTTTACCTGCTTTGTGCTGCCTCGGCTACAGCCCGGCGTCGAGTGCCAACCTGACGTCGCCTGAGACCCTTATCGGCACGGCGGAAGGCTTTCTTGAGTACGCGGTCGAAGAATATCTGCAACGCGGCAACATCCAGGGACGCAGTGAAATCCAGGTCAATCGCCTCGATCCGCGCCTGCGCCTGCCACAGTGCGACAGGGATTTGACGACCAGACTGGAAAGTCCGGCCCAGCCACTGGGACGGGTCACCGTGCGCATCCGCTGCGACGGCAGTTCGCCGTGGACGGTGTTCGTCCCGGCCCAGGTGAAGCTCTACCGTGAAGTGGTGGTGGTCGTCCGCCCCCTGCGCCGCGCCGCGCCCATCGACGCCCGGGACGTGGCGCTGGCCGAGCGTGACGTCGGCTCCCTGAGCCAGGGATTCCTGACAGACCCCGGGCAGATAGTCGGCCAGAAGACCACCCGTGCCCTGCTTCCCGACCAGGTGCTGGCGCCGCTGCACCTGCAACAGGCCGAGGTGGTGAGCAAGGGCGACCAGGTGGTGATCAGCGCCATGAGTACGGCGATCAACGTGCGCATGCAGGGAGAAGCCCTTTCCAGCGGTGCGCCGGGGGAACAGATAAGGGTCCGCAACCTGAGCTCCGGCCGCGTGGTGAAGGCGCGCGTCAAGGGACCGGGCCAGGTCCAGGTGGAGATGTAGAGATGATTCCGCTGGCGCCCCGGTGGGCGGGTTTTCTAAACTCGGTCGGTACGAAAGAATTTTCTAAAGTTATCCCGGACAGGGCCGATAAATCGGTAAGCGTCCAAATTGCGTCCGAGGTTCAACACCATGGTTATCGACTTCAACCGGCTCAATAACGGCCCCGCGCCCACCGGCACGGGACGTACCGGCAACACCCAGGCCGGCAGGAACGAAACCGTCACCAGCGGCCAGGCGGCTGCGCCCCAGGACACCGGCGAGCAGGCCGCCAGCGCCAAGAGCGGCGAATCCGTGCAACTGAGCAGCGACGTTCAGGCGCTGCAGCAAGCCGGCGAAAAACTGCGCGACCTGCCCGTGGTGGACAAGGAACGCGTGGAAAAGCTCAAGCAGGCCATTGCCGACGGCTCCTACCAGGCCGACAGCAAGCGCGTGGCCAGCAAACTGCTGAACTTCGAATCCCAGCGCTAGTCCACGGGCGGCGCTGGGGAACTTGGACGCCCGACCCCAGAGCGCGTAATGCAAGACACCAACCTGCTCCAGCTGTTCACTGACGATATCGGCCACGCCCAGCGTCTGCTTGAGCTGATGGACGAAGAATTCCAGATCCTCGGCGAGCGCGACCTCGCCCGCCTCGAGAACCTGCTGGCCGAAAAGCAGACCCTCCTCGCCCAACTCGACCAGCATGGCCGCCAGCGCAGCCAGCTACTGGCCGGCTTCCAGCTCAGCGCAGACCGCGCCGGCCTGCAGCGACTGGCCGAACGCTCCCCCCTGGGCCAGCAATTGCTGGATCGCAGCGACGAACTCGGCCAGCTGCTGGACGCCTGCAAAGCAGCCAACGAACGCAACGGGCGCCTGATCCGCGCCAATCGCACCTCGGTGGGCAGCATGCTCGGAATCCTACGGGGCGGCGAGACTCCGGGCCTCTATGACAGCCGTGGGGCTACCGCTAGAATCGGCCAGCAGCGCCCGCTCAGCCAGGCCTGACAAGACATTACAAGAAGTGCGCAAAGCCATGGAGGCCCGATGCCGCTGTGTTCTGCGCTGACCGCCTTGCGTTTGGAGAGACCTGGACCGTGTCCAACCCATTCCACGAAGAGAACGGCCCGCAACCGCCCAAGGTGCTCAAGGCACCCGTCGAAATCCTGGCCAATCTTCGTCTGCTGCAGCAACACCACGATGCCCTGATCATCACCTTCCACGACCGCAACCAGCGCTTCCAGAGCTACCTGGTGGAAGTGGACCGCGACCGCGGACTGATCGCCCTGGACGAGATGATCCCGAATGACGGCGAACGCTTCCTGAAGAACGGCGAAACCTTCCGTGTCGAAGGTTTCCACGAGGGCGTGCGGATCGCCTGGGAAAGCCTGCAGGCGGCCACCGTCGGCGAGTTCGAGGGCGACCGCTGCTACTGGTGCGCCCTGCCCGATGAGATGATCTATCACCAGCGTCGCAACGCCTACCGCGCCGCGCTCAAGCAGACCCAACTGGTGCCCGTCGAACTGGACGGCGACAAGCTGTCGACGCCGATCAAGGGCGTCATGCTGGATATCTCCGCCACCGGCTGCAAGCTGCGCTTCGAAGGCGACCAGACAGGCCGCCTGCACCCGGGCCAGGTCTACGAACGCTTCTCCGCCAGGATGCCCATCGGCCCCATCACCACCCCCGTCGAACTGCGCCATGTGCGCTTCGACGAGAATCTCGGCGTGAGCTTCGCCGGCATCCGCTTCCACAACATGAGCGGGCTGGTGCAGCGCAATGTGGAGCGTTTCGTCTATCAACTGCAGCGGGAAGCGCGGCGGTTCGAGAAAGACGAGCTGTTCTGACCCTCAGGCCACGTCGGGCTTGATTCCCAGCCTGGCCAGGCGCGGCAGGTGCTCGGGGTCGTCCATCACCCAGAGCGAAGGCAGCAACCCGTGCGGCCACTCCAGTTCCTGCAGACGTTCGCAGGTCAGGGCCAGCACCTGGTTGCTGTCCCAGGGCATGGCCTCGAACAGTCGCGGGTCGATACAGCGCAGGCCGAGCAATGCATAGCGCCCATCCTCGGTCGGCCCCAGCACCGCCTTGTGCTGGTCCAGCGCTTCACAGGCGGCGGACAGGTAATCGGCATCCAGCATCGGACAATGCTGGCCGATGAGCACCACGGCATCGTTCTCGGAAAGGCCCAGGGCGGCGATGCGTCGCATGCGCTCCCCCAGGTCGCCAACCGGCTGGCCGACCACCATCCAGTCGTTATCCTCGGCCAGTGCTTCAAGAGTCTCGTCCAAACCGTCTTCGATCCAGAAGATCCGTTCGCTGAAGCCAAGGGGCGGGAGTTTGAGAACACGGGCGACCAGTTGTCGATGCAACCGGCTCACCCCCTCCTCCCCCAGCGCCGGGACCAGCCTGGGGTGGAGATTGTCGGCCTGCGGGGCGCTGGCCAACAGATGCAGGGAAATGCTCAACATCATGACCACATCCTCCTTGAACGCCCGAGCCGTATCTCGGGCATGAAGCTCGGGTAGTCACACGGGTCGATAATTGGGCAAAAACGCTGTGGCGTTGGGCCACTATTTTTCCGGTTGTGGTTGCTCCGGCATGCCTCCATCCGGCGCCGTGGGTGGCGGTGGGGCGTCGCCGTTCTGCATCTGGTCGTGCACCGACCGTTCGTCGACGCGCGGGTCCAGGGCCGCCACCAGGGGGGAACTGGTCATGTTGTCCGGCGTGGGGACGTGGTGCAACGGCGCTTCTTCGACCCGGTGCAGACCGGTCACCGCATCCGGCCGCACCCGCAGCACCAGCACCGCGGCCCAGAAACAGACGAATGCGTAGAGCATGTTCGGCCCAAGCTGCTTCATCAGCGCGCCGGTCAGCAGCGGACCGATGCTGGCGCCGACGCCGAAGGTGATCAGCAACATGGCGGTGAGCGATACCCGCCGCTCGGCCTCTATATGGTCATTGGAGAAAGCGACCGCCAATGGATAGAGGCTGAATTGCAGCAGGCAGACCAGGAAGCCAACCGGGAACAGCACCTCCAGAGGGGCGTTGGGCATGATCGCCAGGGGCAGTGCGCACAGCGCCAGCAGGGCCGCGGTGCTGCGGATCAGCACGGCACGATCATGGCGATCCGACAGCCAGCCCAGGGGCCACTGCACCAGGAGGCCGGCGAGGATGCAGCTACCCATGAACAGGCCGACCTGCTCCGTCGGCAGGCCCTGGGCGGTCGCGTAGAGCGGTGCCAGGCCGTAGAAGGAACCGATCACCAGTCCGGAAACCAGCACCGTGGTCATGGACTGCGGCACCCGCTTGATGAAGAAGCGCGGTTCCAGCGGCGCCGGATGCAGGGGCGCCGGGTGCAGCTTGCGGGTCAACGCCACCGGCACCAGGCACAGCGCGAAGCACATGGCCACCAGCATCAACAGCTCCGGCCCCAGTCCCGGGTGCAGCACCAGCACCAGTTGGCCCAGCACCAGGCCCAGGTAGGAGGCCACCATGTAGCCGGCGAACACCTGGCCGCGCTGGCCGGCGTCGGCCTGCTCGGTGAGCCAGCTCTCGATGACCATGTACTGGCACATCATCCCCAGGCCCACCAGCATCCGCATGAACAGCCAGGCCGGCAGCACACTGATCAGCCCATGGCCCAGCACCGCCGCGGTGACCACCCCGGCGCACGCCACGTAGGCGCGGATGTGCCCCACCCGCGCGATCAGCCGGTGGCCGAGCTTGCCACCGAGGATGAGGCCGAAATAGTTGGCCGCCATCAGGGCGCCGACCCAGAGCCCGTCCACCTTGTCCGCGGCCAGGCGCAGGCCGAGATAGGTACTGAGCAGGCCGGAGCCGATCAACATGAGCAGGGTGGCGAAATACAGTGCGCGAAATGACTTCCAGATTCGATGCATCGGCGCTCCAGGCGGCTCCTTGTGCGGGGAGAACCACCCGGGCGGGCGGTCCTTGGGCGATCACACCTGGGAGGCGAGGATCCGTCGTTCCCAGGGCGTGATCTCATCGAAGAAGCTGCGGAGCTCCATCGTCTTTGTAGCAATGTAGCCTTCGATGAACTCCTTGCCGAACAGTTCACGCGCCAGATCGCTGCGTTTCAGACGTTCGATGGCGGCGTGCAGGGTACAAGGCAGCAGCAGTTCGTCAGGCGCTTCGAACTCACCCTGGATGGGCGCGCTCGGTTGCAAGTGCTGTTCCATCCCGTAGAGCCCCGCGGCCAGGCTGGCGGCAATGGCGAGGTAGGGATTGGCGTCGGCGCCGGGCAGGCGATTCTCCACCCTTCTGGCAGCGGGGACACTGGCCGGGATGCGCAGGCCCGCCGCACGGTTGTCGTGGGACCAGCAGGCATTGTTGGGCGAGGCATAGGGGTGGCAGAGCCGCTGGTAGGCGTTCACGTTGGGGGCGAAGAGCGCGGTGAAGTCCGCCATGGCCGCCTGCTGGCCACCAATGAAATGGGCGAACGCCGCGGTCGGCTCGCCATTGGCGTCGCTGAAAATGTTCTCGCCACCGCCCTGAGTGACCACGCTCTGGTGGATGTGCATCGAGCTGCCTGGCGTATGCGCCAGCGGCTTGGCCATGCACACCACCTGGATGCCATGCCTGAGCGCGATCTCCTTCAGCAGGTGCTTGAAGAGAAACGTCTGGTCCGCCAGCAGCAGCGGATCGCCATGGAGGAAATTGATCTCGAACTGGCTGACGCCCATCTCGTGCATGAAGGTGTCGCGCGGCATGCCGAAGGCTTCCATGGCGCGGTAGACCTCTTCGAAGAACGGCCGAAGGCCATTGCTGGACGACACACTGAAGGCCGAAAAGCCCGCCTCACGCCGGCCATCGAGGCCGATCGGCGGCTCGAAGGGCTGCTGCGGGTCCGGATTGGGCGCGAAAACGAAGAACTCCAGCTCGGTAGCCACCACCGGTTTCCAACCATGCGCGGCATAACGCTCCACCACCTTGCGCAAGAGACCGCGGGTGGACAATCCGCAAGGCTGGCCATCCAGCTCCTGGGCATCGCAGATCGCCAGGGCGCGTGGCCGCTCGCTCCACGGCAGGCGGTGGATCTGGCTCGGCTCGGCGACCAGGGCCAGGTCACCGTCGTCACTGCCATAGAAACGCGCCGGCGGATAGCCGCCCATGATGCACTGCAGCAGCACACCACGCGCCATCTGCAGGCGACGCCCGGAGAGGAAGCCCTCCGCCGTCATCACCTTGCCCCGCATCACGCCGTTCAGGTCAGGGGTAACGCACTCGATCTCATCAACGCCAGCCAGGCGCTCGGCGAGCGGGCTGCGGACTTTGGTAGTCATGATTGTTGTCCTTGTACACGACGACCGCTCCATGGTGCGGCCTGTACAAAAATACGCACCGGCCGTTCGAAATATCAAGCAGGGCCCAGCAGGTTTTCTTCAGGCAGGAAAAAGGGGACGGGGCGCCATGCGCCCCGTCCCCTTTCCAGTACCACGACCTGCGTTACGGCAACCTCCTCAACCTGCCAGGACGAAATCCACCAGGTTCACGCTGTTGGGATCGGCCACCCCTATCAGGGTGATGCTGTCGGCGCCGGCGAAGTTGACCTGGGTACCGCCCACCACGGCGACGATGCTCGCGTTGGCCGCGAAGTTGGCCGCGGTGATGCCCAGGTTCTCGATGTTCAGCCGGTCCTGGCCGACGGTGAAGTCGGCGATGGTGTCGTGACCGAAGCCCGCACCGAACACGAAGATGTCGTTGCCGCCGCCGCCGATCAGCAAGTCATTGCCGCCCATGCCGAACAACGCATCACTGCCCGCACCACCGGCGATGGTGTTGTCCAGGGCGTTGCCCATGCCCACGTCGAAGTTGCCGGCACCGCCGAAGAACAGCCCTT
>NZ_JBHZGN010000068.1:0-513 GCF_049334135.1 Metapseudomonas cellulosilytica | reverse complement strand
CGGCGTCTTCCATGGTGTTGTAGAAGATCGGGGCGATCTTGGTGCCGAAGCAGAAACCACCGGCGCGCTTGTTCGGCACGAAGGGGATGTCGTCGCCGAAGAACCACAGCACCGAGTTGGTGGCGGATTTACGGGAAGAACCGGTACCGACCACGTCACCGACGTAGGCCACCGGGAAACCCTTGGCCTTGACCGCTTCGATCTGCTGCAGCGGGCCGACGGAGCCCGGCTGGACCGGCTCGATGCCGTCGCGGGCCATTTTCAGCATGGCCAGAGCGTGCAGCGGGATGTCGGGGCGGGACCAGGCATCCGGGGCGGGGGACAGGTCGTCGGTGTTGGTTTCGCCAGGCACCTTGAATACGGTCAGGGTGATCTTCTCGGCGACGGCCGGCTTGGCCTGGAACCACTCGCCCTCGGCCCAGGACTTGAGCACGGCTTGAGCGGCGGCGTTGCCTTTCTTGGCGCGCTCGGCGACGTCGTGGAAGGCGTCGAACATCAGCAGGGTGTGCTTCA
>NZ_JBHZGN010000067.1:0-521 GCF_049334135.1 Metapseudomonas cellulosilytica | reverse complement strand
CCGATCAGCAAGTCATTGCCGCCCATGCCGAACAACGCATCACTGCCCGCACCACCGGCGATGGTGTTGTCCAGGGCGTTGCCCATGCCCACGTCGAAGTTGCCGGCACCGCCGAAGAACAGCCCTTCGAGGTTCGCTCCCAGTTCGAAGACCGACAGCGAGGTCGACACCGAGTCGCTTCCTTCGCCCGCCAGTTCCAGTGCCACGTCCGCGATGTCGGTCATTTCGTAGACATCGTTGCCCAGGCCACCGGCCATGACGTCGAACCCGGCGCCACCGATCAGCACGTCGTTCCCCGCACCGCCGACCAGAATGTTGTCCAGTTCGTTGCCGGTACCGGTGAAGTTGCCGCTGCCGCCAAAGAACAGGCTCTCGAGGTTGGCGCCCAGGGTGTAGCTGGCCAGCGAGGTCGACACCGTGTCGCGCCCACCGCCGGCCAGTTCGTTCACCCCATCCGCGGCATCCGTGACCTCGTAGATATCGTTGCCCAAGCCACCGCTCATGGTGTCGGCACCCGCGCC
>NZ_JBHZGN010000066.1:0-532 GCF_049334135.1 Metapseudomonas cellulosilytica | reverse complement strand
CCGCCGCTGATGATGCGTGACAGCGTGTTCGTGCTCAGCGAGGCCGCCGACCCGGCCCAGGTCGAAGCCTCGATCGTCGAGATGGCCGCTGCCGTGCAGGCCTATGTGCCCGGCTACCGCCTCAAGCAGCGCGTGCAGTTCGACGAGGTCCGCGACCTGAATATCCCTGGCCACGGGAAATTCTCCGGGCTGAAGACTTCGGTGTTCCTCGAAGTCGAAGGCGCCGCCCATTACCTGCCGAGCTATGCCGGCAACCTCGACATCATGACCTCCGCCGCGCTGGCCACCGCCGAGCGCATGGCCCAGGCGCTGGGAGCTTCGGCATGAGCAAGAAACTCTATATCTCCGACGTCACCCTGCGCGACGGCAGCCACGCGATCCGCCACCAGTACTCGCTCGAACAGGTGCAGGCCATCGCCCGCGCGCTGGACCAGGCCAAGGTGGATGCCATCGAAGTCACCCACGGTGACGGCCTGCAAGGCTCGTCCTTCAACTACGGCTTCGGCGCCCACACCGACCTGGAGTGGATCGA
>NZ_JBHZGN010000065.1:0-560 GCF_049334135.1 Metapseudomonas cellulosilytica | reverse complement strand
GCGAATGAATTCGCCCCCACAAGGTAAGGGGGCTGCCAAGGGGGATTCGTACGGGGCTCGGGGCGCTTTTCTGTAGGGGCGAATTCATTCGCCAAGCAGGCCGCAGGGCTGCCCTTCGAGTCCGCAGGGGGCAACTGCGTTGCCCTTCGCGAATGAATTCGCCCCTACAGTGGGTCGGTGCGGCTGATGAGGTCGAGTGTTGGCACAAGCCGCTTTTTTGTAGGGGCGAATTCATTCGCCAAGCAGGCCGCAGGGCTGCCCGTCGAACCCGCAGGGGGCAACTGCGTTGCCCTTGGCGAATGAATTCGCTCCGACAAGGTATGGTGCCGCCCAAGGGATTCGTGCGGGCTCGGAGCGCTTTTCTGTAGGGGCGAATTCATTCGCCAAGCAGGCCGCAGGACTGCCCTTCGAGTCCGCAGGGGGCAACTGCGTTGCCCTTCGCGAATGAATTCGCTCCACAGGGTAAGGGGGCTGCCGAGGGGATTGGTGCGGGGCTTGGGGCGCTTTTCTGTAGGAGCGAATTCATTCGCCAAGCAGGCCGCAGGGCTGCCCGTCGAACC
>NZ_JBHZGN010000064.1:0-562 GCF_049334135.1 Metapseudomonas cellulosilytica | reverse complement strand
CACGACGTGAAGACGTTTACCTTCCACTGCCCGGACTACCCTTCGCTGGCCTACGAGCCGGGCCAGTTCCTCACCGTCTCGCCAGTGATCAACGGGGAGACGGTGTCGCGCTGCTACACCTTGTCGTCGACGCCAACCCGTCCGTTCACGTTCTCAATTACCGTCAAACGGGTACCCGGCGGCGCTGTCTCCAACTGGCTCCACGACAACCTGCAGGCTGGCCATGCCTTAGTCGCATCCGGCCCGGCAGGCATTTTCACGCCGGTTGCCGGCCCTGCGCGCAAGCTGCTGTACCTGTCAGCCGGCTCCGGGATTACGCCGCTGATGGCTATGACCCGCGCCGCTGCAGATCTGCACGCCGATCTGGACATCATCTTTGTGCACAGTGCACGCACCCCGAAAGACATCATCTTCCGCGAAGAGTTGGCCCGCCTGGAGCGCTCCATGCCCCGCCTGCGCACGTTGTTCTTCTGCGAGGGCCTGGGGGATGAGCCGAATTGGACAGGGCCTGTCGGACGTCTGTCGCTCGAGGAATTGCAGCGGCAGATCCCCGACTTCAAAG
>NZ_JBHZGN010000063.1:0-719 GCF_049334135.1 Metapseudomonas cellulosilytica | reverse complement strand
CTGCTGCTCCAGCACAAGGTGCTGTTCCTGCGCGACCAGGACATCAGCCGTGCCGAGCATGTGGCCTTCGCCCGTCGCTTCGGCGAGCTGGAAGACCATCCGGTGGCCGGCAGCGACCCGGAGCACCCGGGCCTGGTGCGCATCTACAAGAATCCGGAGCAGCCCAACGACCGCTACGAGAACGCCTGGCACACCGACGCCACCTGGCGCGAGCAACCGCCCATGGGCTGCGTGCTGCGCTGCGTCGAGTGCCCGCCGGTGGGCGGCGACACCATGTGGGCCAACATGGCCCTGGCCTACGAAAAGCTGCCGGAAGACGTGAAGCAGCGCATCGAGGGCCTGCGTGCCCGCCACAGCATCGAGTGGAGCTTCGGCGCCGCCATGCCCATCGAGAAGCGCCTGGCGCTCAAGGCCATGTACCCGGACGCCGAGCACCCGGTGGTGCGCATCCACCCGGAAACCGGCGAGAAGATTCTCTTCGTCAACGCCTTCGCCACCCACTTCACCAACTACCACACGCCGGAGCGTGTCCGGTATGGCCAGGACCTCAGCATGGGCAGCAGCGACCTGCTGCGCTACCTGATCAGCCAGGCCTACGTACCGGAGTACCAGGTGCGCTGGCGCTGGAAGCCCAACAGCATGGCGATCTGGGACAACCGCTCCACCCAGCACTACGCCGTGATGGATTACCCGCCCTGCCATCGCAAGATGGAGCGCGC
>NZ_JBHZGN010000062.1:0-851 GCF_049334135.1 Metapseudomonas cellulosilytica | reverse complement strand
GAACGTAACAAACCGCACGTCAACGTTGGCACCATTGGTCACGTTGACCATGGCAAGACCACTCTGACTGCTGCTCTGACCAAGGTCTGCTCCGAGACCTGGGGCGGTTCCGCTCGTGCGTTCGACCAGATCGACAACGCGCCGGAAGAGAAAGCTCGCGGTATCACCATCAACACCTCCCACGTTGAGTACGATTCCGCCATTCGTCACTACGCTCACGTTGACTGCCCCGGTCACGCTGACTACGTGAAGAACATGATCACCGGTGCTGCCCAGATGGACGGCGCGATCCTGGTTTGCTCCGCTGCTGACGGCCCCATGCCGCAGACCCGCGAGCACATCCTGCTGTCCCGCCAGGTAGGCGTTCCCTACATCGTCGTGTTCCTGAACAAGGCCGACATGGTTGACGACGCCGAGCTGCTGGAACTGGTCGAGATGGAAGTTCGCGACCTGCTGAACACCTACGACTTCCCGGGCGACGACACTCCGATCGTGATCGGTTCCGCTCTGATGGCTCTGGAAGGCAAGGACGACAACGAAATCGGCGTTTCCGCCGTTCGTAAACTGGTTGAAACCCTGGACTCCTACATTCCGGAGCCGGTGCGTGCCATCGACCAGCCGTTCCTGATGCCGATCGAAGACGTGTTCTCCATCTCCGGCCGCGGCACCGTGGTAACCGGTCGTGTTGAGCGCGGCATCGTCAAGGTGGGCGAGGAAATCGAAATCGTCGGCATCCGTCCGACCACCAAGACCACCTGCACCGGCGTGGAAATGTTCCGCAAGCTGCTCGACGAAGGTCGTGCTGGTGAGAACATCGGCGCCCTGCTGCGCGGCACCAAGCGTGACGACGT
>NZ_JBHZGN010000061.1:0-1195 GCF_049334135.1 Metapseudomonas cellulosilytica | reverse complement strand
CGAGGGTGCCGGAGTACTCGCAGGAGGTGACGTTGCCGCTGATGTCCGGGCCGTTCAGCACCAGGTGGCCTTCCAGCGGTTGCGCGCTGCCCCTGGGCAGGGTGAAGCCCACCAGCTTGCGTTTCAGTGGCTGCGCTTCGAGGATCTCGATAGACCGTTTGCCGACGAAGAAGGCTTTCTTGCGGCCGATGGCCCATTCCATGTCGATCTCGCCCGGATGGGTCATGCCGTCGGTGTCCTGGCTGATGATCACGTGGCCCTTTTCCAGACGCAGCAGGCGCTGGGTCTCGACGCCGAAGGGGCGGATACCGAACTCAGCGCCGGCTTCAATCAGTGCGTCCCACAGCTTGCCGCCGTGACGGGCCGGTACGTGGACCTCGTAGCCCAGCTCTCCGACGAAGCCGACGCGCATCAGCCGCGCCGGAATACCGGCCACGGTGCCGGTACGCACGGCAAGGTAGGGGAAGCCTTCGGCGGACAGGTCGACGTCGTCGCAGAGCTTCTCCAGCACCTTGCGCGACAGCGGCCCGGCCAGGTTCACCGCGGCCAGGGCGGCAGTGACGTTGGCGATGTCCACGTTAAGGCGCCACTGGGCGTTCCACTTGAGCATCTGCTGGTAGATGCGATCCACGCCGCTGGTGGTAGCGGTGACATAGAAGTGGTTGTCGGCCAGGCGCGCGCAAACACCGTCATCGATCACCACGCCGTGCTCGTTGGTCATCAGCGCGTAGCGCGTGCGTGCCACCGGTTGCTTCTTGAAGGGCAGGGTGTAGATGCGCTCCAGAAGCTCGGCGGCGTCCGGGCCGCGCACATCCAGGCCACCCAGGGTCGAGACGTCGATCAGACCGACCTTCTCGCGTACGTGGCGGGCCTCTTCCTGCATGCAGCGCTCGCGGTCCTCAGCTTTGCCGTAGAACGCCGGGCGCTGCCAGATGCCGGCCGGCATCAACTTGGCGCCGGCAGCCACATGGCGGCTGTGCATGGCGGTCTGGCGATAGGGGTC
Organism: Metapseudomonas cellulosilytica; assembly: GCF_049334135.1. Taxonomy (NCBI): domain Bacteria; kingdom Pseudomonadati; phylum Pseudomonadota; class Gammaproteobacteria; order Pseudomonadales; family Pseudomonadaceae; genus Metapseudomonas; species Metapseudomonas cellulosilytica. The sequence goes on along the minus strand of NZ_JBHZGN010000061.1, from coordinate 192 downwards.
GAACGCGCGGCCAGCAACGTGCGCGAGCTTCTCCGCCTCAAAGGGCGGGCGGGCGGTGGTCACGCCGGTTTCGCTGATGCTGCGGCGGGTGGCCTGGGCGACCAGGCGTGCGGTGGGCAGCGCCGAGTGGCGGCCCTGGGACGGGCCCATACCGACGGTGGAGAAGCGCTTCACCAGTTGCACGTCGCGGTA
>NZ_JBHZGN010000060.1:0-1236 GCF_049334135.1 Metapseudomonas cellulosilytica | reverse complement strand
GTAGATACCGTCTTGCCCCTTAGTGGGCAAGGGCCAGTTTCGGATCGAATGGCCGACCCGATTTCAGCACGCCATAGGCGATGTGCAGCAGCTTGCGCATCGCCGCGCAAACGATCTGCTTGCCCGCCTTGCCACGCGCCCGCAGGCGTTTCGCCAGGGCGCGGATGGCCGCGTTATGCGATATCGAGACCACTGCCGGCATGTACAGGCCCGCCCGCAGGCGAGATGAGCCGATGCGCGAGATGCGGACATGGCCTTTGTGCTTGCCGGAGTCCTGCAAGCGGGGATTCAGCCCGGCAAACGCGACTATGGCTCGAGCGCTGGTGAATTGCAGGGGATCACCCAGTTCGGCGAGCAGCAGGGCCGCGGTCTTGTCTGCGATGCCATCGATGCTGGTCAGCAAGTCACGCTTGCCGCGCAGGTCCGGATCGCTGTCGATGTGGTCCTGGATCGCCTGCCGGGTTTCAGCAATTTGCCGCTCTATGTGCTGCAGCACCGAGCGGATCGAGTCCTGCACACTGGCATCCGCCACGTCCAGACGGTTGCGCTCCATCTGCTCCATCTCCTGCAGGTCCTGCAGGCGGCGAACCAGGGCACGCAGGCGGCGAATGGCCGGCGGCTCCGGTTGCCAGGCGCGCAATTCGTCCTGATGGCGGGCGCCGTACTCGGCGATCAGCTTGGCGTCGACCTTGTCCGTCTTCACCCGCTGCAGCTGGCTGCTAGCGTAATGGGCGATCTGCGCAGGGTTCATCACACACACACGGTACCCCAGGCCGTGCAGGTACTCCGCCAGGCCCTCGTGGTAGATGCCCGTGGCCTCCATCACGACCCAAGCGCCCGGCTCGCTGTACGTGAGCAGCCACTCCTGCAAGACCCGGAAGCCAGCCGCGCTATTGGCGAGCTTGGCCTTCGTGCGGTACTTGCCATTGGCCTGGACGGTGGCGATATCGAAACTGTGCTTGGCAATGTCGATGCCGACGATGCTGGACATACAAACTCCTTAAACGCTCCAGAAAGATCATCACTGCACCCGGCTCGACCTTGTGAATGCGAGCTCTCACCTAGGGTGGGCCCTGGATACCGTTCGAGCTGTTCGAGTGAGTGTGGAGGGCCGGAGCACTATCTACGTCGCAAGCTCGAGGCCTAAGGGTGGATACGGCTTCCTGACCCTCCCCCGATGATCAGTCGGGGACTATCGCTCTTTGAAAGGACGCTAGTCGAGATACAAGGGTGGAT